>JAJYSL010000152.1 GCA_021793595.1 Acidobacteriota bacterium
CGATCTCGCTCATCCCGCCGGGACCCGTCTCCAATGTCTATGCAAATTTTCCAGGAGGAAACCCATTTGCGAATGGATTTCAGCTGGGCGGCCCTCGCCCTCCTGCAACTGCGACGTTTATCAATCCGCAGACGCTATACAATCTGGCGCAGAACTTCCGCCTGTCCTACCTGCAGCAGTTCAGTCTTATCTTGGAACGCTCTCTTACCGCCAACGATTTTGTTTCGGTTGGCTACTACGGCGGCTTAGGCAGGCATCTCAGCCTGGTGCAGGACGACAACCAGGCCGTTTACATTCCCGGAAAGTCCACCACAACGAATTCTCAGTCCCGGCGGCCGAATCAGAATTTTCAGCAGGCCTTTACAACAGTTCCCACAGGGATGTCGAACTATAACGGCCTGGAGGTGGTGTACCGGCACCGCGTTCGCGGCGGCCTCACGCTATCGGGCGACTTCGACTATAGCAAGAGCATGGACGACAATTCGTCGCCGGCCAATGACATCCTGACCGGCGCGTTAATCTCCATCCCGAACGATCCTGGATTCCGATATGCCCCTTCGGATTTTAATCAGACCCATACCTTGCGGGCGATGGGTGTCTGGGGCCTTCCTTGGTATTCCAACGCCACTGGCGTGAGGAAGATCGCGCTGGGGGGATGGCAACTTAGTGGGCTATTTACGTGGGATTCCGGCATGCCTTTCAGCGTGGGCTCCCCGTATAACCAGTCGTTTACCGGGAATAGCACAGATCTGGCAGACCGCGTGCCAAATGTTCCTATGACGCTCCCGAGCAACCGGAGCGAACAGGCAAAGATCGCTAAATACTTCAACACCGCGGCGTTCACTGTCAATGCCCCCGGAACCTTTGGCAATAGCGGTCGCAATATCCTGACTTCGCCCGGTTTGGTGGACGTCGATACCGCGGTTGTCAAAAATTACCAAATGACTGAACGCTGGAGACTCGAACTCCGAGTGGAAGCGTTCAACGTTCTCAATCACACCAATTTTGGTCCTCCTCTAAGCTCCTTGGGTCCGACTGACGGCGAGATAACCTCAGCGCGAGATCCTCGTATCATGCAAGGCGCATTAAAGATCTATTTTTAGTGTGCACTGTCACTACTCTGAAACACGCTCCGACTGCGAGGCGGGCCCCCCACAAATCCACACGGGCGGCCCGCCTACGGTAGCAGGATGGTACGCATAGTGTCGTTTTTGGAGCGGTGGTTTTTCGTTTTCTTTGATTGATTGCGTGATTCCGGCATTTGGACTAAAGCGTCAGCTTTTCTCGATCGTGTGGCCCGCGACCTGCCCCGCGATATTGCCGTGGATTGGCCGATGCGGGAGATCCGGCGACGAACTCGGGTAGTGGGTGCATTCCCCGATGACATGGATCCGCATCGTCGGACGAGTTCGCACGGCTTTCCCGCGTCATTAAGTGGGATAGCCCCCGCCGGCAGCATCCAGCCTTCATGTTCAGCGTCTGCACAGGGATCAGATGGAGTGAGCAGCTCAAGCTCATTCGGCCGCAGGTGAGCTTGAAGCAGCACGTGATCCATCTCTACGAAGTCAAGGATCCGACCGGGCGCGTGTAGACCAAGGCGCCCGTCGTGCCGCTATTCAGTGTCGCCTTCGCTGCCCTGGCTGAACAGCAGACGCTCGTCCCAAATCGGCGTAAAACTCTGGTCTTCCCGGAGGCGGGCGATTACTGCCGCTACTGGTTCAAGCCAGCGATGGCTACGGTCGGCGTGACGGGCTATACCTGGCACGGCAACCGCCATACCTACTTGCTCTTGGCAAGTGCTGGCGGAAGCCTCACTCAATGCCCCGCAGGAGCTTTCCGGCCACAAGTCCATCGCCATGGTCGCGCGCTACGCCCATCTTGCGCCAGATGGAACGGTGGCCGCGGCCGAGTCGATCGTTGCCGCACCCAGGAAGCGCGTTTTCGTCGCGGACAAACAGGCACCAGGACAGGCGCCAGACGAGGCCAGGTCCCTCTGGGGAAATCCATTAAGCCTTCTATTTATGTAACTTATATGGTGGGCCCGGAGGGATTTGAACCCCCAACCAAGGGATTATGAGTCCCCTGCTCTAACCGTTGAGCTACAGGCCCTGATTGTAAACATCTCATTATATATCAATCATTTATGCGTCCGCTCAATCTCTGCGCTAGAGGCTTAACATTGTCTGGTGCCGGTTCTGGTGCCGGTTCAATTCAGTGTTCTTCTCGAACCACGATGACAAAGGCCTGCCTCGATCTTTTCATTCTAACGGCAGCTGACCAATTCGATGTTTCTCAATCCGACGTAGAAAGACGCGGTGAACGTATATGATTCCTCGCCATAAACCGTGTGGCGTTGGTTTGTGAGATTTAACCGGAAGTCGGCTGGCACGAGCATCCAAGCTGGGCTGGAAATGGCCGATTCCATCATTTATGGATGCCCGAAAGTCGCTTGCGGAACAGATCGAGGTTACGAAGCGGTTCGCGGATGAAATCAGTCACGATGGGATTTGCACCTTTTGCATGAGAGCCTCACCAATCCTTAGCCGGAATATTGAGCCACGATGATTGCCCCCGCCGTTCCGCACGCTGATGCGGCGGATGGGCATCGAGGCTCTCTATCGAAAACCGAACACGTCCAAGCCCGCGCCGGGCCACAAAATCTATCCCTATCTGCTGCGCGGTCTTCCGATCACACGGCCCAATCAAGTCTGGGCAACGGACATCAGCTACATTCCCATGGCGCGCGGCTTCGTTTATCTGGTCGCGGTCATCGACTGGTTCAGCCGCCGGGTGCTCTCCTGGCGGCTGTCGATCACCATGGACACCAGCTTCTGCATCGAAGCGCTGGATGAGGCTCTCAGACTGCACGGCAAGCCTGAGATCTTCAATACCGACCAAGGCAGTCAGTTTACCAGCGAAGCTTTCACCCGGCGGCTGAAAGAGGAAGGTATCCAGATCAGCATGGATGGCCGCGGCCGTTGGGCAGACAACGTCTTCGTCGAGCGGCTGTGGCGTTCGCTCAAGTACGAGCACGTTTACCTGCACGCTTATGAGTCGGTTGACGAAGCGAGAGACAAGATTGGGCGCTACTTCGAGTTCTTCAACGCCCGACGCCCACATTCCAGCCTGGGAGCGCAGACGCCGGACCAGGTATACTTCCACCGTCCGCCAGAGGCTTTGGCGGCTTAACGCGCGATGAAGCAGGCCATGGAAATGCCGGTCTTATGGAAAGCGCGGGAAACGATACAGCCGTTTCCCGCCCTTCCCACAAGACCTTGAAAATCGATGAAGCCGATTTTCACATTTCCACCGCCTCGACGACCACGAGCAATCTTTTCACTTAAAAACCCGAAAAACCTGTCCAAACTACCGGGACCGGCTCAAGGTATGGGTGAACCAGTACGAACATCGACCGTCCATTGCTTTAGATCGCGTAGCGGAAGCACCTCTGCGCCGCGAAAATTAAGTGGAAGCCAAACTTGAAAATCGTGTCCTTTCACGCCATCAGGACTCGATCCCCAGCGATCGCCCATCCACATATAAAGGGTTCCAGTTGGTGTGGGAATGGTGGCAACGCCAAGCTGTTGCGCATGGATTGTTGTATTCGAACGCCCAGTCCCAGGTGCTGTCCATGAGCGGCCATCCCTCTCTAGGGAATCACTGATATTGATGTTGTTTTGATAGCCGTAGGGCCCAAGAGGAGAATTGCTTGTATACACGCGCACACCGGATCCAGATTTGCAAAATGCGCAGGTATTGTCGAACAGCAGATAATAGGTTCCAGCACGGAAAAACATCGCTGGAGCCTCAACATTCCCGGCGATGATGCCGCTGCTTACCTGAGTAGAGCTAAGATAATCGGCGGTAAGGCGCTCCACGCTAATCACGTGGTGCATCGGGTTCTTCACCGGATGGGATTCAAAGAGGCCAGTAACGATCGCGGTGTAGGCGATATAAGCTGTGCCATGGTGATCGACGAACAGGTCGAAATCTCCGACGCCTCGCGCAGAGTATTTCAACCGGACATTGGAATTCACAATTTGGAACGGCCCAGCGGGGCTCGCTGACACGGCAACTGCGTATTCATTGTCGGCGTTGTACCAGAGAACGTACTGGTGGTCGTGGGCGTTATACCGCACATGGGGTCTGTAGTACGTGCGCGGGGGGTAGTTCGTCAGCAGTTGCCCCTCATATTTCCAATGGCTAAGATCGGTCGAACTGTAGCACACAAAGTAGTTCGTTTTCCCGAGGCCATTGGTGTTTCCATAGTGCGTTCCATACAGGTAGAACTTCCCCCGAAAATATTGCAGATCACCGTCGTGAGCATCCACGACGTGACCGCTCGTGTCACGGCGTGGTGAATCAATGAGGATGGTAACAGTTAGGGCAACCGCAGAATGGCAGCCTATACTTGCAGCCAGCAGTAGAGCCGCGACAATCAATATCGGTGTTAATGCGGCGCGTCTCATAATTTGCGATTGCCTCCGTGCGATCTATCTAATAACCAACTTCGATATCGTATTTTCCTGGTTTGGCAAGAATGAGGGGTTCAACTGCACCGTTGCCATTGACGACGATGCGATGCGGTCGATGTCCTTGCCATTCAGGTAAAACGATCCGGGTTCTGGAAGCGAAAGGAAGATCGATGTGTAAACTGAACGATGCGACAGGAGAAGATCTCATTATCCAGAGCACGCTCACGACACCTCGGGGCGTAGGTACTGTGCCGTTCGCCCATTTAAGATCAAGCGGCTTGGGAGCGATTGTCATGGATTGGAAGCCCGGCGCAGTTTCCTTTACTCCGAGGAGCACCCTGCTCAATATGTAAGTAGGTGTTGCGCTCCATGCGTGGCAACTTGTGCCATTCGCCTGCCGGAACTGCTCCCAGAAGGTCCCATTGCCGGCAGCGCGCATCGGCCCCCAGAAGTGCTCAATGGTCGAAACCGCTTCCGCGTCCCATCCACTTTTTACGAGCGCCGACAAAACAAAATACATCCCATAAGGCTGAGCCTGGACAATGTCGCGGTGATAATCGATAGCGCCGTCCGGCTGCACCAATTGCAGGGTTGTTGAATCGAGCGACTGTGCTTTGACCAGGTGCGGATCGGTGATGCGGCTAAGAATTGCGGGAACGAGCCGCTGCGGCGCCAGGTTGAAGAGCACGGCATCTGCGTTCACCAACTGTCCAGTTTGCTCGCTCTGTTTTCCGTCATCAACAGTGTCCATATACAGCCCACGCTCTGCGTTCCAATAGCGGTGGTGCCAGCTCTGGCGAATGGCCGATGCCCGTCGTTCGAAATCCGCGGCGGTCGTGGCGTTGTTCATAGCCTGCGCCAGATCTGCAGCGTTCTCCAGAGCATGCATGTATAGCGCGTTCAGGATCGCGCTTGTGCCTCTCTTGTCTGGCATGGACCAGTCGAGAAATACCCAGTAGGGCATTTTCCCAAGATACCCGTCGGGTTGCTGCAGGCGTTTGAACCACTGCATGATGCGCACTATATTGGGATAAATCAAGGCGAGAAATCGGCGATCGCCTGTCTCGAAATAATATTCATGCGCCACATTGACGAACGAAAACATGTAATCGTCGATCACCCATATATCCGAAACGCCGCTGGCAGCCACTGAGGGGATCGCGCCATCCTGGCGTTGATCGCGGGCCACATCCAGCAGGAACTTTCTGGCGATGTCAAGGTTGCCATCAGTGACGCTATTTACCAGCAGCTCTAACTCGCCGTCGCCCACCCATTCCCGCTGTTCGCGGGTTGGGCAATCCATCACTCCGTCCAGAGTGCATAGCTGCCATGTGTACGCGCCCATTTGCCACAGGTCGTTCAATTCCGGGTTGGACGTGTGCAGGGAGCCGTCATGCGACAAATCCGCTGTGCTGAAAAGTAAATCTGCCCGCAAATGTATCGGAACTGTGGACGGCGAAACTCGTACTTCAAGATAGCGCAGGCCATGCCAGCCCCACAGGGTCCATTTCTGCGAGCCGGCACGCGCATAATACCGAGCCACATAATTACCGCCCGGTTGATCGGCATCCACGTGGCCGTCCGTCAATCGTTCGCTCCAGCCCAGGTCAATGACTGTATTTGCCGGAGCGTCTATTGTGATCTGCGGATAACCATCGACTTCCCGACCCATGTCAAAGATCACGTAAGCCGGCGCAGAATGGGGCAGGAGAACTGCTGTCTTCTCGGTTGGTTTCCCCACAAGTATGTCGTCATAATCCAGCAACCTGGCCGATGGGTTATGAGGCTCCGTTGCGATGAAGTGGCCCAGATTTGCGATGGTGCTTGGAATCATTAGCGCGGTGCCGCGGCGGCCGGCCGCTGTATGCAGCGTTTTGTCATCGCTCGTCAAGCCGTAACTCACAATGGACTGGGGAGCCATCAATTCTTCGATTGGGGAGGCCATGGGGCGCCTTTCGAGATTCGAAAACGGCTCGGCAGGCGGAGTGGATAAGCCAAATTGCGTGGTCGTGACCTGCGCGTGGAACCAGTGGCTATCGTCGAAGTCTTCTCCGGTCCAGTCCGGTTGCGAGTGATCGGCTCGCACAACCTCCACTTCTGGTAGCGAGCCGTTGATGCGAGGCTGGCCCCAGATCATGCTGTCGTCTTCTGAGGTCGTCCAGGTTGGGTCGGAAATGACGGTGTGGTGTCCAGTTGGACTCTCGTAGTCAAGCTGACATACAAGGCCGCCATGGTTCGGCGCTCCTGGGGGTTCTCTATACCATCCCATTGGAGCATCGAGCCACCGCACTTCGGCTGCAATCACATTTTTGCCGGGATGCAGAAGCCGACCAACAGCAATCGTGTCGTAATAACCCCAGTAGAGAGGTGCGCGTGCCGGGCCCCGCGCCACCAGAATGCCATTCACATATAAGTGATATCGACTGTCGGCGAACACCCTGATCTGTGCGGATGTGGGCACATCGGCTACAACAAACTCCTTGCGAAACCGGATGAACTGATTTGCGTGCGGTGAAATATTCCGAATCGACGGCCAGATCCATTGCGCGGTCCATTCGAACGCATCGCTATTTCGAGCCTGCGGGTTCGCCGAAGCTTCACTCCTCGTGTTGCGCATGGAGATGCTGATGAGAGCGGCCACCAGCAAGGTCAACGTCAACAGGCGATAAAGGAGGCGTGCTCGCCTGAGATGTTGAGCGCTTTCGAAGACCTTGATATTTGATCGAAGCATTCTCGCTGTCGATAGAATTCTGTTCATGTGCGTACTCACCCCTCGGATGCCTATGCCGCTCCCATCAAGTAATTCAATACATGGCGGTTGCCCAAAGTTTTCTAGCAGACTTGGACGTGCCCGATACCGAGCAGTGCAGCGAGCTTCTGGATTTTCGACGCGATATGACCGACGCCAATCGCGCAATGATGCGCCGGCCCAGTGCAGCTCCACTCCCGGATGAAGCGTCTGGCGCCAATACTGAATCGATATCGGCTGTTTGTGTTGCCAATTTCAAGAGTGGGTCCCGGGACCGAATCTCCCTGCGCTGTGAGAAGCTTCAGATTTCCATTGTCCCCCTCCACGACAGAAAGTAGAGTTACGGGTCCGTGCTTGACTGACATCTCGATGGACAGCCCGCGGCCCACTTTCCCGTGATATGCCGAGAGCGGTCTCACTTTCGGGTTCCCGTTCGCAATCCTGACATGGCCGGGTCCATCGTGACCCATCAGGACAACATCCTCCAGATAATCAACTGCATAAAACTCTGTAAATGATCCTCCGCAGCCGAAGGCATCCATTATTTTCATGGCGTGCGCGTTCTTCACCTCATACTCCCCCGCCACCGGGACGCCAGCCGCCGTTAGTAGGCTGGTCCCGAGAATGATCGAGCTCATGACGTCCTCGTTCTCCACAATTCCCGTTCCTTTGTGGTAGTAAGCAAGAAAGTCTAGCCGATGGCGGTCGACGAACTTGTCGAGTGCTGAGGCCGTCTGTGCGGCCCGCGTCAATTCCACCGCGGGACAGCTTTCATCGATCTCGAAAGCCATGCGGAATTCCGCGATCTTTTCTTCGATTGCCGACCGCGAGATTTCGCGTCTGATTGCGGTCAGTTCGTCGACCTCTAATTGCTCAATATGCGTGCCAAAGGCGGAACAGAGCTGAGTAAGATCGCAATAAACATCCAGCATACCGCCGTAATAGTGTCCCATCAGACCGAGTGTTGAGTTGGCGAGAATACCGGCAACCGAAGCAGCATCCAGCCACTCTCCTAGCTCTGCCCACGCTCCATCTTCTTCATGCATCGTTCCCGTTATTGCGAAAAAGGGAACATGGCAGCGCCGCAGCACGTTGGCCATCTCGGGCAGCGGGCACGCCTGACAATAAGAGAGCCATTCCCCAGTCATCGCGGTGCGATCATTGAGACGGTTGAAGCGCTCATAGTCGATCGCAGGCTCAGGCGAAAGGTTCAGAATCAGCAATGGCACTTTGACGCGCCGCACAATGGGCAGCACCGTTGAAGAAAGTGCGTAGGTGCTCACGTGGAGCAGGAGAAGATCGATATCCGCCCGGCAAAAGTTATGCGCTGCTTGCCGCGCTAGTTCCGAAGAGTCCACCATGCCGAAGTCGACGAGCTCGACGCCGCGTTTGAGCAACCTAGCAGAAATGGCCTTGGTGTATTGATCCAATCGTTCTCGGAGGCCGGGAAATTGTTGCCAGTAAACATCTAAGCCGATTGCGAAGAGACCCACGCGGATTGATGTGTTTTGAGGAGTCAAAGGCATTTCGGTACATCATAACCGCAGAAAGTGACTATCTGCAATAAAACATATCCCTATTGATTTTATCTATAGAACTTCCCACCACTCTTTCCCTCGAGTGAAACGCGATGCCAACGGGCCTCGACCGCTACGACTAGCAATGTGACGCTGGCAAGGAGCTTCAGACGATCTCGATCCATAAAGAACATAACATACTGATTAAATTAGTCTTATATCCGTATAAACTCAAATTCTTCGGTAATGTTGAAACGTCGGTGCCGTCGCGGACCGGTCAACCAGCTTCGGTACCATTCTGCGCGCCCGTTCTTTTTTCGCAAATATCTTGACAATTCATATTTGCCATGCTTACCATGCGTCAATATCACATTTTAGCAATACACAAATGATGTTCTATTTGAAATTCCATCAACCTGGAGGCTGGAGTATGATCAGTCAGTTGGGAAAAATGCTCTACCGCAGAGAGCTCATCACTCTCGTCGCTGTCGCAATTCTATGCACGATGTCTGGACGAGCCCAGACCTCCGCCATTGTGGGCACGGTGTCGGACGGTACGGGAGCGGTCATAGGAGGCGCGCAAATTCAGGCGATCGAATTGTCAACAGGCGCGTCGAGACATGCCGAATCAAGCAACCAGGGAGCATTCGTCATTCCCTTGCTGCCGATCGGTACCTACAACTTAACCGTCACCCATTCCGGATTTGGCACCAAGATTGTCCAGAATATTCGCATTGACATCAATCAAGCTGCGCGCATCAATGTGGTTCTCGGGGTCGCCTCCACCGAAACAACCGTTTCCGTCAACGGCAACAATACAGACTTGCTCGATACTCAATCGAGCGAGAACGGCCAGATCATCGACAACGATCTCGTACAAAATATACCCTTGAATGGCCGCGATTTCACCAAACTCGCGCTTCTGGCTGCCGGCGCACAGCCCAATGTGGAGGGCAATTTGAGTGGCGGCACCGTGATCGACGGTCAGCGTTCGACCAGTAACCAGTACGTCATCGATGGAGCAGACACGACAGTGGGGGGCGGCGATTTCGCGTATCGCACGCCGGGGGCCGGCGTTCCACAAGGTGCGGCAGGTACAAGTTCCTCGTTGGCCACCCTTGATTCCATCGAAGAGTTCAAAGTGCAAACGTCGAACTACTCAGCTCAATATGGCACGGAAAGTGGCGGCATCATCAACATCGTCACCAAAAGCGGAACCAATCACTTCCACGGATCTGTCTTTGACTACCTTCGCGACAGCATAACCGACGCGAACGACTATTTTCTGAATGCTGCAAACATTAAGAAAACGCCCTTTACTTTCAATGATGTTGGAGGAACCATTGGAGGTCCGATCAAGCGAGACCGCACCTTTTTCTTCGGGACTCTCGAACATCTGCAGGAGGTCTATAGTCGTCCAG
>JAJYSL010000011.1:0-13251 GCA_021793595.1 Acidobacteriota bacterium
GCAACGAGCGGACACCGCGATTTCTGCGGGGATCGAACCGGCGGCCATCGTACTGGACCCCGGATTTGGCTTCGGAAAAGTTCTCGACGAAAACTATCCGTTGTTGGCGCACTTTGACAAATTGCACACACTCGGCTTTCCCTTGTTGGCGGGCGTATCGCGCAAGGCGTTCTTAGGCAGAAAGCTGGCGCAGATGTACGGACACGATGTCCCTCCCGATCAGCGCAGAAATGCGACCGTGGTCGCTGTAACCGCCGCCGTTCTGGCCGGCGCTCACCTGGTTCGTGTCCATGACGTGAAGACTGCGCGCGAAGCCGTGGTCATTGCGGATGCGATCCGCAATGACTCGGTGGCCGCGCCCCTATTGCCCGCCGCTGGTTCCAGTGCTGCCGGATAGGTCGACTTGCTTGACCAGCGGAAGATCCGCGGATGAACCGCCCGCCATGAACGAATAGCTCCCCGGCACCAGCTTCCAACCCGGCCGCTGCTCGTCGTAAACCGACAGGTACATCTGCGGAATGGTGATGTGTACCTGCTTGCTTTGTCCAGCGTTCAACTGCACCTTGCTCCAGCCGACAAGACGCTTCGGCGGCTCGTTGGTGCTGGCTGGGAGACCCGCATAGACTTCGGCAATCTCTTCTCCAGCCCGATCTCCTGTGTTCTTGACGATGAAGGTCACGGTGGGCGTGTCGCCGGGTTCCACGTGAAGATCGGAGTAGCGGAAGGTGGTGTAGGACAAGCCAAAGCCGAACGGAAACAGCACCGGTTTGTGCTCCGCCTCATACCACTTGTAGCCGACCTTCGACCCTTCTGTGTAATGCACCCTGAAGGTTGGCTTGGCGACACCGGAGCGCATGATAGCAGCTTCCCCCTGGGCGCCCGGCGGCGGAATAACAACTTGCGGCGGAGGTTGATCGGCTTCGGTCAGCGGGAAGGTGATGGGCAGCTTACCGCTGGGATTCACATATCCAAACAGAACGTTCGCGACCGCCGGCGCGCCGTCACTGCCGGCGTACCAGGCTTCCACGACCGCGCCGACTCTTGCAATCCAGGGCATCAGGACGGCGGTGCCGCTTTCAAGCACGACGACGGTGCGCGGATTGGCGGCAGCGACCTGATCGATCAGCGCATCCTGATTGTCCGGGAGTGTAAGATTCGGCAGGTCCATGCCCTCGCTCGACCACTGATTGACAAACACGATGGCAACGTCGGATTTACCTGCCAGCATAGCCGCAGCAGCAGGATCGGTGCCTGGATCGAATTTCACGGTGGCCCCGGATGCAAGTGCCGAAACCGCTTTCAAGGGCGAAGGCGGGAACCAGACATGTTCTTGCCAATGTGGATTTGTGCTGCCCGGTGGGTCCACCTGCGCCGATCCCCCGCCGGAAATCATTCCGACATCCGCGTGGGAACCGATGATGGCGATGGAATGGATTTTGCTTGTGTCGAGGGGAAGAAGGTTGTGCGAGTTTTTCAGCAGCACAATGCTGTTCTCTTCCACGTGGAGCGCGATTTCCAAATCTCGCTCGGCCTCGACAACACTTTTCTGGGTCGGATAATCGATGAGGCCCGCGGCAAATTCAGATCGCAGGATACGACGCACATGGTCGTTGAGCTGCGACATGGGCACGGCGCCGGATTGCACCGCCTCCTTCATCTTGGGACCATAGTAGGTGTCGAGCGGCTCCTCATTATCGAGTCCTGCAGCCGACGCTTTGACAGTGCTGTGCGTGCCGCCCCAGTCGGAGAGGACAAATCCGGGAAACTTCCATTCGCCTTTCAATACGTCGGTAAGAGGTATTTGTTTTCGCAGGAATAATCGCCGTTGACGGCGTTGTAGGAGCACATAACTGCCCCGGGATGGCCGATCGAAATGCCGATCTGAAATGCCAGCAGATCGCTTTCCTGCATGGCGCGCTTGCCGATAATGGCGTCGTACTCGTTGCGTCCGCTTTCCTGATCGTTCATGGCGTAGTGCTTGATGTCGGCAATGACGTGCGCGGCCTGCTCGCATTTGATGCGGTTGCCGACCATGGTGCCGGCGAGAATAGGATCCTCGCCCATGTACTCAAAGGTGCGACCGCCGCGAAGCTCGCGGACCAGGTCAACGCCGCCGCCGAGCGACATGTTATAACCCTGGGCACGCAATTCCCGACCGATCACGCCGCCGTATTCACAGGCGGCCTGCTGATCCCAGCTAGCAGCGGAGGCAAGGTTGGAGGGCATCGCAGTCGAGTAACGGCCATTGCGGGCGCTGAAGCGAACCCCATAGGCAGCGTCGTCCATCTGAATCAGAGGGATTCCGAGCCGCGGCACTCCCAGGACAAATCCGGCCCCGCCGTTGCTCAAGTTGGCATTCGGCATCGGCTTGCCTGCCCAGCCGGGCATACCCTGGCCATGCAGCAGGTCAATCTTTTCATCCAGCGTCATCTGCTGCAGCACCATGTCCGCGCGCTGATCGGGAGACAAGGTCGTGTTCATCCATGGCGCCGAGGCCGCCGGGTTCGAGGCGGAAGTGCCCGACTTGTTGTGGGGGCGATGCTGGGCGAAGGCTGGAAAGACCAGCGCAGCAATCGCAAAGATACAGAGGAATTTCAAAAAGGAAAGTTTGTGCATACTGTTTTTCGCTATCCACTCGAGCAGATTTTTCTAGCCAACCCATCATACCCCTATCGTCTATATCGATTTACATCACGGTCACGAGCAGGCGACCGGCGCGGACGAACGAGGACGAACCCGATGGTTGACGACCAGCAGGCCGGGATTTTCGATACGAACATTCGCTCTGTGCAAAGCTGCTGAGGTTTTAGACTCCATCGAAAGTTGCAGACGGCTCTCCACCCCAGGTTGCTTGACCATTCTGTCTCCAATCAAAGAAGCTTGGCGAACAAGCCGAAGATGATTTGTGGCCGGTATGTCCGGGTGCAACGTGCGGGTATCGCGGCGAGTCGCAACCTATTAGATACCGGGAGAACGAAGCTGAGACACTATCGACTTGCAGGATTCGCGGCACTATCTTTCGTCCTTGCAACTTTCGTCGCGCCCGGAAGGGCTCAGGCGGCCTCCGCGAGACGGCCTGTCAGCGTTGCCGTCTACTACCGTTCGCGCATGGATGTGTGGCAGTGGTTCGCTGCGCCGCCGGAATCGAATACTTACGGCTATCTGGAGTCGCTGCTGCGGGTAGCCGTAGCGCAGCGCGTCAACCGTTGGGACTGGAGCCTGGAACTGGCGCAACCAGCAGAGCTGTGGCTGCCGAATGATGCCGTTTCGCCCATCAGCGCGCAAGGCCAGTTGGGCTTGGGAGGCACATATTATGCTTCGAGCGGCAACAATAGCGATCCTGCGGCGGCGTTTTTGAAGCAGGCGTTCCTGCGATATCGCTTCCAGGGCGCGGACAAGGATCTGCGCATCGGACGATTTGAATTTTTTGATGGAGTCGAAACGCAGCCGAAAAATCCGACGATTCTTTGGCTGCAAAACAATCGAGTGCAGCAGCGGCTGGTGGGAAACTTCGGATTCTCGAACGCGCAGCGCAGCTTCGACGGCATCGACGGCCACTATGGAGCGGGAACGTGGGACATGACGGCGATGGCGGGACGGGCCGATCAGGGTGTCTTTAATATGAACGGAAATCCGGAGCTGAACGTCGACCTGCAGTACCTCGCATTCACCAAAAGCCAGTGGCACCAGCGAATCTTGTGGCGCGCGTTCGGCATTGGCTATCATGACGGCCGCACGGGCATAACGAAGACCGATAACCGTCCCCTGGCCGTTCGGCAGGCGGATCACAAGAATATTCGTCTGGGCACGTATGGCGGCGATCTTCTCGCAGCCGTGCCCGCGGGGCGTGGGGATTTTGATTTCCTGTTCTGGGGAGCGCTGCAGAATGGCAACTGGGGCGAGCTCAACCATAGCGCTGGAGCCTATGCCGTTGAGGGCGGATACCAGTGGAACAAGGTCGTCACTGCTCCGTGGGTGCGCGCGGGCACCTTTCGCAGCACGGGAGATAACAATCCCACGGACAACGAGCACAACACATTCTTTCAGATTCTGCCGACGCCGCGCGTGTACGCGCGATTCCCTTTCTACAACCTGATGAACAGCCAAGACACATTCATTCAGGGAATCGACAAGCCGGCCAAGCGCGTTGTCGTGCGCAGCGACGTTCACTGGCTACAGCTGACGTCCGGAAAAGATCTCTGGTACCAGGGCGGCGGGGCGTTCGACAATAAAGTGTTCGGCTATGTGGGACGACCCGGGAACGGATATTCTTCCTTTGCGACGGTCGCCGATGTGAGCGCGGACTGGCAGGCCAGTCGATCGATTGGCGTGACTTTCTACTATGCGCATGCGTCGGGCGGGAATGTCGTGTCCGCGATCTATCCAACTGGCGCAAATGCGCAGTTTGGCTATGCGGAGCTTGTCTACAGTTGGGGCGTGCGCCAAACCGCTCCGAGCAAGTGAAACTGCGTTTGCATAAAAAACTTACGCATCCACCTAAAGGTGGATGCGTAAGTTTGGTCGCACTGGCTATACTTCGGCAACGAAATCGCGGGCCGGCAAGTTGTGACCTACATCACATGAATCTTCCCCGAAAATAGTGACGGCCAACTGGCACGATGCAATGTGGAGAGGGAATCAATGAGGCGGTGGTTAATTGGATTAAGTGTTGCGCTGGCGGTGAGCGCTGTTTATCTCTTCGCGTTTCCCACGGCAACCCTGATCTATGAAGCGGTGGTCGTGCTGCACATCTTTGCCGGCTGCATGTTTGTCGTCAGCGTGATCCCCGGCATGGGAAAGTTGCTGCGGGGGAAAAAAACGCTGGAAAAAGCCGGATGGATCGTGTTCACGCTGGGCGGCGTTGCGGGTGCGATTCTGGTGTATACCGGCACTCGCCGCCAGCAATGGCCGATCCTATACACGCATGAAATCATCTCCATGCTGGCGGTCGCAATACTGCTGGCTGTTTGGGCCGGAAATCGGGGCTGGCTGGAGCATGGCGTTTCCAAAGCGGCGGTACGAGTGGCAACATCACTGGTGTTGGTCGCGGCGGTCGCTGCTGGAGCATGGTGGCTGCGCACCGTTCCCTGGCAGAAGGATCACGCCATTCACAATCCGAGCATGGCGCCGGCCGATCAAGCGGATGAAGGCGGAGGCCCGAAGAGCCCCTTCTTCCCCAGCGATGCCGAAACCTACACCGGCAAAGTTGTGCCGAAAGATTATTTTCTCGACTCGGCCACCTGCAAAACATGCCACGCCGACATCTACAAGCAATGGGAGAGTTCGGCGCATCATTTCTCATCGTTCAACAATCAGTGGTACCGGCAGGCAATTGTTTACATGCAACAAGTGGATGGCGTGCAAGCCTCCAAAGTGTGCGCGGGATGCCACGATGCAGCGCTGTTTTTCCCCGGCAACTTCAATACACCCATAAAAGATCGCCTTTTTATTCCGGCGTCGCAGGCGGGTATGGGTTGCGTGGTGTGCCACTCCATCCGGGTGGAGAAAAGCACCATGGGCAACGCCGACTTTATTCTGGAATATCCGCAGCTGCAGCGGTTGGTGGCGAGCAAAAATCCCATTGTGCATCGCGTGATCGACTATCTGATTGAAGAAGACCCGGAGCCGCATCGGCGGACGTTTCTGAAACCGTTCATGCGCGGCAGGCAGTCCGCAGAATATTGCGGAAATTGCCACAAGGTTCACCTGGACGTGGCCGACAATCACTATCGCTGGATTCGCGGCTTCGACGACTACGACAATTGGCAGGCCAGCGGCGTGTCGGGATTTGGCGCGCGATCGTTTTACTATCCGCCGAAGTCGCTTGATTGCGAAGATTGCCATATGCCGGAGACGCCGTCCAATGATGCTGGAAACATAAACGGCATGGTGCACTCGCATCGCTTTATCGCAGCCAACACCGCGCTTCCTTTTGTGAACAAGGACACGGTGCAGTTGAAAGATACAGAAAACTTCTTGAAAGATAAGAAAGTTCGCGTGGACATTTTCGCCGTCTCGCCGGAGACGGCGGAGAATCGCATATCCAATAACAAGGTCATGTATGCCGCGCCGCAACTGGCGACGACTTTCGCTGTGGGTGAAGAATCTGAAATGAAGTCGCCGACGGGCGTCGCGGGGGGACCACCGGTCGCCCCCATTACAGCGCCGTTGAATCGAGTGCAGGCGGCGGTTCGCGCGGGAGATACGGAACGCGTCGACGTGGTTGTGCGCACGCTTGGTGTGGGACATTTCTTTCCGGGTGGAACGGTGGACGCGTTCGATTGCTGGTTGGAACTGAAGGCCACCGACGATGCCGGACGCGTGCTTTTCTGGAGCGGCATGGTGGAGGATAACGGCCACGGACCTGTCGAGCCGGGAGCGCACTTCTATCGCTCGTGGGCAATCGATGCGCATGGCAATCCTATCGACAAGCGCAATGCGTGGGCGGCGAGAGCGACGATTTATGCGCACTTGATTCCTCCTGGAGCCGCGGACACGGTTCACTTCCGGCTGCAGATTCCCAAAGATGTACGTGGAACCATCCATTTGCAGGCGAAGTTGAATTACCGCAAATTCTCCTGGTTCAATACTCACTTTGCCTTCGCAGGAGTCTCTGAAACCACGGGCCCGCACGACGTGACGCCTTCCTACGATGACCGGCGCATGGTGTTCACCGGAAATACGGCCGACGTTTCGGGAAAGATCAAAGCCATTCCTGATCCGCCGATTGTGGTGATGGCGAGCGCCAACGAAAATCTGACCGTGCTGCCGCCGAATGCGCCCGCGCCGACGGCGCAGGTTGTCACTAACCAAGCGGACTGGCAGCGCTGGAACGATTACGGCATTGGATTGCTGCTTCAGGGGGACCTGAAGGGAGCGGAGGCAGCCTTTGAGCGGGTCACGCAGGCCGACCCGACCAACCCTGACGGATGGGTAAACATTGGCAGAGCGCGCGTGTTGGTGGGAGATATGACGGGCGCGAAAGTGGTCCTGGACAAGGCATTGCAGCTTTCTCCGCACCTGGCGCGGACACATTATTTCTACGCGCGCGTGTTGCGCCAGACGGGCGATTACGATGGCGCCATCGCGCAGTTGCTGCAGGTGATCCAGCAATATCCGGAGGATCGCGTCGTACGAAACGATCTGGGCCGCGTCTATTTTCTGCAGCACAAATATGCGCTGGCGCAGGCGCAGTTTCAGCAGGCACTGGATATCGATCCGGAAGACCTGGAAGCAAATTACAACATGATGCTGTGCGCCACCGGGATGGGCAAACCTGACCTGGCGCACCAGTATGAAGTGCGTTATCTGCGCTTCAAAGCGGATGAGTCGTCGCAGGCGTTGACTGGACCGTATCTTGAAAAGCACTCCGACGATAATCGAGAGAGGCAGCCGATTCACGAGCACGTTTCCGTGCCGCTGCCGATTGAGAGTTCTCCAGGAAAGCATGATGCGACCATCGCAGGCGCGGCGTACCATCGCGCTTCGGATTCGCCCGTCCTGCACAGAGGTGGAAATTGACGCGTAGAAAACCCGACGGACCAAACTTGGAAGAAGAAAAGCAACAACCGCACCGCCGCAAGTTTCTTAAGCTTTCTGGAACGGCGCTGGCAGCCTCGTTCTTCAGGTCGCTGCCGTTTTCGGCTTCTGAGGGCGCGATTGCCGGGCCCGCGGGAAGTGGCTCAACCGCGCAACAGGCGGCGAAAACTGCCGCTGTCGCGGGCGAGCGCATCCGATTTGAAGACATCACGCGAGCGGCCGGGATCCGTTTCGTGCACAACAGCGGCGCCTTCGGAAAAAAATATCTTCCGGAAACGATGGGGTCCGGGGTTGGGTTTATCGATTACGACAATGACGGCTGGCAGGACATTTTTCTGGTGAATGGAATGAACTGGCCCGGTCACCCTGGGCGCGTCACCATGTCGGCTCTCTACCATAACAACCGCGATGGCACCTTTACCGATGTCACGCACAAAGCGGGGCTTGCTGTACCAATGTACGGCATGGGCATCGCTGTGGCGGACTATGACAACGACGGCCACGACGATTTGTTCGTGACGGCATATGGTCAAAATCGTCTGTTCCACAACAATGGCAACGGCACGTTTACCGATGTCACCAAGCAAGCTGGGTTATGGGGAGTCGACGAATTCAGTACCAGTGCGGCGTGGGTCGATTATGACCGCGATGGTCATCTGGATCTGCTGGTCGCGAATTACGTTTCGTGGACGCCGCAGAGTGATTTGTATTGCTCGATGGACGGCAAAGGCAAGTCCTACTGCACTCCGGAATCGTATAAAGGTGCATCGGTTCGGCTGTGGCGCAACCGCGGCAATGGGACCTTTGAGGACGCTACCCACAAGTCTGGTCTCTATGACGCGACTTCAAAGAGCATGGGGATTGCCATCCTCGACGCCAACCAAGATGGCTGGCCGGATATCGCCATCAGCAACGACACGCAGCCCAATAAACTCTATATCAACAATCGCAATGGCACGTTTACGGAAAAAGGCGTGGTCTCCGGCATCGGTTTCAGCGAAGATGGCGTGGCCCGCGCCGGCATGGGAATCGATGCCGCCGACTATAACCACTCCGGCTATCCCAGTCTGGCAATTACAAATTTTTCCAACCAGATGATCTCGCTGTATCAGAACCAGAAGAATGGGTTGTTTGTCGACATTGCTCCGGAGTCGGAAGTGGGACAAAAAAGTTTGCTGACGCTGGGCTTCGCCTGTTTCTTTTTTGATTACGATCTCGACGGCTGGCTCGACCTGTTTATTGCCGACGGCCATCTGGATCCTGATATCGAAAAAGTGCAGCAGCGGGTCCATTATGCGGAGGCTCCGCATCTGTTTCATAACGAAGGCGGCGGCAAGTTTCAGGATGTCGCGGCGGCAATGGGCAGGTCGTTCGATGAGCGGCGTGTGGCACGCGGCGCAGCATATGGAGACATCAACAACGATGGCGCGCTGGACTTGATCTTGACGACGAACAACGGGCCGGCGGTGTTGTTCCGCAATACCGGCGCGACCAATCAGTCGTTGCGCGTGAAGCTGTGGGGAACCAAATCGAACCGCAACGGCATCGGCGCGGTGGTGTTTGTGCAGTCGGCGCAGACCGGACAGAAGCTAACAATGCGCAGCGGATCGAGCTATCTTTCTTCGAGCGAACTGGTGCTGACCTTCGGGCTGGGCAAAGCGGACAAAGCCGATGTGGTTGAGATCCATTGGCCCAGCGGCATCACGCAGCGGCTGACGAATATCACCGCAGGCCAGACGATTACCGTGCGCGAAGACAAGGGCATTGTCCACGCCGGACCATTTCAGCAACGCGCTGTTTAAGGAATTTGGATCGACAGCCCGGGGGCCACTCCGACGGCAACCTACGGCAAACTGGGCGCGGTCTGCCGGGGTGAGGCTTTGTTGGCCTGCGAACGGCGTGCAAGCAATAAAAAGCACGCGATCATGATTCCCAGCGCGAAGACCGGGACCAGCAATCCATCGCGCAAAGAGCCGGTGTGCGTGGAAAGTCTGCCGGTCAACCAGGGCAGAACCGAGCCGCCCATTCCCGCGACGGAGAAAAGCCATTTGGTCTGCGGCGACTCGTGCGTGAGCGCCAGAACACGCGATGCGCACAGCGGGAAAATGGGCGCTAACGCAAGTCCCGCAGCTACGGCGGAAAGCAGAATCGCCACCGGCGAGTGATTCAGCAGGATTGAAAGAACGCTGCCACAGCCGACGATCATAGACGCCAGAAGCAGGCGCGACTCCGACACCCGCAACAGAACGGCCGGAGCAAAAAGCCGGCCGCATAGAAGCGCGAGCCAGAACGAGGAAGTGATGAGGGCTGCCCAAAAACCTCCGCCGATGGCGCGACGATGAATGAACGTCATCATCCAGCCGCTCACAGAAACTTCGACCCCAACGTACAGAAATGCGAGCAGTGAGAATCCCGCAATCAGGAGCCACGGCGTCCCTCCCTCGGTGACTCGCAGACGACGGGTGTTCGTTCCCAGCAGATTGACACGACAATGCCGGAGAATCAGAGCGATCGCCGCGAAGACGATGGCGACAACAAAATAAATTTGCATGGGATGCTCATGGCGAACCCAACGGGTGGCAACTTCCGGCGAGAGTGCTGCGCCCACGATCCAGGAGGCGTTCAGCAATGAGAGCGCTGCGCCGGGGCGTTCGAAGACTGTGCCGCCGACCATGTTGATGGCCGTCATGGCCCAGCCCATACCGACGCCAAAAAAGAAGAAGACGAGAGCAGCGGCGTAGCCGTGCAGGATTCCCAGGACAAGGGCACCTGCGACCATGACGAGATAGCCCTGCTGGATACTGCGGAAAAGATCTTCCCGCACCATCAATGCACCGATTGCGGCGCCTGTAAATTGGCAGGCAAATAGAAAACCGGCTTGCGCGTCGGTGAGGTTCCATGCGGAGTGCAGAGCCGGAAGCAGGCAGCCCAACAAGGTGGTGCCGAATCCAGTGGCGGCAAACGCGATATGCAGCCACATGACGGAGATCAGACGACGTTCATTCCTCGTCAAGGTCGGCGATCCGATTTTTGAGGGATGCATTCTTGTTCTTCGCTCCCCTCCTGATGTTGCGATGCGAGTCCGGCGCATCGTCGACCTGCGCGACGGCAGCGGTCGATTCGCGCACGGTGAGTTCGGGATAAATCACGATCTGCTCGCGGAATTTCTCCACGCCCTGCAGCCGGGCCAGCAGATACTCTGACGCCATCCATCCCATCTCTCGAAGCGGCTGCCGCACCGTTGTCAGGCTGGGACTGATAAAGGCAGCTGCCCGGATATCGTCGAAGCCAATGACGGAAACGTCCGTGGGCACGCGCAGGCCGACATCCTGCAGCGCCCGCATGGCGCCCATGGCAGCCACGTCGTTGAAGGAAACCAGCGCCGTAAAACGACGATTGCTATTGAGCAGTTGTTGCACGACGGGATATCCCAAATCCGGTGTGGTGATGTCGCGCTCCAACCTAACCACCAACTCAGGCTTCACACGCAGGCCGAGTTTCCGCGCCATCTTGACCGTGCTTCGCCAGCGGTCATCGGAGTCGGAACTAAAGGGCTGCCCGCGCATGTACGCCATATCGCGATGCCCCAATTGATACAGATGGGTCAGCGCCAATTCGGCAGCGCGGTCGTGGTCCAGTACGAGATTGGTGACGCCCTCCACGCGGGTATGTCCGGCGACCGCCACGACGGGAACGGGAAGCCTGTGCTCCAGTAACGTGTCGATTGCGATCAAGCCTTCCGCGCCGCGGCTGAGCAGCATGTTGCAGTACTCATCCACCAGATCTTTGCGATGGCGATGATGCACGGTGAAGTAGAAATATCCTTTGCCGATGAGGTAATCGCCGATGCCGCTCATCACCTGGGTGTGATAGCCCTCACCCAATTCTGGGACAAGAATGCCGATGGTATGCGTTTTGCGATTGCGCAAGGAGCGGGCGAGCAGGTTCGGTTGATAGCCCAGTTTCTCCGCCGCGGCCTTGATGCGCTCGCGCGTCGGCTGCGGAATGGAGCGCCCCGGAACATTATTCAACACAACGGAGACGGTTGCGGGGTTTAGGCCAAGATGCTCTGCCAGTTGTTTCAGACTTACACCCCCGCGGGTTGAGTTGGGCTTGCGGGTGCGGCCATCGTTAGCCGGCATCGGTATTCACCATGTTCGGTTCAGGCAGCCAACGTGCGATCACCCGACCTCCTTCCAATCTCGTAAAAAGGTGCCTCATCGTAAATTCCTAAGAGTATTGCCTGCAATGCCAAGGGCGACCTGGATAAAAGCGGCGACATGACCCATTGTATGCACCGCCCTTGGTACACGGAGTGAAACGTCTGCAACTTGCGGTATGGCTTGCTCGAATCGATCCGAGCGCGTCACGTAAGGCCCTCCTTTTCCGCGGATCAGCAGATCGCATCGGCCGTGGATAAGCCCAACAGGTCGTAGACAATCGATTGACTGACAGCCTACATCACAAATTATCCATTGACAAAAGAATAATCTCAGGCGTTTAATGAGTCGCGGTTATCAAGCCTGCTGGTTTCAATGCCCCAAGGCAAACGGTTGTCTGGATGATATTGGAGTTGCGGCAGGAATCGTTGGCAACCAGGACGATGGGTAGCATCTGGCATTGGCCCATGAAGGGCGCGAAGACGAAGCCAGAATTTTCAGGAGGCAATCTATGAGGAAGTTGTTACGTGGCACAGCCCGGCTGGTCTTGCCGATATGTTTCTCGCTTAGCGCGATCGGTACCGGTCTGGCGCAAAACACGAACTCAGGCGACATCCGCGGCAGCGTGACCGATTCCACGGGGGCTGTTCTGCCGGGCGTCACGGTTACAGTTTTGGACGTCGACAAGAACGTCACTCGTACTTACGTGACCAACAGCAGCGGATTGTATGACACCGGCTCTATCGTTCCGGATAACTACACGCTGACATTCACCAAAGACGGCTTTGAAACCTACGTGCGCGGGCCCATCGTGTTGATGGTGGGAACCACCGGCATTGACGCGCAGTTGAAGGTTGGCGCGGTTTCCAGCAAAGTGGTTGTCACAACAAATACCCCGCTGCTGCAGACAGAAACAGGATCGCAGTCGACCACGCTGACAGCGAAGAGCATGCAGTTGTTGCCGCAGGTCACAGAGGATTGGCAGAATTTCGTGATCCTGATGCCCGGCACTTCCGGCACGCCGGAGAATGCTTCGAATCCATTGAATCCTGGTCAGATCGCTTCCGTAAACGGCAACCTACCGTACAGCACCGTACTGGCGGACGGCGCAACGACCACACTGCCGATGAGTCAGAACGCCGACGTAACGGTGTTTGAAACGACGTCCGAAGTGAAAATCGATACTTCCGCATTCTCGGCAGAGTATGGCGTCGGCGGTGTCCTGTACAACCAGATCAGCAAGGGCGGCACCAATCAGTTCCATGGCACCCTGTACGAATATTTCCAGAACAATGCCTTGGACGCGGCGCCGTATGCGTTCGGTGCGAACGCCACGGTTCCGGTCCTGCACTACAACAACTACGGCGGGTCCATTGGCGGTCCGATTCTGCGTAACCGGATGTTTTTCTATTTCGATTATGACAAGACCAGCGACATCGGCGGCGCCTCCAACGGCTTTGTAACGGTACCGACGGCAGCGGAACTGGCCGGCGATTTCACTGGCTTGCCGACTCTTTATGACCCGACAACGCAGGTGATTACGAACACGCCG
>JAJYSL010000011.1:13261-47404 GCA_021793595.1 Acidobacteriota bacterium
CGCCGGGTGGGCCGGTGGTAACGCGTCAATCTTTCGCAGACGAATACGGCAACGGCAACAAAATTCCGGCGAACATGATCGATCCGGTGGCCGCCAAGATCCAGGCTTACTTCCCAAAGCCGAACACGGCCGGGACCGTTGTCGATGGCCTGGATATGAACAACTTTTTCTATAACACACCCAGCAGTAACCCCTTCACCAAATATTTTGGGCGGCTGGACTTCGACATTACCCGTCATAACCGGTTAACGGCTTCTGAAACCAGCAGCGACAACCCGGCCACGTATTTGAACCAGGGTATCTGCCCCATCAACTGCCAGCACGGCGACGTCAGCCGCGACAACGCGCAGGTTTCCGATGTATGGACCATCAACAACAACACCATCAACGAAGCTCGCATGGGCTTCACCGACCAGTTGAACTTCTTTACGCCGTACTCTCTTGGCCTGGGATTCCCGGCCAAGCTGGGATTGCTGTTCTCCAAAGCCGATACGTTCCCGACCGTGAACATCGATCAGTTCTACGGGTTGGGACCGCAATCAAACGCGGTCTACAAGGAATTCGTTTTTGACCCTTCCGATGTGGTAACGATGGTGCGCGGCAAACACGTCATCCACTTCGGTGGTGAGTTCCTGATCAATCGGGCAGATTCCACCGCATGGGGCAATTTGAATGCCGCGACGGTGAATTACAACCCGGTTTACACTTCAGCGACCGGCATCAGCGTCCTGACATCTCCGCCTGCGGGTGCGCCGGCGGTATCGGGCTTCGGCTATGCGGATTTCCTGTTGGGACAAACGAACAGTTGGAGCGCCCAGGTGACGCCGGAGTACGGCGGCAGAATCAAACTGCCGCAGGCGTTTGTTCAAGACGACATTACCTTGCGTCCTAACCTGACCATCAATCTTGGCTTGCGCTGGCAGGGAATGACAGGATGGTCGGAAGTGAAGGGGAATGAAGCGGCCTTCGATCCTACCGTGTTGAATCCCGCGAACAATACGCTGGGAGCCATGTGGTATGGATTCAGCCATGCCAATGGCCGCAAACGCCTGCAGGATCAGGTGTGGAGCACGTTCCTTCCGCGCGTTGGCTTCTCGTGGCAGTTGCATCCGGATACAGTTCTGCGTGGCGGTTTCGGCTTGTACGCCTATACTTGGAGTGAGGACACCTATGGCGCTGGAATGGGAAATGCCTTCGGCAGCAGCGGTAACGCCACCGATGCTACGAACGGTTTATGCCCAGTTGTTCAGCTCAGTGCCGACGGTACGACGCCGGACACGACGGATCCAGGTTGCGGAGTCGGCCAGTTCAACGGTCAAAGCATTGACTCGCTCTACCTGAATTCTCCAACCACCCCGGATGCGTTGAACGGGCAAACCGTGAGTTACAACCAGTACCACACTCCTGTTCCGAAGATTTATCAATATAACCTGCAGATCCAACGTCAGCTTGGCAGCAACATGGTGGCCCAGATCGCCTACGTGGGCAGCCATGGTTACAACCTGAATTTCCCAGTGGACATTAACCAGGTACCGGAAAGCAAGCTGGGACCGAATGACAGTCCGGATGGTCGGCCTTACCCGCTGTTCCAGGGAATCAGAGGAAGCACGAACAACGCTATCTCAAACTACAATTCGCTGCAGGTGCAATTCCAAAAGCGCATGACCGCTGGTTTGGAAGTGAACGCCAACTACACCTGGTCGCACTTCCTGGACGACCAGGACTCCTCTGGATGGGGAAGCCGCGGTGGATGGCAAAATTATCAGAATGCGTTTTCACCGTCAGACAACTATGGGCCGTCCAACTTTGACATCCGCAACATGTTCAAGGCTGACGCGATCTACGAATTACCAATCGGCAAGGGACGGAAATTTCTAAACAACAACCTGATCCTGGATGAGTTGATCGGCGGATGGCTGGCGTCAGCAACATTCCAGATCCAGGGAGGCAACCCGTTCCCGCTGACAACGGGCAACGACAACACCTCCTATAACCAGACCGGCGGTTACACCCAATATCCCAACCGAATTGGAAATCCGTGGAACGTCCCAGGCGGCAGGAGCATCAACAACTGGTACAACCTGGCAGCGTTTGCGGTTCCAGCTCCTGGCACTTATGGCAACGAGCGCAGAAATACGCTGTATGGCCCAGGGCTCACGAACGTGAACTTCTCGTTGGGAAAGAACTTCATCATCTGGCGACAGGTCAACTTCCAACTTCGTGGAGACGCAACCAACGTGCTGAACCATCCGAGCTTCGGACAGCCCGGCACAACGGTTGGGCCAGGAAGCAACGCGGAAATCCGGTCGGTAACAGTCGGGGGCAGAACCATGCAGATCAGCGGTCGACTGTCCTTCTAAACCGGGAGCAATCCTCAACTTTGAAAAGGACGGTGAATTTCGCCGTCCTTTTCAATTGCGGTCATAAGGCATTAGGTCCGAGCACCCCTTTGTTATGGAGTTTGCGCGGATTCCAAGCGAATGATCTTACGGATCGCTGCCCGCGCTACCAACAGAATCCGGGTGAAACGTAATTTTTGCGAATCGTAACTCTACAATTCATACTGCCCAGTGGGCGGCGTAGGAGGCTATCATGAAATTGAAATCGATCGTACATCCATTATTTGCCTTTGTGGCTCTTGTGCCTTTTGCGGCCTGCACCTTGAGGGCGCAAAAGGCGAGCGTCTGGCTAACAACCCCCGACAAGTCTTCGCTGGTGGCACAGCAACCGAATGGGCTGCAATTCTCGCAGCCTCAGAAAGATGTGCCCACGATTGCAGTGGACGATGCAAAGAAGTTTCAGACGGTCGACGGATTCGGGTTCGCCTTGACAGGTGGCAGCGCGCAGCTGCTGATGCACATGTCTGCGCCGGCAAGAGCTTCCCTGCTGAAGCAACTTTTTTCGAATGATGGCGACGGCATCGGCGTGAGCTATCTTCGGGTGAGCATCGGCTCGTCTGACATGAATGCCAACGTGTATTCCTACGACGATATGCCGGCGGGTGAAACGGATCCGACGCTGGCGAAGTTCAGCCTGGCGCCGGATGAAGTCGATGTGATTCCCGCTTTAAAGGAAATTCTGGCGCTCAATCCAAACATTAAAATCCTGGGATCTCCGTGGTCCGCTCCTGCATGGATGAAAACCAACGGTAAGTCAAAGGGTGGCACACTGAAGCCGGAATACTACAAAGCGTACGCGCAGTATTTTGTGAAGTATGTAGAAGGCATGAAGGCTGCGGGCATCACGATTGACGCCATTACGGTACAGAATGAGCCGCTGAATCCGAAGAACACGCCCAGCATGGTGATGTTTGCCAAGCAGGAAGATACCTTCATCAAGGATGCATTGGGGCCTGCCTTCAAGAAGGCGCATATCCGGACGAAGATTCTGATCTACGACCACAATCCCGACGTCACCTCGTACGCGCTGTCAATTTTGAGAGATCCGGATGCCAGCAAGTATGTCGATGGATCGGCCTGGCATTTATACGGCGGAGCCATCACGGCTTTGACCGAAGTACATGACGCGTTTCCGAATAAGAACATCTATTTTACGGAGCAATCGATTACCGGCGGGCACCACGATACCGGCATCGATATTTCAGAGCCCGTCAGCTCCGTGGTGATTGGCGCCACCCGGAATTGGAGCAAAAACGTCCTTCTGTGGAATCTGGCGGCCGATCCTGAAGACGGACCGCACACCAACGACGGCGGATGCGGCTCCTGTTCAGGTGCAATCACTCTGGATGGCGACAACGCCACGCTGAATGTTGCCTATTACGTGATCGCGCAGGTTTCCAAGTTTGTTCCGCCGGGCTCGGTTCGGGTCGAGTCCAATGACATTGAACAATTGGCGAACGTGGCATTCCGCACGCCGGACGGAAAAATGGTGCTGATCGTTTCCAATACCGGGAATTTTCCGACGACGTTCAACGTCAGTTATCACGGCAAGGCGATGACGGCGACGTTGCCCGATGGGGATGTCGCAACCTATGTCTGGTAGTCCACCAGATTTGTAACGGACGCATGCAAACGTTGTGGGAGGGAGTCCATGAAGATTGGATCAATCAAGTCTGCTGTGTTGTTGATCCTGGCATTGCTGATTGCGATGCCGTTGTTGGCTGCCTCCTACTACCCCGTTCGTCTGGACGATCCGACGGCAGTGTATCTAACGCCGGACAAATTTCCTGTTCATGGAGACGGAGTCGCCGACGATAGCGCCGCCATTCAGCAGGCCATCGATCAGGTTGAGGCCACGACGAAACAAGGCATCGTCTTCATTCCGTCGGGGCGTTATCGCATTACAAAGACCATTTATGTGTGGCCGGCTGTACGCGTGATCGGATATGGGCCGACGCGACCGGTGTTGGTGCTGGGAAAAGATACCCCTGGCTTTCAGCAGGGCATCGGCTACATGGTGCTGTTCGCGGGCGGCAGACACCCCTATTTTCACCATGGGCCTTTCCCGGGCACTGCGCCGCCGACAGAAGTCGAGGACGCGAATCCGGGAACCTTTTATTCCGCGATGAGCAACATCGATTTTGAAGTTCAGGATGGCAATCCGGCTGCCGTCGGAATTCGCTTCCACGTGGCGCAGCACTGTTTTCTGACCCACATGGATTTTCACATCGGTTCGGGCCTGGCTGCGCTGAAAGACATTGGGAACGAGGCTGAAGATTTACATTTCTACGGCGGCCAGTACGGAATCATCACGGAGAGGCCCTCGCCCGGCTGGCAATTCACGCTGCTCGACTCGACATTTGAAGGCCAGAGCGTGGCTGCTATCCAGGAGCACGAAGCCGGGTTGACGCTGGACCATGATGAATTTCGAAAAGTGCCGACGGCGATCTCCATCGATCCCGGATATTCCGATGAGCTGTGGGTGAAGAATTCACGCTTTCAGGACATCAGCGGTCCAGCCGTCATCATCAGCAACGAGAACAACCCGCGAACGGAGATCAACCTGCAGGGAATTGTTTGCAGGCATGTGCCGCAGTTTGCGCTGTTTCGCGAGAGTAGAAAGAAAGTCGCCGGGCCGGGAGAGATGTATCGGGTGCAGGCTTTTTCGCACGGCCTGACCATCGCCGATCTGGATGCGCCCGCGAAAATCGAAACTTCGTTCCAGACGGTTCCGCTGACCGAGTTGCCCGCCGTGGATTCGCCGGTAATTCGCAATCTTCCGCCGCGCGATACGTGGGTGAACCTACATACTCTGGGAGCCAAGGGCGATGGCGTGACGGATGATACCGCCGCGATTCGACGGGCGATCGACGAGCACGCGACGATCTATATTCCTTCGGGGCACTATATCGTCAGCGACAGCCTCATGCTGAAGCCGGACACGGTCCTGATCGGATTGCATCCCAGTACGACCCAGTTCGATCTGCCCGACTCTACGCCGGGATTTCAAGGTGTTGGCAATGCAAAGCCGTTGCTGGAGACACCTAAGGGCGGATCCAATATAGTGACGGGGTTTGGGATCTACACCAATGGCATCAACAGTCGCGCCGCCGGCGTGATGTGGATGGCTGGCGAGAATTCCCTGATGGACGATGTGCGTTTTTTGGGCGGCCATGGCACCAATCGCATCGATGGGATGCGCGTCAATCCTTATAACAATACGCATACCGCTGACCCGGACATTCATCGCCGCTGGGACGCGCAATATCCCAGCCTGTGGATTACGAACGGCGGGGGCGGTACGTTCGCCGACATCTGGACGCCCGACACGTATGCGCAGGCGGGCATGTACATCTCCAACACCTCGACGCCGGGGCATGTGTATGAGCTTTCCAGCGAGCATCATGTGAGGAATGAGATTGTGCTGCGCCATGTTTCAAACTGGGAGATTGATTCGCTGCAGACGGAAGAGGAGTGGGGGGAGGGTCCCTTTGCGCTTCCGCTCGAGATTGACGACTCCAGCAATATTACCGTGGCCAACTTCCATTCCTACCGGGTCATCGCGAGCTATCAGCCCTCCCCTTACGCTGTGCGCGTCGCCCGGTCCAGTGATATTCAGTTCAAGAATCTGCACGTGAATAGTAACAGCAAAGTTACCTTCGACAACTCCGTCTTCGACCAGACCTATGACGTGCAGGTGCGCTACCGCGAACTGGCATCGCTTTCCATTTCCGGGAAGAGGCCGGAGCCGCGGGAGCTTGCGCCTGCGCCGGTACTGGCAGAAGGAGCGAAGCTCGAAAAACTGTGCAGCGGGTTTTTCACCATCTCGGGAGCGGCGGTGGACGCGCAGGGACGCCTCTATTTCGTCGATACGCATTGGCAGAGGATTTATCGCTGGACTCCGGAAACACACGATCTGAAAATCCTCCGGGACAACTCCCTGAAGCCGACCCAGCTTGCAATGGATCGGGCCGGAAATCTGATGGTGATTTCCTACACGGGCAAAGGCACGGTGTATACGTTCCGGCCAGACGCGCTCGATGGCACAATTTCACTCCTCCAGCCGGTCGCAGCGGCTCAGCATCCGGGAATGACAGCAGTTCTCCCGGTCGACTACTGGGGCAGCCATAATTTTGTTCAGCAGGTGACGACGCCAAGGCAGTACCAATTCATTTCCCCGGACGGGACTACCTTTATTCCCGCCGGCAAGGACTTTATCGATGGAGCGACCAACTGGGGCGTGAAAATGTCGGACGTTTTGCGCGCGTTCAGCCTGGCAAAGGCCGTTCCGGGACGCCCGTTCTACGTCAGTGAAGAGTCCGAACAGAAGACCTATTCCGGAAGCGTCAGTCAGGATGGCACGCTTTCAAACCTGAGGCAGTTCGCTGAGCAGGGGGGAGAAAGTGTCATCCAGGACAGCAAGGGAAACGTCTACCTGGCAGCGGGAAACATCTTTATTTATGACCCCAGCGGCAAACAAATCGGCACCATCGACGTTCCAGAGCGCCCGATTGACCTGATCTTTGGCGGCACGGATGGCAAGACACTTTTCATCCTGACACATAGCTCTCTCTACTCGATTCAATCCCGCTTCTAGCCGCCCTTCACTGTCATCGCCACTGAGCCTGTTTCGTGACGTGCGTCACAGGCTAATGTGCAATTTCTTCCTATACTTTTCAATACCGTCTGCAGAAAAGAACGCTCCCAGCGGATTTCCGCGTCGAACGCTCGGATTTGAAGCATGAAGCTATTGTGGACTACGTTGGTAGCCGGTTTATTCCTAGCACTGTGCACGTTGCATAGAGCCTCAGGAGCAGCCGCAAGCCCGGTCGCGTCCATTGGACCCACCCATGTTCCATCGCATCCAGCGATCGTATTCGTCGAAGCGCCCACTGTGAGGTCCACCAGTTTGACTCAGCGCTTCCCGCAAGGGAGCCGCCTGGTGCGACTGCGCCGCGGCGATGGGCCGGCATCTGCATTTCCGCTCACCCCAGGATTCTTTGCCGCCGCCGATCCCCAGGTCTCCTTCGACGGAAGCCGCATTCTTTTTTCAGCCCGGAGGGCTAGAGGCGATTCCTGGCAGATATGGGAGATGGCAGTGGATGGTTCGGGACTGAGACAGATCACACAAGGCGCGGGAGATTGCCTCGAACCCAAGTACTTGCCGCAAAACCGGATTGTCTATACCTTCGTCAGCGGACATGGCACTCTGCCCGGGTCGGCGGTCTATGTGAGCCGGATGGATGGATCGGACGCTCATCCCATCACGTTTGGACCGGGAAATTTTCAGGTGGAGACGGTGCTGCGCAGCGGACGCATCCTGGTCTCGGCCGAGTCGCTGCTGGTTCCGGGTGCCAGCGCAAAAAGATTGCGTACGCTGTTCACGCTGCGACCGGATGGATCGGGCCTGGCGCTGCTTCGAGATGACGCAACGGCCAATAAGAACCGCAGCGGTGCGATCGAGTTGGCGGACGGAACCATTCTGTTTCTGGAGGCAGCCGGAGATTCTGCGGATGGACAGCTGGCATCCATCCGGCAGGGGGCGTTGCACGCCTCCAGCCTTACGAAGGCACCCTCGAATTATGCCTCGGTGGAACAACTTGATGATGCGACTTTAATCGTCGCCGAGCGGAATTCGGCGCGCTCACATCATGGCAATTTTGACCTTTACACATTCGATTGGGGCAGCAAATCGATAGGAAAGTTGCTGTATCACAACGCAAAGGAGTCCAGTGTGCAGGCGGTCGCCCTGGTTCCACATGCGCTGCCGCAAATCTACTGGAGCATTCTTCATCCAACCGCGCAAACCGGGCGCATTCTCTGTTTGGACTCCTATATTTCACAAGATGTGGCGAGCGGCCGCCTGGCAGGACGCATCGCAAGTGTTCGCGTTCTGACCCTCGAGCAGCCGAGCAACCATGAACGAATCGTGGGAGACGCACCGGTTGAATCCGACGGATCGTTTTATGCCACGGTTCCGGCGGATGCGCCGATTCGAGTCGAGCTGCTGGGAACCAAGGGAGAGATCCTGCACGCGCAGCGTAGCTGGATCTGGGTGCGCAATGGCGAAGACCGCGGCTGCCAGGGATGTCATGACAGTCCGGCTCTCGCGCCCGCAAATCATTTTCCGCTGGCGCTGCGACGCTTTGATACGCCCACGCCGCTCGGCAGCGTATTGCACGCGCAACGCGTGGGGCAACCGTGAGACAACAATGAGAATATTCCCACGCCAGCTCGCAGTTCGAATCGCATCCAAGTCGCCTCTGTTGGTGTTGGCAGCGGTTGGAATTCTTTTCGGGCAGAAGGCTGCTGTGGTACCGACAACTGCGACCTCCCACTTGCCACAATTTGAAGATGTGACGCAGAAGTCCGGAATCGATTTCCGTCAATCGTTCGGCGAGAAAGATTTGAGTTCGATTCTCGAAGGCGCAGGTTCCGGCTGTGCCTGGATCGATTACAACAATGACGGACTGCTGGATCTGTATGTCGTCAGCGGACGCTACCTTCCAGGAATCACCGATCACTCCGCGCCTGACGGCAAGGATGCTACGAATCACCTGTATCGCAACAATGGCAACGGAACGTTTACTGACGTCACGGCCACTGCGGGCGTCGCCGGAAAGGGCTTTGGCGTAGGCGTGACCGCAGGCGATTTCGACAACGATGGCAACGAGGATCTGTACGTCACCAATTACAACTCCGCCATTCTTTACCACAACAACGGGAACGGAACATTCACCGATGTCACGGCGAAAGCTGGCGTGGAAAATCCGTTCTTCGGGACGGGAGCGGCGTTTGTCGACTACGACCGCGATGGGCGGCTGGACCTTTTTGTCGGGAATTATCTGAACTTCGATCCTAATTATCGGCAGTATTACACCGCGCAGCATTATCCGGGTCCACTCGGCTACGCGCCGGAAACGAACCGGCTGTTTCATAACAACGGCGACGGAACCTTCACCGATGTATCAAAGGCGTCGGGGATTGCCAGCCAGCCGGGGCGGGCGATGGGCATTACCGTCGGAGATTACGACAACGATGGATGGCCAGATATCTACATCGCTAACGACACGATGCCGAGCTTTTTGTATCACAACAACCGCAATGGGACATTCACCGATGTGGCGTCCGATCTCTTCGTAGCCTATGGGCAAAATGGCGAGGCTTCGACCGCGATGGGCCCGATTTTCGGCGACTATAACAACGACGGATGGCAGGATCTGTTTGTATCCGACGCGCACTTTCACCGCTTCTATCAGAACTCCGGCAAAGCGGGAGGCGCATTTCAGGATGTCACGAATGCCTCTGGTGTGGGCGCGGTGTCCGGCCAATTTGTTGGATGGGGAGACGGCTTTTTCGACTTCGATAACGATGGATGGAAAGACCTTTTCATCCTGAACGGCGGCATGGTGTGGCTGGTGCCGATGCCCAGTTCCCTGCTGCGCAACAATGGCAATGGAACCTTCACAGACGTCTCCCTGCATGCCGGAGATTTCTTTCGGGAGCAGATTGTCGGGCGCGGCGCCTGCTTCGCCGATTACGACAACGACGGATATATCGATGCGTTTGTGACCACGCTGGGCGGCAAGGGCATTTTGCTGCACAACACACCGCCACCGGGACAACGCAATCATTGGCTGACGATCAAGCTGGTGGGAACGCGCAGCAATCGGGATGGCTATGGCGCGAGCCTGGAGGCAATCGCTGGATCGCTGCATCAGTTTGTGCAATCGACGTCTGAAAGCGGCTACCTTTCGCAGAACGATCCGCGACCGCATTTCGGGCTGGGAACGCATACGATAGTCGACACGTTGATCATCCATTGGCCCAGCGGAAGTGTGCAGACGCTGAAGAATGTTCGCGCCGACCAGATTCTGACCGTAACCGAGCCAGCGGGTCCGAGTGCCGCTACGTCAATGAAAAGCGGGACAGAGCCATGAGAATCCGGCGCGCAAGTTTGGCGACAAGAGACGGGCTACGGGCGAGGTTGTATGTCAGCGGCGCCGGCCTGGCTTTCCTCCTGGTTGTCGCGATTCTTTGGCAGCCACGCGTGGCGGCTGCCCGGCAGCGGCGCGATTCGGACTCTGGGAATACGTTGCCGCGATCGAAATATCTGAGCCCGGTGGCCATGACAGTATCTCCAGACGGTCACTGGCTCTACATCGCGTGCGAGGATAGCGATCAAGTCCTGGCGGTGGACACCCGCACGCAGCAAGTGACGCGACGGATTCGCGTGGGACAGATGCCACGGGGCATCGCGCTTTCGCCCGACGGAAAAGCGCTCTACGTTTCGAACGAAAACAGCGACGATGTGATGGAAATCGACGCTGGGACGCTTCAGATTCGCCGCACGCTCCCTGTTGGCTGGGGGCCGGTGGGACTGACCACCGATCGCTCGGGAAAAATTTTGTATGTGGCAAATACGCTGGGCGATGACATCTCGGTGGTGGATCTGCAGACCGGGCGCGAACTGAAGCGGCTGCAGGCGGGACATTATCCGGAATACATCGCTCTCTCGCGGGATGGGAGCCGCGTCTACATTGCGAACCTGCTGGCGCGCGTAACGCCGGCCGATGAACCGCCGCTGTCGGAGCTGACCGTCATCGACACCCGCGCGCAGATGGTTGTAGCACGTGTCAATGTGCCGGGAGTCATCCAGATGAGGCACATCACGGAGCTGCCGCCCAGTGCCGGCGGGTATCTCCTGATCCCGTTTATGCGGCCGAAGAACCTGAACCCACTGGTGCAGATTCAACAGGGATGGTATCTGACGCATGGCTTGGCGGTGATTCGACCCGCGGCGAACGCTTCGGATGGACCGAAACGATATCACGTGGTTGAGGTGCTGCTGGACGATAGCGATCATTATTATGCCGATGGTTTCGGCGTCGCCGTCACGCCCAATGGACGCTGGGCGTTGGTGACGGCATCGGGGGCCAATGTCGTATCTGTCATCGATACGGCCAAACTTCGCCGCCTGTTGCTGAGTCCACCTCCTGCTCGGCAACAGGATCTGGCGAATCGACTGGATTCCGCCAGTCACTTCGTTACAGAGCGTTTGCCAGTGGGGCGGAACCCGACCGACGTAGTCACCTCTGGCGATGACCGGTTTGCGTATATCGCCAATCGCATGGATGACACCGTGAGCGTATTGGATATGGAGAAGAGGCGAGTCGCGTCGACGATCGATCTTGGCGGCCCGAAAGAAATTTCGCGCCAACGCAGCGGTGAGCGGCTCTTCTTCGACGCCAGCCACTGCTATCAGGGTCAAATGGCGTGTGCAACCTGCCATCCGCACGAAGGGCTCTCAGATGGACTGGCATGGAGCCTGGAAACACCCAAGTTGGGTCGGGATGTGGTGGAAAATCGAACACTTTACAGCATCGACGGAACGTCGCCCTTCAAGTGGAACGGCAAGAACCCGAACCTGCAGACGCAGGATGGACCGAGAACCGCGATGTATATTTTTCGGTCGCAGGGATTTAGCTCGACAGAAGTGAATCATTTGGTGACCTACATTCTCTCGCTGCGGCTGCCGCGCAATCCGCATTTGGCCGCCGACGGACAGTTGACAGACGCGCAAGCGCGCGGCCGTGCGATTTTTTTTCGGGACAAAACGATGGACGGCAAACCGATTCCGCCGCTCGATCGCTGTTACACCTGTCATTCTCCACTGACGCACTACACGTCGCGAGTTCTGATGGACGTTGGAACGGCGACGCCCGACGACACAATCCAGGCCTTCGACGTGCCGCAGTTGGAGGGCGTGGTGACGCGACCGCCCTACCTGCACAACGGCGAAGCGCTGGAACTGGAAGATATCTGGACGAAGTTCAATCCACATGACAAGCACGGGATTACGTCTGACCTGAACAAGGCGCAGCTCAACGACCTGATTGAGTTTTTGAAGACACTATGACACGTCGATTGGAGATTTCGATGGAGCGGACAAAAGCAGTATCCCGAGTACGCGATCTCCTGTGCATCGTCGGACTCCTGATTCTGGCTACGGGGTGGGCGACGGCGCAAGCCTCTTCTTACTACACCAAGTGGATCAATTACACCTCGGCCAATGGATTTCCGCCGGGCGAAGTGTACTGCGTCACGGTGGATGGCAATCGCGTGTGGGCAGGCACGGGGCATGGATTGGTGCTGCTGGAGGATGGTCGAATCAAGAAAATCTTCACAACGAAAGATGGATTGTCCGGCATGGCGGTGATGTCCGTCGCCGTCGATAAACAAACCGGGGCGGTATGGATCGGGACGTTCGGCGGTCTCAGCCGCTACTCCGGCGGCCAGTTCACAAACTACACCAACCTGAGTAGCGGTCTGGCGAATGACCTGGTGTACGGAGTGGCAGTGCAGGGAAAATACCTCTGGGTGGCCACCACGGCAGGCGTGAACCGCCTGGACACGTATACCGGGACATGGGAAATCTTCAACGAATCGAACGCGCCGTTTGAAGAGCCATGGACCTATGGGATTTCCGTCGGCGCGGAGAAGGTGTATTTCGCGGTGTGGGGCGGAGGCGTGCTTGCGTACGACCTGGCGAATCACTATTGGAAGCCCTACACCGATCCCGACGGGCAGATGGAACTGGTTTTGTATCGTAACCAGGGATTGATTCACAACATTGTCAGCAGCGTTTCGTGGAACCCGGATACAAAAACATTCTGGGCCTCCACCTATTTTGGGCTGAGCAGCTATGACGGGCGAAACTGGCACAACTATCTGAAGAAGGATAGCGGCCTTGCTTCGAATTTCATCAATGTCGTAAAGTCGCGCAACGACGAAGTATGGGCCTGCACGCAGAAGGGGCTCAGCGAACTGAACACGAAGTCTAATACCTGGGTGACATACCGACCGGACAAAAAGACAGGACGTGGAGAAATCCTGCTGACACGTGCGGACGGCAGCAAACATCGAATGGAATCCGCGACAACGCTGGCGCATAACTACATTCTCAATCTCGACTTTCAAGGGGACGATATTTGGGTAGCCACGGCGAATGGGCTGAGCCACGGGATGCGACAGACTCCAAAACAGTCAGTGTCGATTCAGCACGAGAAGCCGGCGCCCGCGGGAGATGGAGAGAAATGATGCGAAGAAGAATTGCCGGGCAAGTGAACTTGGAGGATCTGACGCGAATTTGCCCGATCCTCAGCCGCAGAAACCATCCTGAGTTCGAAGGTGAGCGACAACTTGAAGTGGAAGTAGCCGGAGTGCGATTCGGGGCCGGGGTTCCGGTGGTGATCGCCGGTCCTTGTGCGGTTGAAAGTGAACAGCAGACGATGGAGTTGGCGCGCAGCGTACGCGCTGCCGGCGCGGACATGTTGCGGGGAGGCGCGTACAAGCCGAGAACATCGCCTCATGATTTTCAGGGATTGGGGCTGGATGGATTGAAGATCCTGCGTGCAGCGAGCGACGAAACCGGCCTGCCATTGGTAACGGAAGTGATGGACGTGCGACTGGTTGGGCTGGTGGCCGAGTATGCGGATATGCTGCAGATCGGTTCGCGGAACATGCAGAATTATCCCCTTCTGGTGGAAGCCGGCCGTTCAGGAAAACCGGTGCTGCTGAAGCGCGGCATGGCAGCCAGTTTGTGTGAATGGCTGGGTGCCGCAGAATACATCGCGAACGAAGGAAATCTGAAGATTGTTCTGTGCGAGCGCGGGATCAAGACGCATGCAGATAGCGAATATTCCCGATATCTTCTCGACCTGAACGTCATCCAGGCAGCGCATGAGGAGACGTTTCTGCCGATCATGGTGGATCCCAGTCACGCTACCGGTGTAGCCACTGCGGTGGAGTCGGCGAGTCGCGCTGCGATTGACTTTGGTAGCGATGGTTTGATCATCGAGGTCTCCAACTATGGCGTTGAAGCGGGAGTTCCGCGGCCACTGTGCGATGCGGACCAGGCGATCTCTCCGGCGACGCTGCGCAGAATTGTTGCCTTCGTCCGGAATCACGAAGGCGCCTCGGACGCTGCGGCTATGATCGCTGGCGCTCCCGAGTCGAACTGATCGTCAGTGTAGGCAGGAATGACGACGCTACAGCACGGATTGCTCTGAGCAAGAGAGGAAGAAAGATCAAGATGGCGACGAGGGAAACAATTGCGACGGTTCTTTTGATAGCGCTGGCGGGCTTGCTGCCGGCGCGTGGCGTGTCGCAAACCGCTCCATCCCCAAGTAGCTCGGTTCAAACTGCGCCGACGATGCCGTACGCGGATATGCCTCCGGCCGCAGTGCCGTACGGACGCTATCGCAAGCCGTACAAGGAGTGGTTCGTCGACCCTTCGACCCTGGACTATGACGGCGCAGCGCGCGAACGGTCGGACGTCGACCTGACCACACTGAAGACAGTGAACATCGGATTCCTGGGTCCGCTGGATGCGGACAATATGGACTCACCCTATGGAATTGCCATGCTGCATGGGTCGCAGATGGCTGTGGACGAGGCCAACGCGCGCGGCGGCTATGATGGCAAACCCTTCGTGCTGCATGTGCACGACGATTTGCCGCTGTGGGGCGCGTCGTCGATGGCCATTGTGGATATGGTGTACAAGGATCACGACGTAGCCATGCTGGGCTCGGTCGACTCTGCATCGACTCACATTGAATTGCGGGCCACGCTAAAGCTGGAACTTCCCATCATCGATACCGCAACGAATGATCCGACCGTAACGCAAACGCGGATTCAATGGCTGCTGCACAATTTTCCCGATGATCGGCAGCAAGGCTATGCGTTGGCCGACTATATCTTCAATCAGCGACACATGAAGCGCGTGGGAATTTTGCAGGTGAACAATCGCTACGGCCGAGCCGGGAAAGATGTATTTTTCGAAACTGCACGGCGCATCGGCCATCAACCCATTGTGGAAGTCTGGTTCGCGCAGGATGCCACAAATTTTTCCGCACAACTGGAAACCTTGAAGATCTCTGGAATTGACGGGCTGGTGATCTGGGGAAACGCGTCGCAGGCGGGGCAAATTTTGAGGCAGATGCGCGCCATGGGCATGCAGCAACCTGTGTTTGCTTCCAGCCGCGCGTGCTATCCGGAGGTGATAAAAATTGCCGGGCCGGCGGCGGAAGGTCTGGTGAGCATCAGTGCCATCGATCCAACGCGCACCGATCCCGCGTGGCAGCAGTTTCAGCAGCGCTTCCTCGACCGCTTTCACACCGAACCGGATGCCTATGCGGCCTATGCGTATGACGGCATGAATATGTTGATTGCGGCGATTCAAAAGGCTGGACTGAATCGCGGAGAGATTATGGACGCGCTGCGGCAGTACGAGATGAAGAGCTATAACGGCGTGACTGGAAAAGCATTTTTCGATTACACATTGAACAACATTGCGCCTGTCACATTTGCCCGAGTCCACAATGGTCAGTTTAAGTATTGGCCGGAACAACGGACCGACTGGAAAGGAAAACCTGCGCCGTTCTGGCGGTAATCGGGCGCGACAGTCTATGGGGAAATGGAGTCAACAGCGCGTAGCAACATCTCTGATCGCAGCAGTGATCCTGGCGGTATTGCTGGCGCCGGTGGCTACTCGACGGGCTATGGCGCAGAGTAAAACCACTGCCGTCCCTTACGATTCCATCGCCATCGACGGCGAGCATTATGCCGGTCCGGGGCGAGGATCCGCGTGGGATGAAACGGGATCGACGGTGTACCTCGGACTGCTGGCTCCATTGCATGGACCAGAAGTGGCAGAAGGCGAAGCGCTGGTTGCAGCCGCACATATGGCTTTGAAAGATTCGACGGAGCGCCCATTGCCTGGTGGACGCCACATTGAACTGGCGGTAGGAGATGAGAGCGGCCCGGCATGGGGACACGTTTCGGACGTGATCCTGCAGCTGGTTCTGCAGAAGAATGTTTTGGCACTGATTACCTCCACTGACGGGACGGACACGCACGTGAGCGAGCAGGTGGGCAATCGAATCGGTGTTCCTATCCTGACGTTGTCGAACGATGCGACGACCACCCAGATCGACATTCCATGGATCTTTCGGGTTGGTCCCAGCGATTTACAACAGGCCCAAAGCATCGCACAAAACATCTATCGCAAACATGGCCTGAACAAGGTGATGACGATTTTCTCAGCAGATCATGATGGACGGGGCGGTGCTGCAGCAATGCGGCAGGCGGCTCTTTCGATGGGAACTACCATGCCGGAGGAACTCGCTCTCGATCCGCTGCGGACTGACTTCTCTTCTGTTGTGAGGCGAATTCGAGCAGATTCTCCGCAGGCAATTGTTCTATGGACGCAAGCCGATCTGGCGCAACATTTGTTGCCAATGCTTCGTGCGGCGGGCATTTCAACTCCTGTTTATTTTTCGCAGCAGGCGGCTCAGGCAGGATCGGGATTGACATTGACATTGACGTCGACCGGGACCAAGCGGGCGAGCGCTGCGGATTCGCTCTCCGCATGGACCATCGCCGCACAAGAAGAGGACACGGCGGCGCAGAATAGTTTCGCGATGCGGTATTTCCAGCAAACGGGCAGACCGCCCAGCGCGGCAGCCGCCGAAGCTTACGATGCGGTTTGCCTGTCGGTGCGCGCTCTGCGTGCGACGGGTCCGAATCGTGCCAGGATGCGCGATCTATTGGCCCGGACACGCAATTATTCCGGGGCCTCGGGGACCATCAGCTTCGACCGCGAAGGCAATAACACGACTCAGGTTCATCTTGTCGCGTTGCGCCCGGAGCAACCATCAACGGTGCCAGGAGGCAGCGCGGAATGACATCCCCGATTCTCAATGGCGACCTGTATGACGCGATCATCGTGGGCTCGGGAGCCGGCGGCGGCATGGCTGCGTACGTACTGACACATGCGGGTGCGAAGTGCCTGATGCTGGAAGCCGGCGACTGGTACGACACAGCGAAGGATTCGAAATGGCTGCAATGGGGCTATGACGCAGCGCATCGTGGCGCCTCCAAAACCCCGTTCGGCCCCGGAGGATTTGAGGCCGTCGTAGGTGGCTACAACGTCGAAGGTGAGCCGTACACCTGCGCGACTGGCACCGACTGGAAATGGTTTCGCTCTCGCATGCTGGGCGGTCGCACCAACGCCTGGGGTCGAATTTCGCTGCGGAATGGACCGTATGACTTTAAGCCCTACAGCCGCGACGGCAAGGGCTTCGACTGGCCGATCACCTATGAGGAACTCGCGCCCTATTATGACAAGACGGAAGAACTGATCGGCGTCTTCGGCTCGGCAGAGGGGTTGGAGAATCTTCCGGACGGAAAGTTTCAGCCGCCGCCGACTCCGCGCTGCTATGAACTGCTCATCCAAAAGGCGTGCAAGGACCTGAAGATTCCATGCATCCCTTCGCGACTAGCAATCCTGACGCGTCCGCTGAACAATCGTCCGGCGTGCCATTATGTCTCGCAATGCAATCGTGGGTGCCGCATGGGATCGAACTTTTCTTCGCCGGACGTGCTGCTGTATCCGGCGCAATTGACAGGGAATCTCGAAATCCGTTGCGGCGCGATGGCGCGGGAAGTTCTAACCGGGCCGGACGGGCGCGCGACGGGCGTTTCGTACATCAACAAGCAATCTGGCGAGGAAGTTCACGTGCGCGGCAAAGTTGTTGTGCTGGCAGCCAGCACCTGCGAAACAGCGCGCCTGCTGTTGAACTCTCGCAGTGCGCGTTTTCCGAACGGAGTGGCGAATTCCAGCGGCATGGTTGGACGCTACCTGATGGATACTGTCATGTCGGATGTGACGGGTTGGATTCCTTCCCTGATGCACCTGCCTGCGCATAACGAGGACGGCGTGGGTGGGATGCATCTGTTCATGCCGTGGTGGAACTATCAAGAACAGTTGCAGGGCAAGCTTCCGTTTGTGCGCGGGTATCACGTGGAGATTAGCGGCGGACGATGCGGCATGCCGGCCCCAGGATTGATGACTGGGTCGGAGACATTGCTGGGAGGCGGCTATGGAAAAGAACTGAAGCAGCGCAGCCGCAGCCTGTACGGTTCGCTGGTCAGCTTTCATGGCCGCGGCGAAATGATTCCGAACCCGCAGAGCTATTGCGAAATCGACAACAGCAAGGTGGACAAGTGGGGCATTCCCGTCCTGAAATTTCATTTCCAGTGGAGCGACCAGGAGATCCACATGGCGCGCCACATGCAGGAAACGTTTCAGCAGATTGTGACGACCATGGGCGGCAAGGTCATTGAGTCCTACGGAGCCGATCAGCAATGGGGGATTTCGGCAGGCGGGATGGGCTTCCATGAGGTGGGCGGCGCGCGCATGGGAAACGATCCGAAGACCAGCGTGCTGAACTCCCATTGCCAGGCGTGGGATTGCAAAAATCTTTTCATCACGGATGGGTCGCCCTTCGTCAGCCTGTCGGACAAGAACCCTACGCTGACAATTTTGGCGCTGGCGTGGCGGACGTCGGATTACATCGCCGCACAGGTTCGTACACAGAGCGTGTAGCTGCACGCGTTGTGGTTGCAGAGGACACCAATGAAGGACATGGAAAATCCTGGAGTAACAGAGAGGCGAACGCTTCGTTTTCAGCGGCGTGCCATGCTGAAAATGATGATGGCGCTTCCGATTGCAGGGGTGATGCCGCTTTCGTCGCTGGCGGCGGAAGTGGCGCAATTACTACCCGAAGCATCGGCGACGCCGAACGGAGCGACTCCATGGAAGCTGCGCGTCCTGACGCCGCATGAGTGGGTGACGGTTGGCGTGCTGAGTGACTGGGTGATTCCCGCAGATGAAGTTTCCGGTAGCGCCACGGATGCAAGGGTGCCGGAGTTTATCGACGACTGGCTGGATTTTCAACGTGGCGATCTGCTGATTGAGATTCGCGAGGGACTGGCGTGGCTCGATGGCGAGTGCCAGCGTAGTTTCAGGTACAACTTTGTGGATTGCAGCTCCACCCAGCAGCAGCAGATGCTCGACAGGATTGCTTGGCCGGGGAAAGCCGCGTCGCAGGATGCGAAGGCCGTGGCATTCTTCAACCAGTTTCGCGACCTGACACTGAGCGGTTTCTATACCAGTGAGACAGGAATTCGCGACTTACCGTACATCGGCAACGAACCGCAGGCGGAGTGGCGAGGATGTCCCACCGATGTGCTCGCGAAGCTGGGAATCTGACGCGCATTGCGGATCAGACGATTTGCGATGAGTGTAGTCGCGGGCACAATAACTTTCCATGTTGCCATGGTTGCAGAACAATGTCGCGTACTGCTCGTTGAAATACGTGGAGGCGATGGAAAAACGGCCAGCGTTATTGATACCGACACAGGTTATTTCTTTTCCGCCTGCGGCGCGCAAGGCTTGCCCTGGCACATTGCCGCAGTAATGCCGTTGCCTTCCGTGATGGTATAAATACGGTCGACCGCCCCCAGTTTCAGCGTTTCCCTGGCGCCGCTTGGCCAGTGGACTTCCACGCTGTCGATGGTAGCGGCGTCTCCAATGCCAAAGTGAACACGCATATCGTTGGAGGAAAGATAGCTTCCGCCGCTGAGAACATCGCCGCGCTGGCGGATGCCATCCGCTTTCAAGTAGACTGTCGCGCCGACCGCGTCGCGGGGGCTTTTCGGTCCGCCGATCAACTTCAGCTCAACCCAGTGGTGATGATCCGGGTTGACGTTGCGCAACAACACCGGCACGCCGTCCATATTGTTGATGACAACGTCGATTTTTCCGTCATTGAAAATGTCGCCAAAGGCCGCTCCACGACCGACGCTGACGACTGCGAGCCCAGTCCCTTCCACCGCAGGCACCAGATCGAACTTGCCATTCTTCAGATTGTGAAACAGCAGCGAACGCTCCGCATAGCTGGTTCCCCAGTCGGGATGCTGGTCGACGCTGGGATAGACATGGCCATTGACGATCAACAAATCTTTCCAGCCATCATTGTCGTAGTCGAGAAATCCATCGGCAAAGCCGACAAAGGGAATGGTGGGCGCGGCGATGCCGGTCTCATAACTGACGTCGGTGAAGTTCCCGGTGCCGTCATTGCGGAAGACCAGCTTATAATCGTCGCCGAAATCGGTGTTGACGATGTCCAGATGCCCATTGTTTTCATAGTCGCCGGCGGCAATGCCCATGTTCGCCACCTCGCGGCCGTCGCCGTTCAATGCATAGCCGCTCTCGAGGCTCTCGTCGGAAAATGTTCCGTTGCCTTTATTGATGTAGAGATAATTTGGGGTGGTATCGTTGGCGACCAGAAGGTCTGGCTTGCCGTCGTTGTTGACATCGGCGAACAACGCTCCCAGTCCATAGTATCCAGGAGGATCGCTGACTCCGAGCTGCTTGCTGACATCGGTGAAGGTGCCGTCTCCGTTGTTGTGAAACAGATGGTCGTGTTCCCCTGGAAGTCCACGTGGACCGCACATCACCGGCGTGCCGCGGAATTGGCATGTCTTGTAGTCCACCGCTTTCGAACCGGAGACCGGCGGATTCTTATAGTCGTAATGAAGATATCCATCCACAAATAAATCCAGCTTGCCGTCGCCGTCGTAATCGCCAAAGGTGGCGCCGGTCGACCAGGTACCGATCGTCACGCCAGCCTTCTCCGCAACATCGGTGAAGGTGCCGTCATGGTTGTTGCGATAGAGGCGGTTCTGGCCGTAGTTGGTGACGTACAGGTCGGGCCAGCCGTCATTGTCAAAGTCGCCGACGGTGCAGCCGAAACCCCAGCGGCCATTGCCCACGCCTGCTTTTGCGGTGACGTTGGTGAAGGTTCCGTCGTGATTGTTATGAAACAGAGCGGCCTGCGGCGCAGCTTCCTTGCCATCGAGAGCGTTGTAGGTGGAACCACTCACCAGGTAGATGTCGAGCCAGCCGTCGTTGTCGTAGTCGAGCAGGCAGACGCCAGGACCCTTCGCTTCGAGAATGAAATTTTTCTCCGGTGTACCGGCGGTGTGATGCCAGGTGGTCAGCCCAGCCTTCTTAGCGACATCCATAAAGACGATTGGGCCGGTCTTGACGAAGCCGCCCGCAGTGATGGGGCGATGCTGCGAATCGTAAACAGCCTTCGACGGAGGACCGCTGGCCATGCCGCTCTGCGGCGGAGGGGCTGCATACGCAGATCGAGAGAACGCGACCAAAGTCACGAACGAAATCAGGACACCCGAAAACAGCCAACGACGCAGCAAGAATACTCCCCACTGCGATGGATTGTACCCGAACGCGCGGGCGCAGCGCACCTGCCATCTCTGCCGAGGCCGCGTCGTTGGTGACGATCATGCCACCGATCGGCATTTCTCCCCCGTCCATTCACGAGGGCAAATATTGCTTCAGCACGCGGGGGCTGGTTTTTGCAGAGATTCAAAAGTCAACACGCACATTCGTTCCTGTCAATAGCGGACGAATGAAACGCCGCGCACGATCGAAACCCAATTCCTATCTTGTAGACTAAAGGATCGGTGGCCGTAATCGCAGCGAACCGAGGTCAGTCGTATTTCCATGCTTCCGCGCATCCAGATCTCCCAGGTTTTCGCCGTTGTTTTTCTCATCACCTCCCTCGCTTGCGGCGAGGCCGCCCCTACTCCGCAAGCAGACGCCATTCGGTTGAACAACCTCGGCGTGGCGTATATGAACCAGCAGAATTTCAATCAGGCAGAGAAGCTGTTCAGTTCCGCCGTCGAGAAAGATCCAACGCTGCTGATTGCGCAACTGAATGAGGGCATTGCGCTGCTCAATTCACAGCAACTGTCGCAGGCGAGCACGGTGCTGCGCAAGGTCATCGCACAAGACCCAAAGAACACGGCGGCGTGGTACAACCTGGGACTGGTGGCGCGTAAAGACGGCAACACTCCACAAACGATCGAGGATTTCAAGCACGCTGTTGCGCTCGATCCGAACAATGCGGATACACATTATTTGCTGGGCAGCGGCTATCAGCAAAGCAAGGATTACAAGAACGCCATCCTGCAGTACCAGGCGGCGCTGCGATTGAATGCGCTGCATGCATCGGCGGAGTTCGGGCTGGCGAGGGCCTATCAGGAAACGGGAGCTATGGATGAGGCCAAGCAGGCCTTTCAACGTTTCCAGCACATCACCGGCGCAAAGCTCGGCTCTCCGATGACGATTTCCTACGGCGAGATGGGCAGCTATTCCATGGCGCGGTCGATCCATGTGGCGGAGCCGGAGGTCGGCCCGATGATTCCCGTGCGATTCGTCCGGGAAACCATCGGCAGCGATGCGAAGATGTCGCGGGGTGCGAACGAGCCAAATGAAGCCGGTGGCGGCGCGTGCATGGTGGATCTGTTCGGCGATGGGAAAACGGCTCTGATCTCGCTGGACGATGGTGCACACGCGATTCATACGTATCGCAACGTTGGCGGCCGATTCGAAGAAGTCCCGGCGAACCAGACGGGACTGGATGTGAGCGGTGACGCCATGGCATGCACGGTGGGTGACTTCGACAACGATGGTCTTTCTGATATTGCCATCTCGTTGAGCGATCGCGTCATACTCTTTAGAAATTTAGGCCACGGAAAATTCTCGGATGTTACCAAGGTTGTCGGCATTACACCGCAGAACAAGCCTGCGGGGCTTACCTTTGTGGACTACGACCACGACGGAGACCTTGATCTGTTTGTGACCGGCAAGCCGTTGGCGGGGGCCGGCGACCCCAGCGTCTTGTGGCGCAATAACGGCAATCAAACGTTTACCAACGTGACTGGCCCGACGGGACTGGGGGGACACGGAGCAACCCGAAACGCGACGCTCTCCGACATGAACAACGACCGCGCGGTCGATCTTGTTGTGACCGGCTCAGATCCGGCGCCGACATTTTATGGCAATCCGCGTGAAGGGAAGTTTCGCGCAACTCCTCTCTTTAGCGATTCCAAGCTGGCGGCGACAAACGGCGTCTACGTTTTTGACTTCAATAAAGACGGATGGATGGATGTCGCGGTCACCCATACAGGCACACCCGGCGTGACGCTGTGGCGCAATGTCGACGGCAAGCGCTTTGAGCGAGTGCCGCTGCCGATCGGGGATGCGACGCGCGGCTGGGGTCTGACTGCGATTGACATTGACAATGACGGCTGGATTGACCTGGCTGTGCTGGTGGATACGGCGCGCGGGGCTGAACTGCGGATACTGCGCAATTGCGGAGCGCGAGGATTTCAAGATGTAACAGCGGCCGTGGGGCTTGCAAACTTGAAGCTGGATCATCCGCGCGCGCTGCTCGCAGGGGACATCGACGGCGACGGCGATGCGGACCTGATCGTGACGCAACTGCACGGCCCACCGGTGCTGCTGCGCAACGATGGCGGCAACAAAAATCATTGGGTTCGGCTGTCGTTCAAAGGATTGGCGGACAATAAATCGGCGCTCGGCACCAAAGTAGAAATTTTCTCCGGAGACCTGTGGCAGAAGTGGGAAATTGCGGGCGCCACAGGTTACATGGGACAAGGCGCGCCGGAGATTCTTGCGGGACTCGGGAATAGAACACATGTGGATATTGTTCGCATGCTGTGGCCGACGGGCGTGCTGCAGGATGAGCTGAAAGTCCCGACCGACGCGTTCACGCCGCTGGATGAAATCGATCGCCGTGGCAGCTCGTGCCCGGTGCTGTTCGCCTGGGACGGAAAGAAATATCAGTTCATCACGGACGTGATTGGCGCGGGCGTCGTCGGGCACTGGATTTCGCCAACGTCGAGAAATATTCCGGATCCCGAGGAATGGATCAAAGTGGCTGGGAGCCAACTGAAACCGCACAACGGCTACCTGAGCCTGCGCTTTGGCGAGCCTATGGAAGAGGTCAACTTCATCGACCAACTGCGGCTCGTCGCCATCGATCATCCTGTCGGAACGGAAGTGTATCCGAATGCGCGCTTCCTTGAAGCTCCGCCATTCCCTGCGGACAAAGTGATCGTCACTAGCGCGGCGCGACCCGTGCTGGCGGCCTGGAACAATCAGGGTGAAGACGTGCGCGGTCTGCTGCTCGATCGCGATCATCGCTACGTGCACGACTTTACCAACCTGCCTTTTGCGGGCTTTGCCAATCCGCACACGCTGACGCTGGACATCGGCGCATGGACGCAGCAGAATCCACTGCGGTTGTTGCTGCACGGCTACGTGGAATATTTCAGTGCATCGTCGATGTACGCCGCCTGGCAGGCGGGACTGAAGCCCGAGCCGCCCGTGCTGCAAGCGCAGTTGGCGAACGGAAGCTGGAAAACGATTCTGCCGGACATGGGCTTCCCCGCCGGGTTACCGCGAACAATCACGGTCGACCTGACGGGCAAGCTTCCGGTGGGAACGAGGCGACTGCGCATCGTTACCAATCTGCAGATTTACTGGGATCAGATTCTGGTGGATAACGGGCCGGATCGATCCGCGGAAATCCATCGAACCGAATTGCCGCTGGCGCTTTCGACGCTGAAATTTCGTGGCTATCCGGAACAGATTGAGCAGCACAGCCCCGGCGATCTGACCTATCGCTACGACCGTATCAGTGCGACCGGACCATTCGCGCGCCAGCGCGGAGACTATACGCATTACGGCAATGTGACGCCACTGCTGAAGTCCGTCGACAACCACTTCGTCATCTTTGGCAGCGGAGAAGATATCGATGCGGAATTTAGTGCGGCTGCACTGCCGCCGCTGCCCGCAAACTGGAAGCGCGACTACTTCTTCTACGCGAATGGCTATGTGAAGGACATGGATTTCTATGAGGCTTCGCCGTTCACCGTGAATGAAATTCCGTTCCATGGAATGAAGTCATACCCATATTCCAGTCCCACCGCGTACCCCATGGATCCGTCGGCGCTGCGATATCGTTTGCAGTGGAATGATCGATTCAACTCCGGTGATAGCCCTCAGGAATATCTATTCCATTACATGCCGGCGCAATCGACGCCGATCGATCCGGTTTCTGCGCCTACTGCCGCAGCGCATTATTCCGAGATTCAGGGCGCAAATTGAGCCAAGTCACTCTGCTGTCCGCAACGGAGCAGCTTGCGTTGTTGCGAGCGGAAAAGATTTCTCCGCTGGAGTTAGCAGAAGAACACATCCGGGAAATCAATCGGCTGAATCCGCAACTGAATGCCATCGTGCATTTCAGCGATGTGGATGCGGAGCGCATTCGGGCGCAGGCGCGCGCATTGATGACGGCACCGGAACCGCGCGGCCCGTTGTACGGATTGCCAATGACCATCAAGTCTTCGCTCGCGGTAGCTGGACTCCATTGCGAGGTCGGCAGCCTGCTGCGGCGTGGCACTGTAGCCGAGCAAGATGCCGTGGTCGTCTCCCGCGTGCGGCAGGCGGGCGCAAATATTCTAGGCACGACAAATTGTCCGGAATTTCTGATGGCGTATGAAACCGACAACCGTCTGCAGGGTCAAACGCGCAATCCATGGAATCTCGAGTATTCCTCCGGAGGGTCGAGTGGCGGAGAATCAGCGGCGATCGCGTGCGGCATGTCGGCAGGTGGGCTTGGCAGCGACAGCGGTGGGTCGGTCCGCACACCAGCACACTTTACCGGCATCTGCAGTCTGAAGCCGACACCGGGTCGCATTCCCGCAACCGGCCACGAGCCACCCTGCGTCGGACCGTTTTCCGTTCTCGGCGCCGTCGGCCCCATGGCTCGCACCCTGCAGGATGTCAGCTTGTTATTCGAGACGCTATGCAATCCTGATCCAACTGATCCCGTCAGCCCGCCGGTTGCGCTGCGGTCGATTCCTCAAAGCGAATTGAAGCGAATTCCGATCGGCTATTTTGAAGACGACGGACTTGTGCCGGTGACAGCGGAGACGCGACTCGTGGTCCAGGCGGTGGTTCGCGCGTTGCAGGAACAAGGATTCTCTGTGCGGCCATTTCGGCCTGAAACATTGGAGGCGGCGCGGCAACTTTGGTGGAAATTCTTTGTGCGCTGCGGAGCGATGTTTGTCGAATCGATCGTTGACGGCAGGCACCAGCAACTGAGTCCGGTGCTGCTCGACTTTCTTTCCATTGCCCATCGAGAGCCACCGCTAAGCGGAGAGGAATTGTTGTGGGCCTGGGCCGATCTTGACCAGGTACGAAGCCAGATGCTGCAGGAGATGCAGGCGTTTCCCATCCTGCTGTGTCCTGTATGCGCCATTTCTGCGTTTCGTCACGGCGAACGCTCGTGGATGATTGAAGGCCAACAGGTAGACTATCTCGATGCGATGCGCTACACGCAATGGTTCAACTTGCTGGGCGCGCCGGCAGCCGTGGTGCCTGTCGGCAAATCGCAGGAGGGTCTGCCGATTGGAATTCAGATCGCAGGCCGGCCATTCGAGGACGAAGTGGTTCTTGGCATAGCACAATCGATCGATAAAGAATTTGGATTTGCGGCGCCACCAATTTCGATGGGCCGCAATCAAGAGCCGCGCGGTTAACTTTCGCGCTCCAATAAGGCCCCCGCCAGCAGTTCCACACGGCTGCTGAGTTTGCGGCTTTTCAACATCTCCAGCGTCAGTGTTTCGCTCTGCTTCAGATCATCCTCGAATTGATCCACTAACGTTTCCGCCAGCTTTCGGTCAATGGCCGCGACGTTGATCTCATCGTTCAACGCGAAGGAGCGATGGTCGAAGTTGGTCGATCCAAATACGCACCATCGTTCATCCACAACCATAATTTTGGCGTGGATCATGGATGGCTGATATTCGAAAATCTTCGCTCCAGCCTGCAACAGATGACGGCTATCGTGGCGACTCACCCGTCGAACTACAGGATGGTCGATGTGCGGACCTGCGACCAGAATGCGGACCTTTACGCCGCGCTGGCTGGCTTCCTCCAACGCATGGCGGGCACTGCGATCGGGCAGAAAATACGGGGTCGTGATGACGATATTTTTCTTTGCACTTTTGATGAGAGCCTGAAACAGGATGCGGGCGGGCGTGCCACCTCCGCTGGGCGTGCTGGAGACAACCAGGGCGGGAACGCCTCGATGACCGCCGTGAAATTCAAACTGTTTATGACCGGTCAAAATCTTTCCGGAAGCTTCCAGCCAATTTTCGGAGAAGGTCGAGATCAAACCGCCAACCGCATCGCCTTCAAGGTGAAACACCGTGTCGCGCCAGCGCGGCCCCTGACGCGTATCCATCATCCAATGATCTGCCACGCCTGCGCCGCCGACGAAGGCTGTCTGCCCGTCGATGACCAGCAACTTGCGATGGCTGCGGTTGTTGGCGAACTGCCACGTGTTCCAGCGCAACGGATGATACCAATGCATCTGGCCGCCCGCCGCCTTTAGTTCTTTAAAGCAGGAAGCTCGGGTTGTAAAGCTGCCAATGGCATCCAGCACCACGCGGACCTCGACACCGGCTTGTGCACGCTGCGTCAGCGCCTCAAGGAACACCGCGCTGACTTTGCCTTCTTTGAACTCGTAAAACTCCATATCGATGGCCCGCCGCGCTCTGCGAATCGCAGCGATTTCCTGCGGATAGAATTCCGGACCATTCTTCAACGCCTGGATATGCGCGTGACGGACGGGTGCATCCGTGACCAGGCTAAGAAATTCTAGAAATTCCGCAGAGTCATTGGAACCGCCGGGGCATTCGCGCATGGAATACGGCAGAGACGGGCCGAAAAGATTGATGAGTACGCGCGCACCATAGATTGCCAATGCGCCGACACCGATCACCGCCAAGGCTCGTTTTCCGGCACCGCACTTTGGACGGTTCTCCTGATTGCTCGCAATGTTTTTATGTGGCGTTTCGCTCGAATGATCCATGAAAATCCTCTCCACCAATGGATGCGATGAAGCGGGTTCGCGGCCAACCTACGGTTATGCTGCGGCCCCGAATAAAGCTCCCACACCTGCAGTTACAGCCATCGCCAGCGCTCCCCAGAAGGTGACTCGAACTGCGCCTGCCAGCACTCGCGCACCGCCCACTCGAGCCGCCAACCCACCTAACCCGGCGAGAAATAGCAGCGAAGTTCCGGCGACCAGGTACAACAACTTCGTGTCCGGAGCCATAGCGGCAACACCCAGCGGCAGCGCCGCTCCCACGGCAAAGCTTGCCGCCGATGCCAGTGCCGCCTGAATGGGACGCGCCTTGTTCGTCGTGGTAATGCCCAACTCATCGCGCGCGTGCGCTTCCAGCGCGTCGTGGGCCATCAATTGCTGCGCAACTTGCTTCGCCAGGGCTGGGTCCAGACCGCGCTCCACATAAATCGCCGCCAGTTCCTTATGCTCGCCCTTGTTATCGGTCTTCAGCTCCGCCCGTTCCATATCAAGCTCAGCACGTTCCGTGTCGACCTGAGAATGAACCGAGACATATTCTCCCGCAGCCATCGACATTGCCCCGGCAACCAGACCAGCGACACCTGCCACAACAACACCGCTGTGCGACGCATGGGATGTTGCCACGCCCAGCACCAGGCTTGCCGTCGACACAATGCCGTCATTCGCGCCCAACACCGCCGCGCGCAGCCAGCCTACCCGCCCAATGCGATGTGCTTCCTGACGGCGCATTATTCCTCTTGTCTTTCTTCCGCGGCGGCCCCGGCAGCCAGGGCAATCCCGTTGGAGACGCTGAGAGATTGCCAGTCCTGCGCCTGCATTTCTCGTGTCGCCTTATTGATCGGCTGAATCGACGACAGTTCATCTCCGCGAATCCCCAGCTCTTTCATGCGACGCGCAGCAGGAAACACTCGGCTCTCTAAAGAACCAAGCAACTTATCGTAATTTCCTACGCTGCTATTCAGGCTGTCACCAAGACTTTTGAAATGCCCTGTGGCCGTTGTCAGTCGCTCATACACCTCCTGCGCTTGTTTGAGGATTTCTTTGGCCTCGCTGCGTAAAGAGTCCTGTTGCCAGCCGAAGGCCGCGGCCTTCAGCAGGGTAATCAGGATGGTCGGCGTAGCGAAAAGGACTTTTCCTCCCGCGGCATCCTCAAACAACTCCGGATCGATCTGCAGAGCGGCGTAGTAGTAAACATCTCCAGGGATAAAGCAAATTGTAAGATCGATGGCGTCCTCAAATGCCTTTTCATAGCGGCGCTTAGCCAGGCTCACAGCATGCGCACGAATGTTCTTTGCGTGTTCTTTGAGTTTCTGCTGACGCAAGCTTTCATCAGGCGTCTCGGCGGCTTCCAAAAAACTTTTTACCGATGTCTTTGCATCCACGATAATCGTGCGGCCATTCGGTAGATGCACAATCAGGTCGGGACGTCCGTCATCCTGCGTATGCTGCTGGGTAAAGTCGCAGTGTTCGGTCATGCCGGCAAGTTCCACGACGCGATGCAGGACGATTTCTCCCCATTTTCCGGTCGTACGCGTGTCACGCAAGGCCGAGGATAATGCCTGAGCCGCTTGCTGGAGCTTGGCTTGGTCGCCGCTCAATTGCAAAAGCTGCTGGCCCAGTTTTTCATACGCACCTTCGCGTTTCACTTCCAACTGCTGCGTCTGTGCCTCGAGCTTGCCGAGTGTCTCTTTTACCGGTTTCAGCAAGGTGTCAATAGCCTCATGTTTGGCGTCGAATTGGGTGTTCGCGAGGCCAAGGAATTGCTCATTAGCGCCCCTGAGCGCATCCGCCGCGAGGGCCTTGAAGGCGTTTTCCATCTCTTCTTTAATTCGCGTCAAGTCGGCCAGCGATTGCTGGGCAGCTTTCAACTGTTCTTCGGAGCGCGTTTTCTCGGACTCCAGGGCTCCCTTTTCTTCGCGCAGGGCGAACAACTCTGTCTCTTGCTTCCTGTTTTGTTCGGCCAGCCCCTCGGCGCTTTGCTCAAATTTCGCGGCATCTGCTGTCAGAGTGTCTTTCTCCCCTTGGATTCGGGCCAACTCCTCCTTGTGCTCCTGCGCCTCTGACATCAAACGCAACACATCCGCATTTTTTGCGGCCAGCTCCGCCTCTTTAGCGGCTAACAGTGAGCTCAACGCGCCGGTTCCGGCGGTCTTGCCCAGCCACCAACCCACTAACAGCCCCAGAACAGCCAGGCCGACCATACCCACAACTGAAGCGATATTCATTCCAAAATTGCCTCTGCCTTACTGTACCCTTGCCGGAGGCGGGAGCGGAATTCCGCACAATTCCGGAAACACTGGGGCTGAAAATGTCCCCGTGGCTTTACACTGGCACAGGCCCTCAGTACACTCGAATTTCGAGCAGAAACGCTACCAAGGGGACAGTGTGTCCGCAATGGCGGTTTGGCTGTACTCTGAATGAGGTGCCCGAAGTGAGATTGCCAGCGCCTGCCTTCCTTGACAGCAGATCGCATGGAGCCGATTCGATCTTCGCAATGCAGCAACAGGTTTGCCGTTCAAAACAAGAGTTTTAGGAGAAAGACATGGCCGTTGAAGAAAAAGTGAAACAGATTATTGTGGAGCAGTTGCAGGTCGATGAAGCAGAAGTAACCCCCACGGCATCCTTCCAGGAAGACCTGGGAGCGGACTCATTGGATGTGGTCGAATTGGTCATGCAGTTTGAAGAGGCATTCGATCTGGAAATTCCAGATGAAGAAGCCGAGAAGATCAAGACCGTGCAGGATGCTGTCGACTACATCAAAAAGAACGGTAAAGGCGGCAACTAGTCTTGAAGCGGCGTGTCGTAGTCACAGGCATTGGCCTCATTTGCGGTGTAGGCAAGACCGTAACCGAGGTATGGAGCAATCTATTGGCGGGCGTAAGCGGTATGGCGCCCATCACAGCCTTTGATACGACCGGCTTTTCCGTCACCTTTGCAGCGGAAGTCAAGAATTTTGACCCGCATCTATTCATTGAGAAAAAAGAAGCGCGCAAGATGGGTCGATTTATCCATTTTGCGCTGGCCGCCGCCCAGGAAGCCTTGGAGTCCTCGGGATTGAAGATCACGCCGGAAAACGCCGAACGTGTCGGCGTTCACATCGGCTCCGGCATCGGCGGTTTTGACATCATTGAGCGGGAACACAGTGCCATGCTGGCTGGCGGTCCGCGCAAAATCTCTCCATTTTTTATTCCCGCCGCCATCATCAACCTTGCCGCCGGGCAGGTCAGCATTCGCTGGGGCGCCAAGGGTCCAAACGAGGCAACCGCCACCGCCTGCACCACCAGCGCACATTCCATTGGCGATGCCTATCGACTGGTCGAACGCGACGATGCCGACGTGATGATTGCCGGAGGAGCGGAAGCTGCCATCACCCCTATGGGCGTCGGCGGGTTTGCTGCTATGCGGGCGCTCTCCACCCGCAATAACGATCCCACCCATGCCTGCCGCCCCTTTGACAAAGACCGCGACGGCTTTGTCATCGGCGAGGGCGCGGGAATTTTAATTCTCGAAGAAATGGAACACGCTAGGGCCCGCGGCGCAAAAATTCTGGCCGAAATTATCGGCTACGGCATGAGTGCGGACGCGTACCACATGTCGGGCATGGCTCCGGAAGGCGAAGGCTGCGCGCGGGCGATGCAAAATGCCATTCGCAGCGCCGGCATTCGGCCCGATCAAATCGACTACGTCAACGCGCACGCAACGTCCACGCAGTTGGGCGATGCGCTGGAGACGGCGGCCATCACCACGGTCTTCGGCGAACACGCCGCCAGCCACAAGCTCAAGATCAGTTCCACCAAGTCGATGACCGGCCATCTGCTGGGGGGCGCCGGAGGTCTGGAAGCCGGTATTACCGTCATCGCTATGCAGCACGGGATGCTGCCTCCAACAATGAATCTGGTCGATCCCGACCCGGCTTGTACGCTCGACTATGTTCCGAACAAGCCCATCCACGCCAGGGTCAACATTGCGTTGTCCAATTCGTTCGGCTTCGGCGGCACCAACGGCTCCCTCATATTCCGCCGCTGGACGGAATAAGGCGACTGTCGCTGCTCCCGTTTCTATTCCTTGACAGAGCGGAACGCTTCCAATTTCTCGCCCAAAGCTTCCTTGAGCGCGCGATAGCCTCCGGTCAGCGAAAATGCGTGCCCATACCCCAATAAGCGCAGTAGGCGCGCTGCATTCAGGCTGCGGTGTCCGCTGTTGCAGACGCATACCAGAATAAAGTCCCTGGTAAAGTGCAGGCTATTAATCATGGAAAGGAAATGCTGGATATCGCGCAAGTCCGGCACGTCCTCGTCCAACGCATCCTGCTCCAGGGCGCACAGGGAATGCCCTAGCAGCTTCTTGAAGTGAAAAAACGGCAGCGAGCACGCACCCGGGATCTCCCCGTGGATCTCAAGTTCAAAATTCTGCCGGATGTCAATCAGATAGGCAAGCTTCAAGCGTTGCAGTTCAAGCGCGGTGGAAATGCTGATTTCCAGTGACGGGTCTTCCTGGACTGTTTCTGTGGGGGACTGCAATTGGGACATGCCTGGGTTTTCCATCATGGTGGATGGTTTTATTCTGGCACAATCGCAGCCGCGACGCAGCGAAGAATCCAGAGCAATGACAAAGAGAACTGCCTCATATCGTCAGGATTCTTCGCCACACAGAGCCTGCCCACCACCGAACAAACCATGCATCGGTTCAAGGCAGCACCGCGGCCGCAGCCGACCTTACCCGCGCACAACTTCCACATCGAGGGTGATCTTCACTTCGTCGCCGACCATAACGCCGCCTGTTTCTAGGGCCGCATTCCATGTCAGCCCAAAATCTTTCCGGTTCAGCTTGGCGGTCGCAGATGCGCCAATGCGCTGCTTCCCCCATGGATCCTTGATTTCCGGCGTCGGACCTTCCACGTCCAGGAGGATTTCGCGAGTGACCCCACGGATCGTCAGATCGCCCGTCACTTTTCCGCCGCCCGAAACGATTTCAACCTTCTTGCTGCGAAACGTGATGGTCGGGTACTTCTCCGTATCCAGAAAATCCGGGCTTTTCAGATGTCCGTCACGCTGTGCATCCCGCGTACTGATGGAAGTGGCGTCAATCGCAGCTTCGATGGTGGCTGCTTCCGGCCTTTCCGGATCGAAGTTCACCGTGCCGGAAACCTTGGTGAATTCCCCCCGAACGTTGGAGACCATCAGATGACGGACGCTGAAGTGGATGGAAGAATGGGTTGGATCAATTTCATAGGTAATGGGCGGCATAGGTGTTTCTCCTTTTCTGCCTACTATGGATGCTTGAATTTTGAAATCGATGCTCGTTATCACAACTAATTTCCGATCATCCCGGACGTTTGCCGCTCGGGCCTTCCACAGCAACCTCGAGGAGTAACGTTGATGGAAACAGCCTCAGTCTTGATCGATGATTGCACGTACGGCAGACCCGATGGAAAGCGGAAATGTGGGCGTCGGGTAGTAGGGCGGAAAGCCTCGTTGGTCCTTATCGAACGGTGCAATCCCAGTTGTATTGACGTACCAGTGCAACAACTGTTGTTGCAGTTCACATTGGATACCGGCAACATCTCGATCTCCAAAGCGGTTATGAAGCTCCTGGGGATCGTCCTTGTAGACGTAAAGCTCGCTTTGCCCCTGTGGACGGCTGACGAATTTGTAGTCATGAGTTCGAACCATTGCAGCACGACTGATGGTTTCTGGATGCGCATCCTGCAGATGTTCTTTCGGGTAGTACAACGAGCCTGAAGCCGCATCATCCTCAAAGCACTGGGGCTCGTACTGGTTATACCCACCTTCCGCGTAGGCTGCCCGTTTGGGATCGCCGCCTCCACCATAAATTTGCGGCAACAGGCTGCGTGCAAAGTGGGTATGCTGGGCCTGCGTGCATGCGAGATCCAGACATGTGGCCATCACGTCAAACAATTCGACAATGTTCTCCGAGCTCTTGCCGTGTGACCCACCTGGAACACTGGCAATAAGGGGAACATGTGTAAGAACGTCTTCCAAGCCACTGGGCCACTTCTCAACAAGCCCATAGTCTCCTGCATAGTC
>JAJYSL010000153.1 GCA_021793595.1 Acidobacteriota bacterium
GACCGGAGTATGTGGTCGCGGTGCGGGGCAAGGTGCGTCGGCGCGATGTCGCCTCCATCAACCCGAACATGCCGACCGGCGAGATTGAAATCGACGTGGATGAGTTGCGCATTTTGAACGATGCCAAGACACCGCCGTTTTCGCCGGCAGAAGAGGCGATTGGGAACGAAGAGTTGCGCTTGAAATATCGCTACGTCGATCTGCGCCGGCCTGCCATGCAGGAGAACATGATCCTGCGGCACAAGGTTGCGCTGGCGATTCGGCAGTATCTTTCCGGCGAAGGATTTCTGGAGATTGAAACGCCGTTTATGACACGGTCGACGCCGGAGGGCGCGCGCGATTACCTGGTGCCGAGCCGGGTGCATCCGGGCGAGTTCTACGCGCTGCCGCAGTCGCCACAGATGTTCAAGCAGATTTTGATGATCGGCGGACTGGATCGATATTTCCAGATTGCGCGTTGCTTTCGCGATGAAGATTTGCGCGCCGATCGGCAGCCGGAGTTTACCCAGATCGATTTGGAGATGACATTTCCGCAGCAGGAGACGGTGTTCCGCGTGGTGGAAGGATTTTTGACGGCGGCATTTCGCGAGGCGGGGATCAATCTATCGACTCCATTTCCGCAGATCACCTATGACGATGCGATTCGCCGCTTTGGTATTGATAAGCCGGACATGCGCTTGCCGGAGTTGACGGATGTTCGCGGTGAGTTTGAGGCGGCCGAGCTTGAATCGTTGAAAATTGAGCCTGACCTGCCGATTGTGGCCATCGTGATTCCGAACAAGCAGGCAATGAGCAATACGCAGAAGAAAGCGTTCATCAAGGAAGTGGAGGCGGGGCTGGGGCCGGACCTTGCGTACCTGGATGTGGAGAGGTTGGCAGGAAGTGCGCAATACGCCGGGCTGGCGCAGAAAATCGATCGCGCTGTGGCAACCAATTGCAAGCTTGAACGGATCGAGCCGGAACATCGGCTGGTTGTGGTGAGCCCGCGAATCGGGGCAAACAAGTTGCGCGACCACGCATGGATTTATAAGAAGGCGGGACAGCTGCGGCTGGAGCTTGCCAAGCGATTCCGCGAAGAACATGGAGCGTTTGGGAAAACGAGCACGCCCGAGGACTACAAATTTCTGTGGGTGACGGATTTTCCATTTTTTGAGTGGGATGAGGAATCAAAAAAGTGGACGTTTGCGCATCATCCTTTCACCTCCCCGCACGAGGACGATTTGCAGGCGGGCCGCATGGAGTCCGATCCTGGCGCGGTGCGGGCGCTGGCGTATGACATTGTGCTGAACGGCATTGAGCTGGGTTCGGGATCGATCCGTATCCATCGCCAGGAAGTGCAGCAGTTGATCTTTCGCTCGCTGGGGATGAGTGAGGCAGAGGCAAAGGATCGGTTTGGGTTCTTTCTGGAAGCGCTGGAGTATGGAACGCCTCCGCATGGCGGCATCGCGCTGGGGCTGGATCGGATTGTGATGATTCTTGCCGGAGCGCAGAGCCTGCGCGAAGTGATTGCGTTCCCAAAAACGGCGAAGGCTGTGGACCTGATGGTGGATGCGCCGTCGCCGGCGACGGAAACGCAACTGAAAGAGTTACATATTCAGAGAAGGCGCAGTTAGGTTGGTTACCGCTTGATTCACCTGCGGTGCTAGATAATCCCACATCTCAAAATCGAGATGTGGGGCACCGGGGTTGGTTGCTCTACTTCGGACACGGCACCGCGGGGTTTAATACGCCGGGATGCCGGTCACGCTTTGGCCGATGATGAGGGTGTGCATGTTGTGCGTGCCCTCGTAGGTTTTGACAGACTCCAGATTCATCATGTGGCGTATGACGGGGTAGTCGTCGGTGATGCCGTTGGCGCCGAGAATGTCGCGGGATTTGCGCGCGCATTCGAGCGCCATCCAGACGTTGTTGCGCTTGGCCATGGAGATGTGTTGGTGGTCGGCCATTTTCGCATCTTTCAAGCGACCCACTTGGAGCGAAAGCAACTGACCCTTGGTAATTTCGCTGATCATCCAGGCCAGTTCTTCCTGAATTAACTGATGGCTGGCGATAGGCTGGTCGCGGAACTGCTTGCGGAGCAGGGAGTATTGCAGCGCCGTATCGTAGCATGCCATGGCGGCGCCGATCGCGCCCCAACTGATGCCGTAGCGAGCCTGATTCAAACACATCAGCGGCGACTTGAGACCGCCGGAGCCGGGTAGCAGCGCGGAGGCTGGCACGCGTACATCCTGCATGGAGAGGCCGGAGGTGACGGAGGCACGCAGGGACCATTTGCCGTGGACGTCGTAGGCGCTGAAGCCGGGTAGTTTGGTGTCGACCAGAAATCCGCGGATGCGATCGTCTTCGTCCTCCACCTTGGCCCAAACGATTGCGACGTCGGCCAGGGTTCCGCTGGTGATCCACATTTTTTCGCCATTCAGGATGTAGTCGCCGCCAACCTTTTTGGCGCGGGTGCGCATGCCGCCGGGGTTGGATCCAAAGTCAGGCTCGGTGAGGCCGAAGCAGCCGAGTTTTTCGCCAGTTGCCATTTGCGGCAGCCATTCATTTTTCTGCTCGTCGGAACCGAAGGCGTGGATGGGGTACATGCACAACGCGGACTGCACGCTGACGAAGCTGCGCACGCCGGAGTCGCCGCGCTCGGTTTCCTGCATGACCAGGCCATATTCAACATTGTTCATGCCAGCACAACCGTAGCCTTCAATGGTGGCGCCGTAAAACCCGAGTTCGCCCATAGGCCGAATCAGTTCTTTCGGGAAGCGGCCTTCGCGGTTGCATTCCTCAATAATAGGAATGAGGTTATCCTCAATAAATTGGCGGGCAGTATCGCGAACCAGACGCTCGTCTTCGCTCAACAAGGTGTTGAAGGCGATAAAGTCTACATCTTTAAATTTGAAAGCCATACAGTCGTCTCCGTGGATAAACCTACAAAACTTTAGGCTAGCAGAGAGCGGCGATTGCCGCAGTGGCGTTCACTTGGTGTTGACATGCAGGGACAGACGGCGTGTAAGAATGATTCGACCGCTCGCTGATTGCGGGCTGGGCTCAGGTGGCGGTATTGGATGCGTCGAGTTGCGCTGATTTATAACCCGGCTTCCGGACAGCGTCCGAAGCGGCGGGCCGCAGTGATCGCGGAGGTGGTGTCGGTGCTTCGCGGAGCGGGCGTGGAACTGAAGGTGATCGCCACCGAGTCGTCGACAAGCGCGGGAATGCAAGCGCGCGCGGCGATGGAGGAGGGGTATGACACCATCCTGGCATGCGGCGGCGACGGCACAGTGCATGAATCGCTGCAGCAGTTGGTGGGCGAATCGGTGGCGCTGGGTGTGATTCCGATGGGAACCGCGAATGCACTGGCGGCCGATCTGGGGTTGCTGATATCTCCGGTACAAGCGGTGAAGAAGCTGCTGACGGCGAAGCCAGTGCGCATTTCGGTTGGCCAGGTTTTCTACCAGGACAGAGAGGGCGACACGCGCTCACGATACTTTATTGTAGCGGCGGGCGTGGGGGCGGACGCGCTGTTCATGGGGCGGCTGAATCCAAAGTTGAAACAAAAATTTGGATATGCGCTGTACGTCGTGGAAGCGTTTCGTCTGTGGCTGACCCACAAATACACGACATTTGCGGCTTGCTTTCATGAGAGCGGAAACGCAACGCCGCGGGTGGAAGTGGCATCGCAGATTCTGGCGGTGCGCATCCATAATTTTGGCGGCGTGTTGCGCGACCTTGCTCCAGGAGCCTCGATAACAAATGCCCAACTGCACGTGATTGCATTGACAACGCGAAGACGGATGCGATATCTGCGATTTATGATCGCGGTGTTGCTGGGGCGGCATCGCTATGTTGCACCGATTCAGTTGGTCGAATGCGAGTCGGTTGAGTGCTTCGGTCTGGAAGGCACGAGGGAAGAATTATTCGTCGAAGCGGATGGCGAATGGCTGGGCACGCTGCCGGTGCGGATGGAAGTGGTGCCGGACGCGTTGACCGTGCTGGTTCCGACGAAGGGGGTTTAGGATTTCGCCAGGGTGTTGATGTCCTTGATTTCCAGAAATTGCTTTGGATAGCCTTGCTGCACGCAGCGAATCATGGCGATGCCGACATCGTGCAGGGTGCTGACCTGGTTTGGCAGCAGCGCGTGGAGCAGGGGATAGGCGCAACCAATCAACTTGTAATAGAACTTGATGTTTCTCTGGCCGGGAACGGCCCGCATAAATCCGGGGCGGAAATTGTAGACGCTTCGGAAGCCGAGTCGCGTGAGCGCATTCTCAGTTCTTCCTTTTACGCGCGCCCACATGATCGTGCCTTTTTCTGTGCTGTCGGTGAGCGCGCCGGAGACATAGCAGAACACCATTTGCGGATTGAGGCTGGCCAGCACGCCGGCGAAATGCAACGTGATGTCGTAGGTAACGCGGGTGTAGTCGGCCTCGCTCATGCCGACGGAACTGATGCCGGCGCAGAAGAAGCAGGCGTCAGAGTCGGCTAGCTGATCGCGCACGTCTTCCAAGTGCATAAAATCGGGGACAATGCATTCTATCAACTTGGGATGCTGGAGGCCGTATGGCTTGCGGCTGATGAGGAGGACGTGCGCAATCGCGGGATGTTCGAGGCAGGTGAGGAGAACGCCTTCGCCGACCATACCGGTGGCTCCGGTGAGGATGACGTTGAGGTGGGTTGGGTCGGGACTCATGTGTGTAGGATAGCGTTTTGGTATTTCTTCCCCACTCAAGCCAAAAGAAGGCTTGAGGGCACCACGCATTAGAAAAGGGCACCCGGCCAAATGAAGATTTTTTGGGCGGGGATGTAGACGCGGAGGGGCCGAGGCGCATCGCATACAGGGTGTATGGCGTGGGAGGAGTGCGCGTTGCGGTATCTCACCTGCGGAACGGCCGCGCGCGCAAGACGACTGTGGGGACAACGGATTGAAAACGCGGCTGGGATGGGTGCTGGCAGCGTCGTTGCTGCCGCTCGCGATCGCGGGGTGTGCCGGCGGTTCGGTAGGAAGCACAATTGCGCCCACACCACCCAGTGTGTCCTCGGTGTCGGTGGTGTGCGCACCTTCTTCCATCGATACGGGAGCCACGTCACAGTGCAGCGCAACAGTGCAGGGGACGGGAAGTTATAGTTCGACAGTGATCTGGACGGCAAGCAGCGGGTCGATCAACGCCAACGGACTTCTGACCGCGCCAAACTCGGCCGCTACGGTGACGGTGACCGCAACCAGCAGCGAAGATTCCAGCAAGTCCGGAACGGCGACGGTGACGGTGGCGATGGCGCCTAGCCCGCCGACAATTTCTTCAGTGTCGGTGGCGTGCAGTCCTTCGACGATTGCACCCGGTGGAACGTCGCAATGCAAGGCAACGGTGCAGGGGACGGGAAGTTTTAGTTCCACGGTGACGTGGATCGCGAGCGGCGGGACGATCAACAGTGGCGGATTGTTCACGGCGCCGGGCTCGACTGGGTCAGTGACCGTAACCGCGACCAGTACGCAGGATACGAGCAAATCGGGGACCGCGACGATTACGGTGACCACGCAAACGATTTCGCCGACGATTTCATCTGTTTCGGTGAGTTGCAATCCTTCGACCGTGGCTCCCAGTGCGACGTCGCAATGCAGCGCAACGGTGCAGGGGACGGGAAGTTACAGTTCGGGGGTGAAGTGGACGGCGAGCGGGGGCACGATTACTAGCAGTGGGATGTTTACCGCGCCGAGTTCGGCGGGATCGGTTACCGTGACCGCAACCAGCACGCAGGATACGAGCAAGTCTGGGACAGCGATGATCACGGTGAAGGCGCCGCCGCCAACGATCTCTTCCGTTGGGGTGGCTTGCAGCCCGTCAACCATTGTGACAAATGGAACCTCGCAATGCACGGCGACAGTCAGCGGGACGGGAAGTTTCAGCTCGACGGTGAATTGGACGGCGAGCGGCGGCACGATCGACTCCAGTGGACTGTTCACGGCGCCGGGTTCGGCCGGATCGATTACGGTGACCGCAACCAGTACCGAGGATACGACCAAGTCTGGGACGGCGACGATTACGGTGCAGGCACAAACGCCGCACAGCAAGCATGTGATTTTGGTGATGGAAGAAAACCGGAGCTACTCCAGTGTGGTGGGGCAGACCACCGTCTGGCCGAACCTGAACAATCTGATCGGCAGTGGGGCGCTGGCGACAGATTATTATGCGAACACGCATCCCTCGATCGGCAACTACTTTATGCTGACGACGGGGCAAATCCTGACGAATAATGACAGCTCGACCACGGTATGGAACGTCGACAATATTGCGCGACGGATGTTGTCGTCGGGAGTTTCTTTCCGGATCTATGCGGAGGGAATCACGCAAGGGTATGTGGGGGGAAATACGGGACTTTATCTGATCCGGCACAACCCGTTTGCGATGCTGTCGGATATTGCCGACGATCCGACGGTGGCGATGGCGCATATCTGGCCGTTCACGCAGTTTGCCACCGATCTGGCCAACGGGACGCTGCCGGAATACTCCTACATTGTTCCTGATGTGGATGACGATGGGCACAATGGAACCTCGCAACAGGCAGATACCTGGCTGCAGTCGAAAGTGATCGGGCTGTTGTCGACAAACTCCGTGTTTGAGCCGGGTGGCGATGGGGTGCTGATCGTGGACTTCGATGAATCGGCAACCAGCGACACGACCTACGGCGGGGGTCATGTCGCGTGCGTGTTGTGGGGGCCGAGGGTAAAGGCAGGATTTCGTCAGAGCTCCAGTACGGTATATCAGCACCAGAGTGTGCTGCGCACGGAGATGGAGTTGCTGGGGCTATCGAACCCTCCGGCAGCCGCAGCCAGCGCACCTTTGATGAACGAATTCTTCGTTCAAAAATAGATTGGAGAACTGAAGAGAGATTGCCCGAATCGAATAGCTGACGGCGGTAGCCTGGACATGAGTTGCGGCGCGGCGGAGGATGTTGCAATCTTAATCTTCTAAGCAATCCGGTAACCTTCCACCACCTGGAATGCATCGGAGTTACAAGCGCCGACTGGTACTGGGTGCGGTGCCGGTTGGTTGCGAATTCGGAAGGCGCCAGAGGGAGGGACTCCCATGAAGCATCCACTTTTATCTCTCACGGCAATTTCGTCGTTATCGCTTGCCCTGGCAATGGTTGGCTGTGGCGGCGCCAGCATGAGCACTCCGCTTGGCTCACATGCAACTTCCACCGTCACCATGCCGAGGAGTCGGCACGTCGTGATTGTGATGGAAGAAAACCGAGGCTACTCGTCGGTTGTAGGAGTTACCAGCGCGTGGCCGCATCTGAATGCCCTGATCGGGAAAGGAGCGCTGGCAACGCACTACTATGCGAGCACTCATCCCTCGATCGGCAACTATTTCATGCTAACCACGGGGAAGATATTGACGAACAACGATAACTCCAGAACGGTGTGGAACGCGGACAGCATTGCGCGACGGATGCGGTCTGCCGGGGTTTCGTTTCGGATTTATGCAGAAGGAATCACTCGGGGATATGTCGGTGGCAATACCGGGCTGTATGTGATTCGGCATAATCCATTCGCGATGCTCTCCGACATTGCCGACAACAAGGCGGTGGCGGATTGGCACATTTTTCCATTCACGCAATTTGCGACCGATGTAGCGAAAGGTACGCTGCCGGAGTACTCCTTCGTCGTTCCAAACGTCGATGACGATGCTCACAATGGCACTTCGCTGCAGGCGGACACGTGGTTGCAGTCGAAGGTGATCAATCCGTTGTCAGCCAGCTCCGTATTTAAGGCGGGAGGGGATGGCCTTCTTGTCGTGAATTTCGATGAAGCGTCCGATAGCGACGCCACCCATGGTGGGGGTCATGTGGCCGCGGTAATGTGGGGACCAATCGTCAAGGCAGGATACAGGCAAAAATCCAGCACGGTGTATCAGCACCCGAGCATGTTGCGGACGGAAATGGAATTGCTGCGCTTGTCGGATCCTCCTGGCGCCGCAGCCAGTGCGCCTGTCATGAACGAATTTTTCCGTTGAGGAGGATGGCCGTGGAGCGGTAGCGGGACAAGTTTTTGCATATTCTCAACGGTGCGATGCATCGAAACAATAGCTATGTATAACGCAAAAGCTTTCTCCGCTACCAGTGCGACATCGCCGCTAGCTTCCACTACGATCGCGCGGCGCGATCCAACCGCGACAGATGTACAGATCGAGATACTTTTCTGCGGGATTTGCCACTCTGACCTGCACCAGGTGCGCAACGAGTGGAACGAAGTGATGCCGACCGTTTACCCTTGCGTGCCGGGCCATGAGATTGTTGGTCGCGTGACTAAAGTCGGCGCGGGCGTCAAGAAATTCAAAGTGGGCGACCTGGCGGCCGTGGGCTGTATGGTGGACTCCGACGGAACGTGTCCGGAATGCCAGCGGGGCGAAGAGCAGTTCTGCCCAAACATGACGCTGACTTACAACTTTCCGGACAAGAATACCGGGGGCGTCACCTACGGAGGATACTCCGACAGCGTGGTGGTCGATCAGCGATTTGTGCTGAAGGTGCCGTCGAACCTGGATCTCGCCGGGACCGCTCCGCTGCTGTGCGCCGGCATCACGACCTTTTCTCCACTGCACCACTGGGGAGTGACGAAGGGGAAGAAGGTTGGCATCGTCGGGCTGGGCGGACTGGGACACATGGGCGTGAAGTTCGCGCATGCTCTCGGCGCGCATGTGGTGCTGTTCACCACGTCGCCCAACAAGAAGGAAGATGCGCTGCGGCTGGGTGCGGACGAGGTTGTGGTGTCGCGCAATGCCGATGAAGTGGCGAAGCACGCCGGCAGCTTCGACTTTATTCTGGATGCCGTGTCGGCGAATCACGACATAAATGTGTACATCAACCTGCTGCGCCGCGACGGAAACCTGACGCTGGTGGGCGCGCCAAGCAAGCCGTTTGAAATTCCGGCGTTCAACCTGATTATGGGACGGCGCAGTGTTTCCGGTTCGCCGATTGGCGGTATCGCAGAGACGCAGAAGATGCTGGATTTCTGCGGCGCGAATAACATTACCGCCGATGTGGAAGTGATTCCGATCCAGACAGTAAATGAGGCGTATGAGCGGCTGCTGAAGTCGGACGTGAAGTATCGCTTCTCAATCGACATGGCTTCGCTGAAGAGCGCGTAGTTTCAGGATGGAAAAATGGGTTCCCGGCTGATCTGCAAAGATGTTGCAGGATGGCCGGGAATTTGTACCCATGAGAGGTTTGATTTGATGGTTCACCCGTCGGGTCGGTGAGCCGGGTGCGTTCTAGGCCCGCGTCAGGAAAATCGGCAGACCGAGCTTGTGATCGTACGCTGGCCGGTATCGATCGGTGTTGTACATGGTGGCGATGTCCACCTTGCGGGGGCCGAGTTTGGGATCGGGAATCGGCACCATCGCATAGCAGCCGCTGCTGATTGCCGTCATCAGGCCGCTCTTTCCATCTTCCACAGCGTCCATCGCCATTCCGGCGTACGTGGCTGCCACCATGCGATCGACGAAATCCGGACTGCCGGAGCGCAAATCGTAGGTCAGATCGCTGACAACTGTCTCTTCGCCAGTCGCCGCCTTGATCTCGTCGCTCAGGTCCTCCGCCACACTCATCTTCTTACGGTGTCCGAAGGCATCGGCGGGTCCATATTCCTTGATCTTGTAACCCTCCCATTCCGCGCCCTCAGAGAGAACCACCAGAGCATAGTTGCTGGGATTGTTGCGTTTGTCGGCGATGAGGATTTCAATCAGGCGCTGCAGATTCACCTTGTACTCCGGGATGCAGCAGCGCAGCGATGACACATACGCGGTGTAGAGAGCGGTGTATCCGGCGTCGCGGCCGAAGACCCGGAAGATGCCGAAGCGCTCATGCGAGCCGACCGTCGTTCGCTGCCGCTCGATGGCATCCATGGCACGCGTGATGGCGGTTGAAAAACCAATGCAATACTCGGTGTTGCGCACGTCGTTATCCATGGTCTTCGGCACTGCAATCACTTTCACTCCGTGCCGGTCCAATTCGGCGGCATAGCTCAGAGTGTCATCGCCGCCGATGGCTACCAGATAGTTGAGGCCCAGGGTCTCGATATTCCTCAGCACCGCCGGAGTCACGTCGAACACTGTGGTGGTGACGCCATTCTTGGTGGATTCTTTGCT
>JAJYSL010000154.1 GCA_021793595.1 Acidobacteriota bacterium
GTTACCGGGATCTGTGGGCATTGGAAGCCATCCTCAACCCTACGCAGCACGCTTCCGCCGAGGTCGCTGCGTAGTAACATCAACCTAACCGCCGCCCGCCACTTTCAACTATGCGCGGGACATGCTCAGCGACTCATAGGGAAACCAACAGACCGTGCAACTGGTTGTCATTTTTCGCCGAGCTTTTTGATGCTCGCGCGCCAGCAAAAAGGAACCGCCCTGCTATTTTGAATTGGCTCATTGAACGTCCTTGCTCTGGAGCTTGCCCGGACGAACGTTATACCCAGGAAAGTCGTAGATGAATGAAAAACCTTTGATTTCAGAGCACTCAGCCAGCCAGGAGAGCTGGGAGTCTGTAACTTCGATTCAATCCAGCCGTCGAAGGTTTCTCCGGAAGGCCGCGGCAGTTGCAGTCGCTAGGAAAGCGGGCGCTGTCCTCGACCCTGAGTGACCAGGAGCGACCGCGTGAGACAAGAATGGTTCTCGGGAGCGAGGGATGATAAATTCTGGATGAAGTCTCTGGCCGAGTCCGACGTGCTGGAGATAAGCCGCCTGATTCGCAGGATTTGTGAATCCTTATTGGATTAAGATGCGTCCTAGCTGGATAGCATACGACCGCAAGGTCAATACCCAGGATGCAGGAGAGAGCCATTGAAGTCAGGAAGGTCTGTGTTGATCCGCCCGCTTTTTCGTTCGATCGTCGTAGTCAGCGCAGTGGTGGTCGTGTTGCCGGCCCTGGCCCAGAGTTTCCATAACGCACCGGCTTCGTCCGTCACGCTGGAAAATCCGGACACCGGACAGCAGAACGCTGCCGCGGGCCAGAAGCTATACCAACAACGCTGCGCCTCATGCCACGGCGCCAATGCCAAGGGAACCGGGAACATTCCTTCTCTGGCCAATGGAGCCACCCAGGCAGCCAAGCCGGGGGAGATTTTCTGGTTCATCACGCACGGCGATGTAGGCAACGGTATGCCCGCCTGGGAGAGTTTGCCTGACCAGCAACGCTGGCAAATCGTGACCTACCTGAAGTACCTGCAGAGCCCGGGTGCCGCGCAATTGACAGCCGCAAGCAACGGCGAATCTGCGGCCACAGTAACATTGAACGCCCCCCCACCGACGCCTCCCTTCACCGACTTTCGTTATGAGAAGCCGGGGACGATTCGGAAAATCACGGTGCAGGACCTTCCCGCTCCCTTTGCCACCCCGTCTGCGGGAAACGGCCCGACCATTGTTCCCCGCCCAGAAGGGGTTTGGCCGCAAGCTCCGAAGGGATTCAAAGTGGGGCTGTACGCGACGGGACTCGACAATCCACGCCTGATCCGTACCGCCCCAAATGGGGACTTCTTCGTCGCGGAAACAGGTAAGGGCCAGATCATGGTCTTCCGCGGAATCACTGCGGACGGAAAACCGAAGACCACCAGCATTTTTGCGAGCGGGTTGAACGAGCCGTTCGGCATTGCGTTCTATCCTCCGGGGCCAAACCCGAAGTGGCTGTACATCGGGAATACGAATGCGGTGGTGCGGTTCCCTTACAAGAATGGCGACTTGGCCGCGACCGGGCCCGCGCAGCACTTGGCGAATCTGCCCGCCAATGGCAGAGGGCATACCACGCGCGACATTCGCTTTTCTCCGGATGGCAAAACGATGTTCGTTTCGGTCGGCTCCGGTTCGAACGTCAACGATCCGGACACGCACCCGGAAGAAAAAGATCGCGCCGATATACTGGCATTTAATCCTGACGGCTCTCATATGCGCATCTATGCCTATGGAATTCGCAACCCGGTGGGACTGGCGATCAATCCGAAGACGGGCGAACTGTGGTGCAGCGTGAATGAACGCGACGCGCTGGGCGACAACCTTGTGCCGGATTACATCACCCACGTCCAGAAGGGTGGCTTTTATGGCTGGCCGTGGTGGTATATCGGCGGCCACCAGGACCCGAGGCTGGCAGGAAAGCATCCTGAGCTGAAAGACAAAGCCATCGTTCCGGATGTGCTGTTGCAGCCCCATAACGCGTCGCTGGAAATGACGTTTTATGAGGGCAAGCAATTCCCCAAGGAATACGACGGCGACATTTTCGCCGCCGAACACGGCTCCTGGAACCGGGGGACGCGCGCCGGGTATGAAGTGATTCGGGTTCCGCTGCACCAGACTGGCCACGCCACCGGAGAATACGAAGACTTCCTGACAGGCTTCGTGCTACCGGACGGCAATGCCTGGGGACGGCCGGTTGGTGTTACGGTGGCGCCGGACGGATCGCTGCTGGTCACCGACGATGGGTCAAATTCCATCTGGCGCGTCACGTATACCGGAAAGTAATTTCAGCTCCGCGAATCACACTTTTCTTCGTTCATCGAGGGCATTCGAACCTGACGCCACCGGGCCAATTCTACTGAATCGAGTTCGGTGGTGCCGGCGTCGAATTCTGCGTGCGGCGGAATTCCGATCCCTCAAGCTACTGTCCTGAAGATCATTGGAAGTTTGTAAATCTCCGTTAGAATGCCTGCAAGCGTTTCGCGACTGGGTGTGCTGAAGATTTTCAGAGGATCATTCGGATGAAACCGATTCAGTAACGGGAAGGAGATGCCGTGCGCATCCCTCCCTTCCCGCTGCTGAGATTTACCGTGCAGAAAAAAGAAAGGCCATCGCGGATGACTTCTCGCAACGGCCTTGAATGTGACAAACTTTCAAGAGGCATCTCCAAATCTACAAGGACTACACTGAGTTGTCTTGTATCCTTAGATGGACGTCGAACTCAACCTTTCGATGGATATAGGTTTGAGTACACATCTTACAGTCCGCGCTGCACGGGGCTCCTCGACGCGTCGGGTCGTTTCCAAATACAGTTGCAGATTTGTTGTTTTCTTGCGCGAGGCTCGCCCACTTCGCTGGATTCCTTGGATGCTCCTTCTTCTGGCGTGTAGCGGCGCCCATGCGCTGAATCCAGATCGAAAACTCAGCCAGTACGGACTTGAGACCTGGCAGACAGACAGCGGCCTGCCGCAAAATTCTGTGCGGGCGATTCTGCAGACACGCGACGGCTATCTATGGTTCGCAACTCGGGAAGGTGTGGCGCGATTCGATGGAATCGATTTCACCGTGTACAACCGGAGAAATACGCCGCAGTTGCTCAGCAACGACATTCGCGGCCTGCTGGAAGATCATGCCGGGAACCTGTGGATCAGCACTGCCTATGGACTGACAAGGTTACGCGACGGCCAATTCACTGTGTTCACTGTGGCGCAAGGCCTGCCCGACAACAGCATTTGGAGCGTGTTTCAAGACAGCCGTGGAAATGTGTGGGCGATCACCGCAGGCGGACTTGCGCAGTACCGCCACGATCACTTCGTTCCGTATACAACGCAGCAAGGACTCTCCAGCGACACCATCGGCGCAGTGGCCGATGGACCGAACGGTACGTTGTGGGTGGCCACGGACAGCGGGCTGGATCAGATTGAACGCGGGCGCGTAGAGATTCCATTCACCGGCTCGCCATTGGAAAACGAGACCATCCGCGCCATTGCAACCGACCCGGCAGGCACGTTGTGGGCGGGCACACAAAACGGCGTACAGCAGTTTTCCAACGGAACACTTCGCACCTACGGCGTTGCGAACGGACTGCCCGACAACGAAGTCGATGTTCTGCTTGCCGACAAGTCGGGAAACATGTGGATTGGGACTCCGTCTGGCCTGGCGACGATTCATGACGGAACACTGACGGCCTATACTACCGCGAATGGACTACCTGGAAACCAAGTCCAGGCGCTGTATCCGGATCGGGAAGGTGCCTTATGGGTAGGCACGAATCACGGTATCGCGCGCATTCGCAATGGAGCGATCAGTGTCTTCCAGTCGAAGCAAGGGTTGGCGGAAAACCTGATTCTGGCAATGTATGAAGATCGCGAGGGTTCTTTGTGGGTCGGCACGGAGTCGGCTGGGGTCGCGCTGCTGAAAGACCAGAAGTTCATGACGCTAACGGAGAGCGATGGTCTCTCTGACAACCTGGTCAGTTCAGTTTTACAAGGACCGAACGGAGATATGTGGATTGGCACGGATGGCGGCGGCCTCAATCGATACGACGGCAGTCATGTTTCTGTTTTCACAGAAAGGCAAGGACTGACGAGCGATACGATTCTTTCGCTCGCGGCTGACGCCGAAGGAAATTTGTGGGTCGGAACCCCAAATGGACTCAACCATATGGAGCACGGCCGGTTCAACCCAGCCCCCGCCTCGAATCTGCTGCCGGATGAATTTGTTCGCTCGCTGTTGGCGAACTGGGATGGCTCGTTATGGGTCGGCACACGGCATGGGCTGGCGGAAATTAACGGCAGCCACGCATCGACTTATACGCAAGCGGACGGTCTGGCCAACGATTTTGTTGGAGCACTGACACAGGGCAGCGACGGCAGTTTGTGGATTGGCACGCTGCATGGACTCAGCCATTTTGTGCATGGCAAATTTATCAACTATACAAAAAACGATGGGCTGTCGAGCGACGTGATCACGGCCTTGACCTTGGATTCGCAACACCGTCTTTGGATCGGCACCAATGGAGAGGGCCTCAACCTTTTGGCGACCGATAATCCACACCACCGGATCCATTCGTTTTCCGCAAACCTTGGGCTCCCAGATGTGATTGACGGCATCCTGGAAGATCAGCGCGGCGCCCTGTGGATCAGTTCAAACACAGGGATTTTTCGCGTGCGTCTCGCCGACCTGGTGAACGTGGCTGCGGGTCGAAGCCATTCGCTTCCGATCACGTCCTACGGCACCGCGGACGGAATGAAGATTCGCGAGTGCAGCGGCATTGGCCATCCTTCCTCATGGAAAGCAAATGACGGGCTCCTGTGGTTTTCCACGCTGAAGGGAGTCGCATGGATTGATCCTGCAGAGTTGCATCGGAACATGGTGGCTCCGCTGGTTGCCATCGAGCAGGTATCCGTGGACGAAAAGAACATGCCTTTGAACGGGACGGTCAAAGTTGGTCCGGGGCATTCGCGATTTGCGTTTCACTATGCAGGACTCAGTTATGTTGCTCCGCAGAAAGTACATTACAAATACCGGCTCACCGGATTCGATCGCGCGTGGGTCGATGCCGGCACTCGACGCGTTGCCTATTACACCAATATCCCTCCGGGAACATATCGCTTCCAGGTACTCGCGGCCAATAATGACGGCGTTTGGAGCACTACGCCTGCAAATTTCAGCTTCCAGTTGCAACCGTATTTTACGCAGACATACTGGTTCGACCTGCTGAGCGCAGTCCTGATTTTGTTGCTTGGATGGCTTGTCTATCGCTGGCGAGTGCATCAGGTGGAGTCGCGATTCCGCGCCGTGCTCGCAGAACGTACCCGCATCGCCCGCGAAATTCACGACACGTTGGCGCAAGGCTTCGTGGGGATCTCGGTCCAGTTGGAGCTAGCCGCGCAGATGCTTTCCAGTTCGCCGCAAGCCGTCCGCGAACAGCTGAACCAGACTCGCCAGCTGGTTCGGGACAGCCTGGCCGAAGCGCGAAGCTCCATCTGGAATCTGAGATCGAACGAGGCCGGGAGTGTCGATTTCGCCTCGAACTTTTCATCCGCGATTCGAGCGCGAACTGCAGGCAAATCGATTGAGACCAACATTCAATTCACCGGGACGTATCGAGCCTTGCCGGCGAACGTCGAATCGGAGTTGCTGAAGATTGCGCTGGAAGCAGTGGCGAATGTTCTGCAGCATGCCGATGCCACTCGGTTAGACATCAACGTGCACTATGAGATTCGGCGGCTGACCATGCAGATCCAGGACAACGGCGTTGGGCTTTCGAGCGATGTGGCCGACGCGACACCGGCAGGGCACTTTGGAGTGGTCGGAATGCGTGAACGGGCGCAAACGATTGGAGGGACGTTCACGATGAACAGCGTACCAGCAGAGGGAACGAAAATAACAGTGGAGATACCGCTCAATTAGCATAGGGAAAGCGCAACCCGGATCCGAATGCATGGACGACGGCCTGAGAAAATGTGAAGCCAATGCCTGACTCAATCAAAATTATGGTCGTGGAAGACCATCACGTAGTGCGACAAGGCCTGGTCGCGCTACTCAACGGCGTGCCGGGGATGCAAGTGGTGGCCGAGACGGCCGACGGCGGAATGGCGTTGGCATTATTTCGAAAGCATCTGCCGGACGTCGTGCTAATGGACCTGCGTTTGCCCGGTATGAGTGGCGTCGAGGCCATCACTCACATCCGCAGCCAGTTTCCTCAGGCGCGCATTATCGTCCTGACGACCTATGACGGGGATGAGGATATTCATCGAGCGCTGGATGCGGGGGCGCGTGGCTACCTGCTGAAAGGAATGTCCGGCGATGAATTGATGGATGCAATCCGCGCGGTTCACTCCGGTCGATCCAGAATTCCCGCGCAGGTTGCGGAACGCCTTGCGGAACGGATGGTGAGGCCGGCGCTGACCGATCGAGAACTGGGTGTTCTTCGCGAAATTGTCTCCGGAAAATCCAACAAGGAGATTGGCAAGGAATTGAACATTTCCGAAGCCACAGTAAAAACCCACATCAACAGTATTCTTGGAAAGTTAGGTGTAGCGGACCGGACACAAGCGGTCACCGCTGCGATCCAGCGCGGTATCGTTCACTTTTAGACAACGTTCTCGCCGAGAGGAATTGGGTACTCGCATGACACGTCGAACTTTTGCAATCTTTCTGGTACCGGTAGCAGCCTTGTTTTTCACCCTGAACATTCTGGCGTCGCAACAATGGCGTGTCGCAACGCAACAGGAGCTGAACTCCTGGATTCCGGCACGAGCGCCGGTGGTGAAAGAACAAATTGAAACAGAGTCGCGGACCGAGACAGGCATCGTCGACAGCTCCGGAAAATATATTGCGGGCGCCGTGCTCATCACCTCTGGATACTCCGCCAACGGAAAGTATTCGATCCTCCTGCTCACGCAGGTTCCGCTGAAGATCGGAACGGCTTCACTGGAGCCGGGACAATACGTGTTTGGGTGGCAGCGCGTGAACGACAGTTTAGATGTCCTGTTTTACGAGGCCGCTTCCGGTCGATTTCTTGGCAAGGTGCAGGCCATCCGCGACGACACGCATCGAAAAATAGAATCATTCCAGATTCTTCCGCCCAGCGATCACTCCCTGATGCTGATTGGTCGCTTCGGTTTCCATTACGAACTGGAGAAGTGAGATCCCCGTCGTCGATGCGGTTCGCGATGGATGCGCCGCGGGGGTCGCAGGCTCGCGCTAGGCGACCGTAATGGCGGCAACCTCGTAGTCCGCGACGCTCGGAATGGTGAATTGCAAGGCGACACCTTCAAGATGGAAAGGCACGGTTCGCCCGGCCTTCAGCAGCTCGACAGATTTCACTCCTACCCCATGTGGCAATTCCATGCGGACGGTCTGCGGCCCAATCGGATAGTTCGTCTGGAGCCAGCAGTGCTGCGCATTCGGGTTGGTGTAGTTCAGCACGTGGATCGCATATCCGGGCGTCGTCTCCCATGCAAGCGCCTCGATGAATCCCTCTCCTTGAATGTGAACGATCTGCTGGTCGCTGGTGATCCACTGAATGGTGTTGAGAATCAGGCGCAACAGATCGCCGTGGCCGGTGAGCCAATAAGTGCGCTCAATATCTCCAGGGAAGTAGGCAATGCGACTGGGACCAAGTTCGCGCAGAACGACGGCCGGCTCATTTGTATGCGAAACGGGAGGGTAGGCCAGCTCTGGCGGATAGCTGACGAATCCGGGGACGACGGTGAGCAAAGGATGCGGCACTGGCTTGAGCGGGATGCGATTCTGCGCGCCTGGAAGCCAATTCGTGTTGGTGATTCCACGCAGGAGCGGATGCCGGCTGGTCGCATTCGGTTCTTCGATGCGCGCATAGTACGCATTGCCGTTCGTGCCGACAACTTCGCCAGCCTTGTGGATTCCGAGCAAGTCGGCCAGCCCGAAGTCGGCGCGGGGTTTGAGATTTTCGTCGTAGAGCGAGGTCTCAAAGCTGGCCATAATGGATCCACCGGAGTGGACATAATCTCGGATCTTCCGGCATTGCTGGTCGCTCAGCATGGCGATATTCGGCAGCACCAGGGCACGATATTTGCTGAGCCGTTCGGGGTCAAGACGATCTTCATGCACAAAGTCAAACGCGAAACGTCCCTGCAGGAACGCGTTGTAGAGGCCCTGCGTCGTCTCATGCATGTAGGTCCGGGAATGCACGGTACTCGGCCCGGGATAGAGAAGCTGCGTGCTCTGCCCCATCACGACGCCAATATTCGCAATGGAGCGGCGGGTGATGAGATGAGCATCGTGTTGCGCGGTCCAGCGGAAATAGTCGGCGCCAACTGCCTGCCAGCGGCGATCTTCACCCAGACCATCCTCTGAACCAACAAAGTGATAGTACGGAACCATGCCGCCGGCGAGGGTTTCATTCAGCCACATCGTGGCCTCTGCAGGAGTTTTGGAACCATTGCGCCATGTGACGGCGCCTGTGGAATACGCCCCGGTGACGTTCGCGGCGAATTTTCCATCGAGCACAGCATTGCAGGCTCGGCCCTGCAGAGTACAACCCCAAACAGCGGAGTCATAATACGTACGCCCCTGGTTGTCTGCCTGGAACCACGCGGCCAACTTGCCGAGGCGATCGAGATTCGGACCGCAGCGCACGTTGCCGCCAAGGTTGGCAAAGAAAAAGCTGTCGGGCCTTTTTTCTTTGGCGATGGCGTCATACCTTTGCCAAAGCTGAAACACGCGATCGTTGAACACCGACCAGTAGGCGGGCGTGTTCGCGGGTGGCAGCTTACTGCAGATGGCACAGTGGCAATCCGGCAGGCTACCGATCGGCGGCCAGCCATTGGTGTAGAAACAGTCGATATCGTAGAGCGAATTCACTTCGCGCATGATGGCTGGAATGTAATCATCCATATAGCTGGTAAACATGCAGGTTTGAAACAGTCGCGGATCCTGGCCGCTGAACTGCACGGAGCCATCCTTGTGACGCATGGCCCATTCCGGATGCGCCGCGAGGGCATCGCCCCAGTTGAGGTCGGGACTCATGCGGGCGACCACGCGCATGTTGCGTTTCTTGGCTGCGGTAACACACTCGCCAAAAAAGTCGCGACCGTGCAAATATTTTCCGTGACGATGAAACGGAACCTTCGATGGATAGAAAGCGAGAATACCGGTAACGCTGATGAAAACGATGTCGGCATCCGCGGAGTGCCAGTAGTCGGCCCACTCTTCAATGTTCATGACGGCGGGGTCATGCTCGGTCATGTTGCTTTGTCCGACGCGGCGAACCTTTTGCTGCCACGGCAACGCGGCGCGGTCCACAGAAGCCAGGCGCGCAGGCAGCGGAACAAGGTTGGGCGTGGGTCCGCTCGCAAGTGCAGCGTGTTCTTCCGCCAAAGTCGAGGCTGGGTTGAGAGCATCGTACGCCGTCAGCGGAAGGGCGGCAGCACCGGTTTTGAGAAATGTGCGGCGATTGAACACGGAAACCCCCATCGAATTGCCTGCGATGGAAGTGTAACTGCCAGTGATTGGTTTGGGCCACTCATCACCAGTCAAGCGACTGTTAAAGAAATGCCAGCAGGTCTTTACAAGCCTCTATTTTAGATTTGCTGTTCGAGCTTAGAGTAGTATTCCATGCTCACTTTTCTTCCTGCCGTCTGAAATAATGGCAGACGCACTAATCCCGACTTGTGCGCAACGAAACTCGCGGTGGTCTTCAACACGCCAATTCCGTATTGGACACTGCGCTTGAAGTTGATGGAGGAAGCCTCCTCAAAGTACCTGGTTGGGCAGGAAATCTCGCCGATCCGGAAATTGAACATCACCGTTTGCGCAATCATCTGGTTATCAAACACAAAATCATCTGAATTCTCCAATAGCGGAAGCGTCTGCAGCAATTCTCTTGAGAAAGCGCGAAAGCCAGTATGGTACTCAGACAGTTTCGCCCCAAGAAATACGTTTTGAAATGCTGTGAGCAGGCGGTTGGCGATGTATTTATAGACCGGCATTCCTCCCTTCAGAGCACCCCCGCCAAGAACGCGTGATGCCAGAACCATGTCATACACGCCGCTGCCGATCATGCTCGCCATTGCCGCAACCAACAATGGCG
>JAJYSL010000155.1 GCA_021793595.1 Acidobacteriota bacterium
CTTTTGGGTCGCGCGGAAACCAAGCGTCTGCTCGACAGTTTGCAGGAAACGCACCCCAAGCTGATCGAAGAACTGGTGCCGAAATTGATGACGCTGGGAGAGGTGCAGCGGGTGCTGCAGCAGCTCTTGCGGGAACAGGTCTCGATTCGCGATCTGGGATCGCTGCTGGAGGTGATGGTGGAGACGGCCGCAACGAACAAGAACACAGTCCACCTGGTGGAAACGATTCGCCAGGCGATGGGTCGCACGCTGATGCAGCCGATGCTCGACGGGGAAGGCCAAATGCGCGTTTTTGTTCTTGATCCCTCGCTGGAAGAAGAGGTTCTGGCCACCGTGGAAGGGGAAAGCTCGCAACGTTTGCTGGGGGATGGCAGCCAGCCGCTGCGCAATGCCACCACTTTCCTGCGCCGCATCGTGGAGTCGTGGAAACAATTGACAGGAGGATCGTCGGTCTCGGGTAGCCCCATCCTCCTATGTTCCAGCCCTGCGCGCTATTACTTGCGACGCTGGCTGGAGCCTTTTATGCCCAGGGTCGCGGTGGTCGCGCCCGCAGAACTGCCTCCGGATATCCGGGTGCGCTCGTTGGGAACGTTGAGTTAGTTGGGAGGTGCCGGAGGCAGCTTCGCCGGTAACCAGAAGGAGAGCAGACATGCCAGTACCGAAGTTTCCATGCACAGCCGATCATGAACACGAGGCCCCAATGTCGCTACTGGCCGCCCCAGTTCAACCGGAGCCCGAGGTAAGTGTCCCTTCCTTTCCGGACCCGCCCTTACACCGCATGGACCCGGCTGAGCGCGAACAAATCTTAATTGAGCATTTGCCGGTGGTGCGTTACATCGCGCGTCGCATTCATGAACATCTGCCGGCGCACGTGGAGATGGACGACCTGGTGAGCGCGGGCATCGTTGGCCTGGCCGATGCATTCAATAAATTCGATCCCAGCAAACAGGTCCAGTTTCGCAGCTATGCCCAGTTTCGCATTCGCGGAGCCATTCTCGACAGCCTGCGCACACTCGACTGGAGCCCGCGCGATCTGCGCCGCAAGGGCCGCGCCATTGAAACCGCCATGCATACACTGACCGGGCGTCTGGGCCGAACGCCGCTGGAGAATGAAATCGCCGTCCAGATGGGGATGTCCCTGGAGGAATATCAAACTCTGTTGAGCGACCTGCGCGGCTTGGAAATCGGAAGTCTCGACGTGGGCCATATGGAGGAGTCCTCGGAAGAGGAAGTGGCCTATGTGCCCAGTTCGCCGGAAGAAGGCCCTTTGTTCCGCTGCCTGAAGTCGGAGATGCGAGCTCGGTTAGCCGACGCCATTCAGGCGCTGCCGGAGCGCGAACGGATGGTGCTGACCCTCTACTACTACGAGGAAATGACCATGAAAGAGATTGGCCTGACGCTGGGAGTAGTGGAATCGCGCGTCTCCCAGATTCATACTTCCGCTGTATTGCACTTGCGCTCACTGCTGGCAAACGCCCCTGCGCCAGCCGGTAAAGAACGGTCAGCAAAAGCGCAGGCGGGTCGGCCCCGTATCCCCCGGACACGTCCAGACTCGGACGCCGTTTTTCCGGGCAATCACTCTTCCGCAAGACGTCCACTGGCGTCGCAGGCTGAGGATGGAGAGAAGCAATGGAAAAGCCATTAGCGCAGGAAGAAATCGATGCACTGTTTGCCGCCGCCCGCAACCGCGCCAGCAATGTCAAGGAGCAAGCACCGGCAGAAACGCGGGTGCAGCCCTTCTCCTTTTCCCGAGCAGGCCAAATCAACGCCGAGCAGATGCGCGCGATCAGTCTGCTCAATGACAACTTCGCCCGCAACCTGACGCATAATCTGGGCGCATTTCTGCGCTGTAGGTTTCAGGTGGCTTTGGCTTCAGCCGAACAGCTGCCGTATTCGGAGTTTGTCGAGCGCGTTCCCGACATCGGCTATGTCGCCTCCGTTCGACTAGAGCCATTGGGCGCCATTTGCGGCCTTGAAGTGGATATGGTTCTGGCGCTGCCCATGATCGACCTGCTGCTGGGCGGAGAAGGGAAAGCGGCCGCGGTACGCGAGCTGACTGATATCGAAGAGTCGATCCTGGCCAGCGTGGTGGAGGTATGTTGTCGCGAGTTGACATCGGCCTGGCAGCCCGTGGGATTGACCTTCAATTTCGAAAAGCGACAACAGCAAACACAGATCGCGCGTCTGATGTCGGCTACGGAAAAGACGCTCTCCATCAGTTTTGAAATTCGTATGCCGCATGTACAGGGAAATTTGAACCTGGTTTTCCCTGCCGTCGTTTCCAACACTATTCTGCGCCGTCTGATCACGGATTGGGGACGGCAGAATCGCCGCCGTTCTCCGGAAGTGCTGGCACGCATGGGAGAACGGTTGCAGCACATCCGGCTGCGGGGCGCTCTGCAACTGCCGTCTGTATCGATTCCTGCCGCGGAGCTGGACGCGCTGGAGAAAGGTTCGATCGTGCGATTGAATCTGCCGGCGACATCGCCCTCGGAGCTGCGCATCGCGGGAATCCCTTTGTTCCATGCCATTCCGGTGCGAGCTGAGCAACATCGTGGCGCCCAGATTACGGCAAGGAACAACCCTCTGTTGAACCGAAACATGGAATGAATGCGGTCCGTCGGATTTAGGCACAATGCGCACGGCGAGACTTGTTTCCGGCGCTGGAAAAGAGAGGTTTTGCACAATGGCAAATAACCGGACCATCTTGGATTTGTGGATTGATCTGCTGCGCGCCGAACTGGAACAGCTGGTGCACGTTCCCGCCACGGTCCATACCACGGAGGATACTGCGTCGGAGGCCCGCGCTTATCGCAGCCAGCTGCTCTTGGAAGGCCCTGTGAATGGAGTTATGTATGTCACGGTCTCGGCCTCCGGCATGGTGCAGTTGGCGCAGATGGTGGCTGGCGAACCGATTGACCCGCACGCCGCCTGGACAGAAGAAGGGCTGGAGGTTTGGCAGATCTGGCTGACTGCCGCCAGCGGCAAACTTGCCGCGTATTTCTCGGAAGAATTCAAGGAATCTTCCCCATACGCTTGTGCCATTCAGCTGCGTGATACCACTGCGGTCGATGGAATGCATCTGACCCCCGGACCCGATACTGCGGCATCCGGAGCTGCCACGCAACAATGGCGATTGCAGGCGGGCGAGAGCGAAATTGCGATTTCCGTCAGTGTGCAGGTGGCATTTCCCGGAGAAGAAACCTCGCTTGCCGACGCGGAGATAGTCCCGGAAACGAGTCCCTCGGTCGAAGCCGCAGCAGACGAAGCGACGGCAAGCGAGGCTTCGGAAGTTCAAGCCGACATTCCCTCGCCCCAGCTGGCACCGACTCCTGCTGCCGACACCCCTGCCTCGGAGCCGGCACCGCGGAACCAGCCCGGACCGCCTGCCGAGCCCAAACCCCAGGCTGCGCCGCAGGTGGAAAACCGGCGCGCGTCGCAGACCGTGATTCCCACTCCGGAGCCGGGACACAAACACCGGTTCGAACTGCTGCTCGACGTCGAACTGGAAACGACCCTGCGTTTTGGCGCATTGGAGCTGCCGTTGCGAGAAGTATTGGAACTGGGTCCCGGCGATGTGTTGCCGTTGGACCGGCACGTCCGCGAGCCGGTTGAGCTGGTGGTTGGCGATCGGATTGTGGCTCGTGGAGAAGTGGTCCTGGTAGGCGGAAACTTTGCCCTGCAGGTGACCGAGGTGGCAGAGCCGCGGCGCAGATTGGAGACCATTCGATGCTTGTTCTAGAACGTCTCCCTGCGTGATCATCCAGGGCGCACCGGCAAGGATGCAGGTGCATGCAACAGAAAATCTCGAAAGCGAAGGCGAATAACATATGTGGACGGAGCAACTTCGAAACCATCGGAAAGCGGCGCTTCCCGAAATTTCTGCCACCTGGGCGGAAGTAGCCCGCAGGCCCGACGCGTGGCCGCTGCCGTGGGATAGAACTCCCCAGCACCTGCCGCTTCTCAACACCTGCATGAACGCCTATTGCAAAACCACATGGCTGCGCCTGTGGCGGCGGCGCAATGTTCCGCGCTTTGAGGGGCAATGGGCCTGCAGCCCGGAATGCATGCAGGTTCTGGTCGAGCAGGCGGTCGAACGCGAGCTTGGCGACGGCACTCCGCTGGAGCCTAAAAAACACAAGCACCGAATCCCTCTTGGGCTGTTGCTGCTGTCGCAGGGATGCATCACCCAGGAACAGTTGCGCAAGGCGCTCGATTCGCAACGAGAAGCGGGGGGAAAGGCGCGCATTGGCGCTTGGCTGATGCACCAGGCGAACCTCTCGGAAGAACAGATCACCCGCGCCCTCAGCATGCAATGGGGCTGCCCGGTGCTTGCCTTGGCCGATCATCGACCGGAAACAGCCTCGACCCTGATACCGCGCATCCTGTTGGATACCTATGGAATAGTGCCGTTGTGCCAGGGCTCCAGCCGAGTTGCGTACCTCGCATTTGAAGACCGCATGGATTCCACGGTCGCGTTCGCGGTCGAACGAATGAACGGAATGCAAATCGAGGCAGGCGTGATGAAGGCGTCGCAATTTCTGCGTGCGCAGGAACGCTTGATGGCGGCCCCGTTTCCCAAAGCAGATTTGATGGAAGCAAAAACATCGACCCTGGTGGCAAAGCAAGTGGCTGCGGTCATCGAGCGAGTGCGTCCACATCAGGCGAAACTGGTGCGCATGCACCGCTATTTCTGGTTGCGTTTATGGCGCAGCCCCGTGCCTGTACCCGCCGTCTCCGCATCCCGGGCCAGTTCACTCAATCTGATTCCCAGGATCCATCAGGTGGAAGACGTCCTGATTCGGCTGCAACCGGCAGATTGAATCGGCGAATTCAATCTGCCATGTCCATGCAAGGACAGAGCGGACAACCGTCCGCACCCGCAAAACCATGCAGTAAAACGGTGCGGTGTAGAACTGCTGCCATTTCGACTGTGTCGTGAGCGCAAGATCCCCATTGAGATGAGTCTTTTCTAATCTCAAAACCACCGACTCCGGCACGCCCAATGCATGGAGTCCTGGGTATTGAGGAAACCTGGCAACCATGGACAGCGGATACTATGCAGCTTTTACCGGATTGTTGGCGCGCCAACGGGCGCTGGATGCCGTCGCCAACAATCTTGCCAATACGAATACCACGGGGTTTCGTGCTGAGCGCGAGTTTTTCAGCGATGCGCTGACCGGGCCGAACGCATTCGGTTCGCAGTTGAATACCGCCGTGAATGACTATGGGGTACTGGGCGGCAACCGGATTGACCTGTCACAGGGACAGATGGTGACTACAGGAAATCCGCTCGACCTGGCGCTGGAAGGCCAAGGATTCTTTGCCGTCGAGGACATGCAGGGCAGCATTCAGTACACGCGCGACGGATCATTCATTCGATCCAGCAAGGGTGTGCTGACAGACCGTCAAGGCCACGCGGTTCTCGATATCAAAGGCAAACCCATCACCATCCCCAGCGGACCGGTAATGATCGCGGCCGATGGTGTGGTTTCGGTCAATGGCGGAGTAGCGGGCAAGGTTGGGCTGTTCACTTTTGCCGCCGGCACACCGCTGGTGCCCGCCGGTGTCGGTCATTATCAGGCGCCGCCGAAATCGGCGAAGCTGACAACCGCCGCGGTTGTGCACCAAGGAAAGCTGGAAAGTTCGAATCAGAATATCGTCCAGGGAACGCTGCAATTGATTCTGGTCCAGCGGCAGGCGGAAATGATGATGAAAGCGCTCTCGGTTTTTAGCACCGATCTCGACCAGAAGGCGAGCCAGGAGTTGCCGCGTGTTTGATCCGGCCCACTTCTGCCCGGCTCGCATTCGCATCGGCGATGGGAAAGTCGAAGCAGCGGAACCAGGCTCCGCATATAAGGAGGAACAACCATGATTCGTGCGTTGTACACAGCCGCCAGCGGAATGAGCGCGGAACAACTCAATCTGGATACGATCGCCAACAACCTGTCCAACTCCGGCACCGTCGGTTTTCGCAGCAAGGTGCTCCAGTTTCAGGACATGATTTATCAGAATCTGATTACTCCGGGGGCAGCGCAAAGCGCGCAAACCGTTTCCGCCGGTCTGCAGGTGGGCCTTGGAACGCGCTCGACCGAGAGTGAGACGATTCTCACCCAAGGCGGCTTGAGCCAGACCAATAATCCGCTGGATCTGGCGATTCAGGGCAACGGATACTTTCAGGTGCAGCTTCCAGACGGAACCATCGCCTACTCGCGCGCCGGCAATTTTCAGCTCAACAACCAAGGCCAGATGGTGGACGTGAACGGGAATATGCTGCTTCCCGCCATTACCATTCCCTCCAACGCCACCTCCGTCACCATCACGCAGTATGGCGTGGTGAATGCGAGCCTTCCGGGACAGGCCAATCCTTCGCAGCTCGGTCAGATTCAGCTCGCCACATTTTCCAATCCCGGAGGATTGAACAATGTTGGTTCCAACTTGTTTCAAGCGACTCTCTCCTCCGGTCAGGCGGTGCTGGGCAATCCCGGAGATGCGACCGGCGTGGGCACATTGCAACAGGGATATCTGGAGAATTCGAACGTCGATGTCGTGCAGGAGTTCGTCGCGATGATTATGGCTCAGCGCGCCTATGAAAGTAATGCCAAGGTGGCAACGGCGGCCGACGGCATGTATCAGCAGGTCAACAATCTGGTGAAGTGAATGCCGTGAGAGTGTCGTATCGCGGGTGCGTTTGCAGAGAAAGTCTGAAGAGGAAGCCTGAGTAGTCCCATGATGTTGAAAAGCCCCATCCTCGGAGTGCTGGTTGTGTTGATCGGCGGTTGCGCCCAGGGGCAGTCGACTTGCACCGCCCGCACGCTGGAGAGCGCGCTTCCGCCTGGATGGGCAGTCCAGGTCAACACGCAGTCGAACCCGCCGCAATCCTTGGAACCAACCAGCCGTTATCGTCTGGCGCGGATTGTCGTGGACCCGGAATTGCATCGTCGATGGGCGTTCATCGCCAACTGTGCACACCCGGAATGGCCGCTCCAGGTGGTGGCGATCGCCTCGGGCCTGGCCCCGCGCACAGTCCATGCAGCCACCACCGCGACACCTTCCACGGCGCCGGCCGCGTCCATTTCCGCCGCGCGCACGCCGCAACATCCCACCGTACCGCGTCCTACAGTGCTCCCACAGTCCTCGACCCCGACGCATGTCGCGCGCAGTTCCGCCCAGTTGTCCACGCCAATCTCTTCCCAGGGGGCGCCGTTGGTTCGTGCCGGAGACCTGGTGCATCTTTGGAGTTCTGACCGCAGCGTCCGTCTGGATATCGAAGTTGTTTCCTTGGAGTATGGGCGCGCCGGGCAGGTAATCCGTTTGCGGCGTCTGGGGCAAAGCGCATTGCTTGCCGGGGTGGTCGTCGGTAAGGATTCCGCGGAGCTGATCCCATGAAAATGCGATCGCCATTCCGCCTGGTGCTCGTCTTGGCTGCGCTGCTGCTGACCGCTTGTGTTTCCTCTCCGGCATGGGGAAAAAAGAACAAGGACTTGACCATAATCAAGCCGAATCCGGCCAGTGAGGATTTGGCTGCATATATTGCGCAGGTGCGCAAGATGTATCCCGGGGACATGAGTGACGGTTCCATATGGAGTGCGACCGGCAGGCTGACGTCGCTGTCAACCGATGTGAAAGCGCTGAACCCGCATGATCTGATCTCGATCGTAATTTCGGAAAACCTCTCCGCCTCTACCGGCGGAACGGTAAAAAATTCCCGCGCGTCCACGGCACTTTCGTCCCTCAGTGCCTTATTCGGAGCGTTTTCCACGTCGAGCGCGGCCAACAATGCGGTCAACCAAAGCGCGTCTTCCAGTCTGAACGCCCAGGGGCAAAGCGTCACCGATTCCAGTCTGAATACCACCATCGGCGGGGAAGTGGTCGATGTGTTGCCCAACGGCATTCTGGTGATTGAAGCCGCTCGGCAATTGGAGTTCAACCAGCAAACCGAAACGATTATCATGCGCGGCCTGGTGCGACCGCAAGACGTCAGCCCAGGAAACCAGGTGCTTTCGACCGCGATTTCCGGCCTGCAGGTACAAGTGGTAGGCAAGGGGATCGTCAACGATTCCACCTATCGGGCCAACCCAATTGTTCGCATGCTGCAACGCATTCTGATTCCGTGAGATGGAAAGTAGTCGAGTATGACAAGAATCACGAACACGGAGAAAATACGCGAGAGATGTCGCTGGCGGATCATTCCGGCCGGGCTGTGTCTTCTGCTGGCTATGGGAAGCCCGCGCCTGCTGGCGCAGACGTCGGCGGAGCCTCCGACACCTGCCAGTGCGGCCAGCCCGATTCCCCCCTTCCAGATTCAGGGTGTGCAGCAGGCTAAGAAGGAAGAGCCCTCTCCGGCAGACACGTCGGCGACTCCCTTGGTTTCGCAGCAGGTGCTGGTGAAAAACATCAGCTCGGTGCAGGGCATTCGCGACAATCAATTGATTGGCTATGGGATCGTCGTGGGTCTGCAAAACACGGGCGACAGTCAGATGACCTATTTCCCGCTGCAGACACTGCTCTCCACCTTGCAGCGCCTGGGCATCGTGGTTCCCTATCCCCTCACTACCATCATGGTGAAAAATATGGCGGGCGTATTTGTCGAGGGGACGTTGCCTCCGTTTGCGCAGCCGGGCTCGAAGATCGACGTCACGGTGTCTTCCACCGGAGATGCCCGCAGTCTGACAGGAGGCATGCTCCTGATGGCTCCGCTCTATGGAGCCGATGGGCAGATCTACGCGGAAGCGCAAGGGCCGCTGGTCGTGGGCGGGTATTCCATTTCGCAAAATGGCAACACCAAGCAGATGAATTTTCCCACTACGGCGCGAGTGCCGAATGGAGCCATCGTGGAACGTGCGGTCCCCATGAACCTGGCTCATCGCCGCACTCTGACGCTGCTGTTGAACGACGCGGATTTTCAAACCGCCACGCGCGTTGCGGCGACCATCAATCATTCCTTTGGCGGCAGCCTGGCCCATGCCATCGACAGCCGGCGTATCGATCTCGCAGTGGCGCCCGGGCAGGATGCTCCGGAATTACTGGCCCGTGTGCAATCGCTGACCGTACAGGTGTTCCCGCCGGCTCGCGTGGTGGTGAATGAACGTACCGGCACAGTGGTGATTGGAGGCAATGTTCGCCTGCAACCCGTTTCCATCCTGCATGGCGGATTGCAGATCGATGTCGAGTCGCAATTCGAGGTTTCTCAGCCCAACCCCATGGCGCAGGGAACCACCCAGGTGGTGCAGCAGACGCAGGTGCAGGCCAACAATCTTCCGGTAAATCGGATTGAGTTAAAAGAAGGAGCCACCGTGGATGATCTGGTGCGAAGCCTGCAGTCGATCGGCGCCTCCGCAACGGACGTGATTTCGATCTTGCAGGCGATGAAGCAGGCAGGATCTCTCGAAGGCGATTTGGAGGTGATCTAAGCCATGCAGATTTCTGGTCCTGTTTCACCGATCGTCAGCAAAGGAACTACTCATGCGGCGGCAAGTCCACAATTGGTGAAGGCAGCCAATGCATTTGAGGCAAATTTTCTGAAGGAGTTATTGAAACCTCTTCGGGAAGATCCGCTGTTCGGCAACGGCAGCGGTCTGGGTGGAGACAGCCTTGGCAGCGATGGCTCCAGCGGCGGCAGCATGGCCACGGTCAGCAGTCTGGCCTCGGATGCGCTGGCCCAGGCCATCGCAAAACAGGGTGGGCTGGGAATTGCGAAAATGGTTCTGGCTCAGCTTGCCCCTGTCGAGCAGGGCGCATCGCAAGCCAACCCAGCGGCGACCGGATCGACCGGTTTGGAATGTGGGGATTGCGCCCGGACATTGACGATAGGGACGGAATCGGCCGGCTTTTTGCGTGGTGGCGCCATGGAAATGCTGGAAGAGGAAAATGCCTCGCCCGCGTCCGGCGTTTCCACAACGAATACAGCGGTTCGCGTTACGCGGGGAGCGATTTCCGGGCAGCACAGGCATGCTTTCGAGTTAGCGCCGGTCGTCCGCCCGGCAGGACGGGCAAGGAAATGATGGAGTGCGAGCGGTGGCGGGATGTTCCCGAAATTGCAGGCAGGATGCAGGTTGGTAACAGC
>JAJYSL010000156.1 GCA_021793595.1 Acidobacteriota bacterium
TCTCTTCCACCGTCATGTCGGTGCGGTCCCATCGCGCCTCCATGCCCACCTTCACAAACGCGGTCACAATGCCGGTATCCTGGCAAATCGGTCGATGCCCCTCCGCGCACATACGGGAGTTGATCAGGATCTGCGCGATCGCGTCCTTCGCGGCGGGCGACTGCTCCAGCTCGTACGCGCGCGCCAGGTTGGTAATGTAATCGACCGGGTGGTAATAGGAGATGTGCTGCAACGCGTCGGCGACGCTCTGGATAAAATCCTGCTGGCGAATCGTGGCCATGATGTGTGTTCTCCTCGAATAAAATCGAACATGGTATTGTAGACCGTCGCGACCCGGCCATCCTGTGGCCCCAGTCACATCAGAATGGTGCGCCCGCGGCACCGAACGGCAGAATCGTCGCTCCGGAATAGGGTTGCATCCCCGTTTGCATGTCCAGATCGGCGCTATGTGTCGCCGTGCTCAGACTGGCTGACGGCGGCGCGGATTTCCTCAACGTCGGCAAGATCGCGCATTCGGCCCGCTGCAAGCTTGGAAGCGATCAGATCGTGTTTGCCAATGAAGAATACGGTCAGGCCGCTTTCCTCATCGATCACGTCCCCGATCCGTCTCTCCCACGCCTCATCGAAATTTACGCCGTCGATGCTGGGGAGAAGATCGACCGCAACCGGAGGTTCTCCAAAGCGGATGAACTTTTTCGGGTCCGCAAGATCGCTCTCTCTGATTCCAACGAGCGGTGCACCAAATGCCGCCAGCGCCGCATACGTCGCGCGCGCGTTCGCCGGATCGGCCTTGATAAAAATATCCAGGTTTTTCGTTGCACGGGGCTGCGAGTGGAAAGAAACCGCATGGCCGCCGACAACCAGGTACTTAACCCCGTGAGCGTTGAAGACAGACAACAGGTCCTTGAAGTCGTCGAACATGGCGGCCCGGCCCTTTCATTGCATACGCGGATAGGGTGAGTTCCTTCACGGCGCGCATACGCTCATGGACCGGGCGACTCTGCCAATATCGGTATTCCTCGGCCTTCATCTCCTCCAAGCTGTTGAAGATGCGCACCGTCTTGTCCATACCCGTTTGTAGCACTCGCCGGAGCGGTTTTCAACGCCGATCTCGCCAGTTCGAATGGCCCCACGTTCCACCCTGGCAATGGATTCAACAGTATTTCTGGGAGATGTGCTGCAACGCGTCGCCGACGCTCTGGATAAAATCCTGCTGGCGAATCGCGGCCATAATGTTGAGTCTTTTCTCGGGGGATGGACGAAGATAAGTTCGACGAACCTACTATTTTAGCCCGTCGACCCGCTCGCCTTCATGTGCCCCCCGATCACACAATCATGTGCGAGCTTGGTTCGGTACTTCGCGATCCTATCGGCGCCAAGTGTGCCCTAATCACTCTCCGTCAGCACCCCTCCAAAAAAATCCAGTAAAAAGCTGTACAAATCTCCAGCCCCGTGTTCTCTTCACTGAGAAGGAGGCTTTCATGATGTCTATGCCGGAAGAAATCACCGAACGCGTCAATTGCTACACCCGATGGCTGCGCGACTGCCCGGGCGCTGCAAACCTTTCGATTGAACCCACAAGCGATAAAGGTCCATTCCCTTATCAATGGAAAATCGGATCGGCTGATTTTAGCCGATTTCTCGGTTATGTAATCTTTGACGGCCCAGAGGTCGGCGGATCGGACGCCAGAAAAAAACAGCATCTATGCTCGTTGCTGCAAAATGTAATCAGAAATGCGGATGACAAAAGCTGAGCATACACGCGTCGACCACTTTTCCGTTTACAGTGGCGGCTACAAGTCGATACCGCGCGGCTGACTGAGCGGGTTGAGCAGGTTCCTGTGCGGCAGCGAAACAGGATAGACCCCATAGGATTAAAGATAAAGTGGCAAACCTCTTCATGGATAACCCCTACAATAACGAAGCGTGAAATTATTCTCAGCGAGTTTCGCCCCAGTATATGCTCAGCCTCCGGGCTAAAAGTTAGTTGTGGCCTGCACAAAGCAGAGCGACGAGTTGAAGATGCCCAAAACACGCAAGGAAAAAGATTCTCTCGGCTTTGTCGAGGTCCCGGCGCGCGCCTATTACGGTGCGCAGACGGCGCGGGCGGTCGCGAATTATCCCATCTCCGGCATGCGCGCCCACTCGCTGCTGATCCGCGCCATCGGCATGGTCAAGCGTGCCGCCGCCGAAACCAACAAAAAACTCGGCCTGGTCGATGCGCACCGCGCCGACGCCATTTCTCAGGCCGCGCAGGAGGTCATCGACGGCAAGTGGGATGAAGAATTCCTAGTCGACGTGTTTCAGGCCGGCGCAGGCGTCAGCTTCCACATGAACGCCAACGAGGTGATCGCCAATCGCGCCAATCAAATCCTCGGCGGCAAGCTTGGCGAATACGCGCACGTCCATCCCAACGACCACGTGAACTACGGTCAGTCCACCAACGACGTTTTCCCCACCGCCATGCGCCTGGGTACCTTGCTCGCGCTCGAAACGCTCTACCCGGTGCTCGATGCGCTCGCTCTCACCTTCGAGAAAAAAGCCAAAGAGTTCGACAGCATCCTGAAATCCGGTCGCACGCACTTACAAGATGCCGTCCCGATTCGTCTCGGTCAGGAATTTGCGGCCTACGCCATCGCCATCCGCAAAGCTCGAGCCAACATCGCGCAACAGGGGGAAGGCCTGCGCGAGCTGGGCCTCGGCGGCTCCGCCGTGGGCACCGGCATCAACACGCATCCGCAGTATCGTGCCGCAGCCATCGCGCAACTCGCCAAACTCTCCGGCCAAAAGCTCACTCCTGCGAAAGATATGCGTTGGGCCATGCAGTCGAACGCCTGCATGGCGGACGTCAGCGGCGCGCTGCGCTCGCTCGCACTGGGAATCATTCGCATCTCGAACGACCTGCGCCTGCTCGCCTCTGGCCCGAATACCGGCCTTGCGGAAATTGTTCTGCCCAGTCTGCAACCCGGCTCCTCCATCATGCCGGGCAAAATCAATCCCGTCATGGCGGAGCTGGCAGCGATGGTCAGCTTTCAAGTCATCGGCAACGACACTGCCGTCGCCTACGCGGTCCAGGCCGGCCAGCTGGAATTGAACGTGATGATGCCGACCATGGCCTACAACGTCCTGCAATCCATCACGATTCTTGCCAACATACTGCGCCAACTCGACCGCTTCTGCATCGCAGGCATCACCGCCAATCGCGCCCGCTGCCAGCAATATGCCGAGAGCACCGTCTCGCTCGCGACCGCGCTGAATCCCTACATCGGCTATGCCAAGGCGGCGGAAATCGTGAAGGAATCCATCGCCACGGGGCGCACCATCGTCGATCTCGCCCGCGAAAAAAATCTCCTCAGCGAAAAGGAAATTGCCGAAATCCTAGACCCCAAACGCATGACGGAACCGCAGGTTCCCTTGAAGGCAGCAAAGAAGCGCGACGCCCACCCCCGCGCCGAAGAAACGAAAGTCACAACTTCGCGTCGCAGAAACTGACGCAGCAGCGCGCGACTCTGTGTTCGCTCAGTTCACCGGCCGGGGCGCTCCAAGCTGCGCGGGGCATTCCCGCGGTTGATACCTTCCACGATTCCCCTGGGCCAACGATACATCCGCAGGCAATCGCGCGTGGCCTTACAATGGGAGGTAACACGATTCCCCAGAAGGCACGCTAAACACTGAATGTCCTCTAACGGCTACCACTCTCGCTCCTCACGCAGTCACAATCTGCGCTCGCTGTTCAGCTTGTTCTCAAGCGACCTGGCCATCGACCTTGGCACGGCCAACACGCTTGTCTTCGCGGCCGGCAAGGGCATTGTTGTCAATGAGCCTTCCATCGTTGCGTTGAACAAGACCACGGGCGAAGTGGAAGCGGTCGGCAAGGAAGCCAAGGAAATGCTGGGCCGCACGCCCGGCAATATCGTCGCCATCCGCCCGATGAAGGACGGCGTCATCGCCGACTTCAAGGTCACCGAAAAGATGTTGAATTACTTTATTCAGAAAGCGCATGGCCGCAAGATGCTGGTCCATCCGCGCATCGTGATCGGTGTTCCGTCGGAAATTACACAGGTGGAAAAGCGCGCCGTTGAAGATTCTGCCTATCGGGCCAAGGCAAGTGAGGTGTACCTCGTTGAGCAGGCCATGGTGGCCGCCATCGGCGCCGGTCTGCCCATCACAGAACCCGGCGGCAATATGGTCGTCGACATCGGCGGCGGGACTACCGACATCGCGGTGATCTCACTTTCCGGCATCGTCTATTCCCGTTCCGTCCGCATGGCCGGCAACCAGATGGACGAAGCCATCATGAATTACCTGAAGCGCAAATACAATCTGCTGATTGGCGAGCGCACCGCCGAACATATCAAGATGGAGCTGGGCTCCGCTTACCCGCTCGACAAGCCCGTCACCATGGAAATCAAAGGCCGCAACCTGATTGAGGGCGTGCCCAAGACCATCACCATCGACGACAGCGAAATTCGCGAGTCTCTGGCGGAATGCATCAGCACCATCATGAACGCAATCCGCGTAGCCCTGGAACGCACCCCGCCGGAGCTTTCCGCCGATATCAGCGATCGCGGCATCGTGCTGACCGGTGGCGGGGCGCTCATCAAAAATCTGGACAAGCGGATCCGGGAAGAAACGGGGCTGCCGGTCTCCGTCGCCGACGATCCACTGGCCTCTGTCGTACTTGGCACGGGAAAAATGCTGTCCGACTTCCGTTTGCTGCGCAAGATCAAGATTGATTAATTTTGCCCTCCTCCATAGATCCACCGGGTTGTTAGGCGCGCTCCTCGCAACCCGCCCATAGCCCCATGGAATCTTTTCTCAGCCGCTACCGTAATCCACTGGTCCTGCTGGCGATCGTGCTGGCGCAGATGCTCGGCCTCGCCGTGCAGGTTCGGCGCCCGAACGCCGGTCAGGATGGGAAGCAGACGCGGCTGATTCGCTACTGGGTGGTCACCGGCTTCTCACCCTTTGAGCGCGCATTTCTTTCCGTCGGCCATGGCGTCAGTCATACCTGGCACAACTATGTGGATCTGCGACATGTCCGCCGGCAAAATCAGGAATTGCAGTCGGAGTTGAATCGATTGCGCCTCGAGCAGTCTTCTCTCGCCGTCGATGCGCGCGAAGGCTTGCGTTTGCAGAAACTCTTCGGCTTCCAGCAGCAATACATCGCGAAAACTGTCGCCGCGCACATCATCGGCACCAGCGGGACTGACTTGTCGCGTGTCCTGGTGATCGACAAAGGCTCGAAAGACGGACTCACAATCGACATGCCGGTCATCACCCCCGATGGTGTCGTCGGCAAGATACGCGATGTATTTCCACATACTGCCCAGGTCCTTGAAATCAATGATCAGACCAGCGGGCTCGGCATCGTTTTGACGCAGACGCGACTGCGCGGCATTTTGCGCGGCAATGCTGCCGGCCAGACGGAAATCATCGACGTCCTTCCGGATGAACGCATTCAACCCGGCGAAAAGGTCGTCACTAGCGGCGGCGATAGCGTCTATCCCTCCGGCCTGCCCGTCGGCAGCGTGGAGCGCGTGGTCAACGATCCGGAGCACAATCCCTACGTTGCGGTCCTGGTTCACCCCGCCGTTAACCTATCGCGGCTGGATGAAGTGCTGGTGATTACGCAAACACAGAACACCATGCCCGCCAGCATGCAGCAGGATATTGCCACCAGCGAACAGAAGGCCGCCGACATTCTGGCGCAGAGGCTGCCGAGTGTGCCGCCACCCCCGACGATCGGTCCAGATGGCAAGCCGATCAATGCCAATTCGCCGCCGCCCCCGGTTCGGCCCCCAGCTTCGTTGCACCCAGACCAATTCACTCCGGATGCGATTCCGCCAGCCTCGTCTCTGACTCCGGGAGCTACCTACCCCAATCAGGTATATCCTGCGCAAGCGCCTCCCGCCACCGCTGGACACGCGAACACCCCAGTCCCATCGACTTCCACGCCCGCGCAGAGGGCCACAGCGACGTCGCAGCCTAAGCCAACAACCTCGCGGCCGAAACCCACGACGTCCCAGTCTAAGGCAGCCACTGAAGATCCCAAGGCCGCCACGCACGTGGATTCCGCAGCGCCAGCAACCCCGACCCAACATCCGAAAGCCGTGCACCACCGTGTCGCCCCCACCCAGCCGACCGCCGGTGAGGAGCCGCAGAAATGACCATGGCCCTCCTTACCCAGCGCTCGCGTCGAGAAATGGAAGAACACCGTTTCCATCCTGTCGTCCTGATTCTCGTTCCGCTCATTGCTGTCTTTCTTCAGGTCTACATTCCGCTGCGCTTTCCGTCCTTCGAGATTCTCAACCTGCCCGCGCTGGTCGTCATTTATTTTTCCGTCTCGCGGCGTAATCCCATCGGCGGCACGCTCCTGGGGGTGGTCATCGGCATCATTCAAGACGCAATGACGCACCTGCCGCTCGGCATCAACGGCATCATCGATTGCATCCTAGGCTATCTTGCGGCGTCCATCGGCCTGCGCATCGATGTCGACAATCCCGGCACCCGCCTCATCATGAATTTCAGTTTTATCCTGCTGGCCAGCACCCTGCATGTGTTGATTTTGCGCCGCCTGATCGGCATTCATGAACAGTGGTATGGCCTGCACGATCTGGTTCGCGCCCTGGTCAACGCGCTGGTGGGGGTAGTCCTTTTTGCACTGTTCGACCGCCTTCGCCAGCGCGAATAATGCAGCAGTTCGGGAGTATTCTAGAGGCATCCCTTCCCCATGGCTGGCACATATAGCAAAGACGATCGAATTCCAACGGTCAAGCTGACGGTGATGCAGTACATCATCGCGGCGATCCTGGTGATTCTTGTCTCCGGCCTATGGCGCCTGCAGGTGCTGGGCGCGCAGAACTATCGCGCGCTCGCAGAAGCCAACCGTATCCGCAAAGTCCCCATCCTCGCGCCGCGCGGAAAAATCTACGATCGCGACGGTCGCCTGCTGGTCGACAATTATCCCTCTGTCACCTGTTTCCTGGTTCCGGAGCAAGCCCACAACCTTGACACTGACTTGCCCCTGATCGCGGATGGCCTGCACATGCGGGTCGATCAGCTGCAGGCCATCTTGCTGCGCTATCGCCATCAACCGAAATATCAACCGATTCCGCTGCTGCAGGACATCACCCCGGACATGCAGGCCTTCATCGCTGCTCATGCCAATGAGCTGCCGGAGCTGGAAACCATTGAGGAGCAGCGGCGACTGTATCCCAGCAACGGCTTTGCCGCGCATTTGATCGGCTACGTCGGTGAAGTTTCAGAAGACATGCTCGACGACCCTCGCTATGCTTTCTATCAGCCCGGCGACGTTGTCGGTCGCTCCGGTGTTGAGGAGTCCTATGATCCCGTCCTGCGCGGCCAGGACGGTTCCCGTGACGTGATCGTCGACAGCCATGGCCGCGAACTTGGCGCGCTTGGCATTGAGCCTGCGAAACCCGGAAAATCAATCAGACTTACCATCGATCTCGACGTACAAAAGGCTGCGGAAGAGGCCCTGGGCAATCGCAATGGTGCGATTGTCGCGATCGACCCGCGTAGCGGCGAAGTGCTGGCCATGGTCAGCCATCCAACCTTCGATCCCAACCAGTTTGCCATCCGCATCCACCGCGACGAATGGAACAAGCTCATCACCGATCCTGAACATCCGCTGATGAACAAGGCCATTCAAGCCCAGCTGGCTCCCGGCTCGACGTTCAAGATTATTGAAGCCATCGCCGGGCTTCAGGAGGGCATCGCGGAGAATATGAAGGTCGACTGCCATGGCGGCGCTGTTTTCTATGGACGTTATTTCAAGTGCTGGATCTCCGCTCGCCACCAGTCCCACGGCATTACCGACATCACCAAGGGCATCTACCAGTCCTGCGACGTTTTCTTCTACACGCTTGCGGAAAAAATGGGCATCGACAAGATTGCCGAATGGGCCCATAAGTTTGGCTTGGGACAGAAGACTGGTATCGATCTCCCGAATGAAGCCTCCGGCATCGTGCCTTCTCCGGAATGGAAAATGCGAAATTACCATCAGAAATGGTTTGCCGGTGAAACCATCTCTGTCGGCATCGGTCAAGGCGCGCTGGCCGTCACCCCCATTCAGCTCATCCGCGCCATTGGGGGCATCGGTTCCGGCGGTATTCTCAAACGTCCCCACGTGGTTTTTCCGGATGAGATTCCTGCGGATTTGAAGGATTACTACAAGGATCAGTTTCCCGGCTCCGGTGATCAATATGTGCACATCGACCCAGCCAATTGGGAAACCGTCACCGACGCCATGGCCGACGTCACCACCTTTGCCGGAACCGCTGGTTTTGCGCATTTGGACGGTATCGACTTCGCCGGCAAAACCGGCAGCGCTCAGATCGTCAGCAATGCCTACAAAGCGTCTGTCGGCGGCGGCGCCAAACTGAACGATACCGCCTGGTTTGTCGGCATGTCGCCGCGCAGAAATCCGGAAATCGCTGTTGTCGTGATGTGGCAGAACGGGTCCGAAGGGTATTTCAGCGCACGCCTCGCCGCCCGTGTCATCGAAGCCTACGTCAATAAAGAGCGCCTTCGCGACCACAACCTGATGCAAGTCGCCGCCAGGAATAATCCCGAGCCTGGCGCGCCTGCGGCCGCTCCAGCAACTGTCAAAGAAAAATCCGCGCCCAACGTCGCCAAGCCAAAATCTGTAGGTCAACTGCGCCATCCTCATAATATTGCCCCTGTACCCCCGACTGAAATGGCGGCGCTCTGGACGGCAAGCGCCGTCCATCCGGCGGACCCGCACGCCAGGCAGCTTCCTGCGCGCATTACCGCAGCCTTTTCCATGCCCAAGGGCACCACCCTGCAAGGCGGAACATTTCTGATTCCGACGCCCAAAAACGGAGGTGGCGGGTGATCATCCAGGCGCAGAGCAAGACCCTTCCAGTCCCAGTGAAGCCCCAGATGCCCCGCATCTCGAATTTGCCAGGTGGGATGGAATCTCCACGCGCCATAGAGGAGAGGTCCTGAGTGCGCCGATTTCTTTCCTATCGCGATTTCGACTGGACCCTGATGGCCTTTGTCGTGGCGCTGTCAGTGATCAGTGTGTTGGAAATCTATAGCGCCACGTTGCACACAAAATTCGTCCACTTCGATACAACGCAGACGCTCTGGTTGGCCGGCGGCTTCGTCAGCATGTTTATTCTTTCGCTCATCGATTACCACATCCTGCTTGATATCGCAGTCTGGGCCTATGGATTTTGCCTTGTCTCGCTGGTCGCCGTGCTGGCCGTCGGTCACAAAGTATTGGGTGCGCGCCGCTGGATCAGCTTGCCCGGCGGCATTCATTTCCAGCCATCGGAGTGGGTCAAGCTCATCCTCATCGTCGTTCTGGCCCGCTTTTTCACCAACCTCAGCGGTCGCGATCTCACGTGGAAAGATATCTTCAAGGCCATGGCCATTGTCGGCCTGCCCATGCTGCTGGTGCTCAAGCAGCCCGACCTGGGAACCGCCCTCACCTACGCTCCCGTGCTGCTGGTCGGACTATTTCTCGGCGGGATTCGCTTCAAACATGCGGCCATCCTCTGCATTGTCGCGTCGCTGGCCCTCGTTCCCGCCTGGTACAAGGTGCTCAAGCCCTATCAGAAACAGCGCCTTACCAGCTTCATCACTCCAGATAACGACCCACGCGGCAGCGGCTATCAGATTCGCCAATCCCTCATCGCCGTAGGTTCCGGCGGCATCTGGGGACAGGGTGCGGAGAAGGGAACGCAGACCCAGGGCGATTTTCTCCCCATTCCCTATACCGATTTCATCTTTGCCGCATTTTGCGAGGAGCACGGATTGGCGGGAGCCATCTTCGTCCTGCTGTTATACTTCTTGTTGTTGATGCGTTTGGTCCAAAACGCTCAAACCGCCGCTGACCTGCCCGGCACGTTGATCATTATGGGGGTCGTGGCCGTCCTGATTTTTCAGATCGCGGTCAATGTGGGCATGGTCATCGGCTTTATGCCGGTCACCGGAATTCCGTTGCCCTTAATGAGTTATGGTG
>JAJYSL010000157.1 GCA_021793595.1 Acidobacteriota bacterium
GGTTTTGCGCCTCTCATCATTGGAAGGAACCAGTTCGCTCTCGAACCCGAGTTCGATGGCCAGATCACGCGCCCAGGGCTTTTCGGTCACCCAACTGTCGGGACCGCATTCCACGACGAACCCGTCCTGCCGAACCGTTTCAACAATACCGCCCAGTCGAGACGAAGCTTCAAACAACACGAATTCAATCGCTGCACCCTCGCGCTGCTGCCGAGCCAGCTCGTAGGCAGCCGAAACTCCCGCGATTCCCCCGCCAACAATGGCGATTCGCTTCATTCTTGATTACACGCCACAACGACAGATGAACTTTTCAACTGCGCCACCCCCAGGTGCAGGAGGCCTTGGGATGCCAGATCCGCCAGCGCGGCAATCAATAAAGGAGATGCGTTCAGCGACTCAGGCCGAAAAAGCTTCAATCCCAATTTTCGAGCGGCCGTCTGAAACGCGATGTCAATGTCATACAGAATTTCGATGTGATCGCAGAGAAAGCCAATGGGCTGCAACACCACACCGCGATGGCCCTCGCGACGGAGCCCGTCGAGCGTTTCCTCAACCGTGGGACCAATCCACGGTCCGCCTGACATGCCTTGGCTCTGAAACGCGAAATACCAGTCACGCGATGTAAGGCCATCGGGTAGGAGCCGTTCGGCAACCAGGGCCGCGGTATGTTTCGTCTCGATCGCATATGGATCGGGCCCGCTGGATGCGCCGGGGGAAAGCGCATAGGAACGCTCCTCCACAGTGGGGCGCACAGGTCCGGGCGACGATGACGCAGGAAGATCTTCACTGACTTTTTTCTGGGCCTCTGAATGCGAGGAACCAGGTTGACCGGACGCACCTGCAACCTGAATGGTGCGGCAAGGGACGCTGTGCGCGGTGAACAACACCGGTACTTTTTCACCCACGGCAGCACAGGCTTCTCGCCAGATCGGTCGCAAGCGACCCGCAAACGCATCCGCCAGGCGAGGATGGTCTGCCCATGCATCAATGAAGTGAAATCGAAAAGCATTTCCCGCTTCTGCGTACGCCGCCCGCCGGTACAACCCCACGCTGGTGCGGGAGTTTTGCGGAGCCAGGCAAATTGCCACGGCGTCGGTCACGCCATCCGCACGCATCTGCCGCACCGCGTCTCCTATATAAGGTCTCCAATTTCTCATGCCAACATAGACCGGCATTCCGATTTTCTGTTGTAACAGCTCCGCCTGTTTTAGGGTCCATTTCGTAAGCGGACTCTTGCCGATTTGTGCGTAACGGCTTTGGATTTCTTCCACTACATGCTGCGGCATGGCGCGCCCGCTCACGACATTCTTCAAATATTCAGGCACTTCGTCGACCGAATCGGGAGTACCGTGGGCAAGCAGGAGCACCGCGACCTTGCGCTCCGCGGACAACGGAGATGATGCGCTCCCTTGGCTTGACGCCGTCATGCTGGTCTCAATGCATTGGCCTTCCGCTGGCCCACGCCTTCATCTTTCATCTGTGCGCAAATCTCGTGCACCCACCGAACCACGCGCTGCACATTTTCCACCGGCGTCGTCGGCACAATTCCATGGCCAACGTTAAAAATATGCCCTGGGTTGCCGCCAGCCTGCCGCAGCACCTCTTCTACACGAGCACGCAGAATTGCTTCGGGAGCGAACAACGCGATGGGATCGAGGTTCCCCTGCACCGCGCAATTCTGCCCGACAGCTTGTCTTCCAACGTCCAGAGGAATTCGCCAGTCCAGCCCAATGACATCCGCGCCGGTTTCTCGCATGCTGGGCAGCAAGGTCGCCGTGTCGACGCCAAAATAAATCACGGGCACTCCCAGCGCCTGCACCTGCCGCACCATCGACCGCGTGATCGGCAATACATATTCTCGATAATCGGCGACCGATAGCGCTCCCACCCAGCTGTCGAAAATCTGGATAACATCCGCACCTGCCTTCACCTGCTGTGCCGAGTACTCGACCAGCACAGTCGTCAGCTTCTGCATCAGTGCTTGCCAGGCAGTCGGATCCGCATACATTAAGCGCTTGGTTTCAATGTAATTTCGGGAACCACCGCCTTCAATCATGTAACTGGCCAGCGTGAAGGGCGCGCCGCAGAATCCAATCATGGCCATGCAGTCGCCGAAGTGCGCTGCCACCTGGCGAATCGCCTCTGCGACATACCCCAGGTCGGCGGTTCGATCGGTTCGTAACGCGTCGATCTCGGCTGCACTACGAAGCGGGCGGTGCACTTTCGGTCCCTCGCCGGCCTGAAATTCGAAATCGAGTCCCATCGGCTCAAGGGGCAACAAAAGGTCGGCAAAAATGATCGCGGCGTCGACGCCCAGTTTTTCTGCCGCTGTAATCGTCACCTCGGCGGCCAACTCCGGCCGTTTACAAATCTCGATCAAGGTATGCGCACGGCGAACGGCCTGGTACTCCGGCATGTAGCGACCGGCCTGCCGCAAAAACCATACCGGCGTTCGATCGACCGGTTGCCGCAAACAAGCACGCAGAAGACGGCTGCCCCCCGACGCTGAACCGTCTGCTGGCAGACCTTCTTTCGGCAAAGATTCCATCTGGCTATCGTGCGATTTCATGTCTTTCTATTATCCTCTGTCCTTTGAAACACGTTCTCCTGCACGTCGAGCTCTTTGTCTTCCCCACGGGATTTGCGGCCCTCCCTACCCGTCCTCAGCGCGAGGTTGATTATGCGAGAATAAAGCGAAAAGTGTTTTCGTATTGAAAAACGCACCTCGCGTCTCCATCTGCCATTACGGATATCGAGATGACGCGCATTCAAGGTGTGCATGGGCCGCGCGTGCTGGACTGCGTGATTGTGATTTGAGATCTCGTACGAAACCGATCGCGGTTAGCACTTTCGTCGAGAACATATTTATACACTGGAAAAGTTTTCATACAGGTGACTCGGTTGGCTAAGGCATCTCCCAAGCGGCTCTATCTCATCCCGGTTCTTTCCAAAGCGCTCGACGTGCTGGAGCTTCTCCAACGCGAGGGCAAGCCCATGTCCCTGGAAACCATGCATCAGCGGACGAAAGTCTCAAAAACTACGGTGTATCGCATTCTGAAAACCTTGACGCACCGGGGTTACATCGCGCAGTCGCAGGACGGGCTCTATCGGCCGATCAGCAGCCCCACCAAGAAGGTATTCGGCTTTGGATGCCAATCCGCAGAGATGTCTTTTTCGCAGGCAGTCACCAAGAGCTTGCAGTCCGCAGCGGCCGATACCGGCATCGATCTTCTGATTCTCGACAACAAGTACGACCCCACAATTGCTGTACGTAATGCAGATGAATTCGTCCGTCAAGGAGTCGATCTCGTCATTGAATTTCAAGTCGATCAAGACGTCGCCGCCATCATTGGAGACAAGATTGCCGGTGCCGGCATTCCGTTGATTGCTGTCGATATTCCGCATCCCCATGCGGTGTTTTTTGGAGTCGATAATTTTCGGGTCGGATTCGAGGCGGGGCAATTGCTCGCCCGTCACGCACAGCAGTACTGGACCAGCAAGCCGAACTGGGTTCTTGGCCTCGATCTTGCCGAAGCGGGCCCGCTCGTGCAGAGCCGCATCACGGGGGCGTTCGAAGGTGTGCGCTCCAATCTGGCAGAAATTCCCATCGAAGCCTTTGTTCGCATGGATGGCCGCGGGTTGCAGGACATCAGCTACCATCTTGTTTTGGATTTTCTGCATCGCCACCCCAAGGATCGGGGCATCCTAATTGCGGCTGCGACCGACGCCAGTGCCCTGGGAGCTGTTCAGGCCGCTCATGCCCTGAAGCGAGAGCGCCATGTCGCCGTAGTCGGGCAGGACTGTATTGAAGAGGCGCTGGAAGAGATTGCTTCCCCACAAAGCCCGCTGATTGGCTCCGTCTCGCACGAGGCGGATACCTACGGCGCACGTTTGATCCAGTTGGGACTTTCCATGTTGGCCGGGCGAAACGTTCCACCCTACAACTACGTGGAACATAAGGTAGTCGAAAGACCGCACTCCCCGCTGGAAAGTGCAAAACCGAGGAAATAAATCCGATTGTTTCACATCTGAAACAGTTGCCCTATTGTATGATCGTGAGAGTTGGGGCCAGCGGCGTGCAATCCGAAACAGATATTCTGTAACGTTGGGCGTCTGCAGTCCGTTGCCGGTTCCCGGGTTCAGGCGTGCTATGCGTCCCTGAAGAGCCGGCGAACCCGTTTCCATTCTTGTATGGGCAAGGAGTGGGATCTTCCTCGTCCGCAACCGCTGGAAGGGGCATAATGCCGAATCGCTACCTGGAAAATCGCTGGGACAAGAAACTTGCCGCAACGTTAACCGAACCTGAACTTCTGCGCTACCGCTCCAACCTGCTCGGCTCAGATCTGCGCATCACCAATTACGGCGGCGGAAATACCAGCGCCAAAGTCACTCAGCCAGACCCGCTCAATGAAAAGCCCACTGAAGTCCTGTGGGTCAAAGGCAGTGGCGGCGACCTCGGCACCATCTCGATCAACGGTTTCGCAACTCTATATCTCGAAAAATTCTGTGATTTGGCCGGAATCTATCGCGGTGTCGAGCACGAAGACGACATCGTCAAGTTCTATCCGCTCTGCGCGTTTGGCCAGAATACTGTCGCCGCGTCGATTGATACTCCTCTTCACGCCTTCCTGCCCGCACGGCACATTGACCATTTGCATCCCGACTGGGGAATCGCCCTTGCTGCCGCCGCTAACGGGGAAGAGCGAATGCAGGAATTCAACCGGCGTTTCGACCACCAACTGGTTTGGCTACCCTGGCAACGGCCGGGTTTTGAACTCGGCTTGATGCTCAAGCGTGCCGTCGAGGCCAATCCAAATTGCGACGGGATTGTCCTCGGTGGCCACGGATTGTTTTCCTGGGGAGAAACTTCGGAAACCTGCTACCTGAATACCATCGCGCTGATCGATGAGCTGGGTCAGTTTGTGCAGGAACATATCGAGGCGGCCGGAAATACGCTGTTTGGCGGCGAACTTTTTTCGTCGCACCCGGAACATGAGGCCATTGCTGTCGATCTGCTGCCTTTCCTGCGTGGGCGCCTGTCCAGTCCTCAGCGAGTGATCGGCAATTACTGCGCCCTTCCGGAAGTCTTGCGATTTGTAAATTCAAAAGAAGCCGAGACGCTCGCTGCACTTGGAACCAGTTGTCCTGACCATTTCATTCGCACCAAGGTCCGCCCACTTTTTGTTCCCTGGAACTCGTCCCAGGAAGCATCGCAGCTACGCAATGCTTTCGACGCCGCCCTGGAAAGGTACCGTCGGGATTACGCCCAGTACTATCAAGCGCACGCCCTGCCTGACTCACCGACGATGCGCCCCGCCAATCCAGCGATCGTATTGATCCCAGGCATCGGCATGTTCAGTTTCGCCAAAAGCCGGGCCGAAGCGCGTCTTGCCTCCGAGTTCTATGTAAACGCCATTCACGTGATGGAAGGCGCTTCCGCGCTGGCCGACGCCAACACAACGAAGAAATATCCCGCGGAATTTCCGCAGGCGGGCCCCGCAGCTCCGTCCTCCGCGTTTGAGAGTTACTCCAACTACGTGGCGCTGCCGATTGGAGAGGCATTCCGCATCGAGTACTGGGCCCTTGAGGAGGCCAAGCTTCGCCGCCAGCCGCCGGAGAAACCTCTCAGCCGCCGCGTCGCCATGATCGTGGGTGGAGGCAGCGGTATCGGCCGCGAGGCCGCGCTTCTCGCCGGAGCCAGCGGCGCCACCGTCGCCGTCGCGGATCGCAACATTCCTGCTGCCGAAGCGGTTGTCACAGATCTTCGAAATCTCTATGGCCGCGACGCCGCACACGCAGTCGAAATTGACATCACGCAGGAAGCTTCCATTCGGACTGCGCTGCGTTGCGTCATTGAACATTGCGGAGGTCTCGATCTCCTGATCAACACAGCCGCTCTTTTCCCCGCGTCTGCGGACAATACAACTTCGCAAACGCAATGGGGAAAGACGCTTGAAATCAACGTAACGGCCAACTACTTTCTCGCCGAGCAGGCGGCGGCCATCTTCCGTGAGCAGGGCCTGGATGCCAGTGTTGTGCTTACGAGTTCTGCAAACGCGGTTGTGGCAAAACGCGGCAGCGAAGCCTATGACGTGAGCAAAGCCGCCGTGAGTCACCTGGTTCGAGAGCTGGCCGTTTCGCTTTCACCGCTGGTTCGCGTCAACGGGATCAGCCCCGCAACCGTTATCCGCGGGTCCACGATGTTTCCGCGCGAGCGGGTGATGGCCTCACTAAAGAAATACAGCATCAGTTTTAACGCCTCAGCGAGCGACGACGAGCTGCGCAATCTGCTGGCGGAATTTTACGCGCAGCGTACTCTTACACATCAGCCGATCGATCCAGTTGACTGCGCGCGAGCCGCTCTCTTTCTTGCCGGCCCAGAAGCACGTTGCACCACTGGACACATTGTTCCTGTGGATGGCGGTCTGACCGAGGCTTTTCTACGTTGAAGGTTCCAGCGGATCGGCGCGCGATTGTTGCCGTTGATTTAGGCGCGCAAAGTTGTCGTGTGTCGTTACTCAGGTGGCTTCCGAAAGGTCCGAGCATTCAACTGGTTCATCGGGTGGCCAACGCACCGGTGGCAAGTGGTGGCGATCTCCGCTGGAACCTTTCATTGCTCTGCACTGCCGCGGATGAAGGCTTGCGTCGTTGCGCAGCGATTGCGACAGAAGGCATCGCAGCCATCGGCGTCACCGGGTGGGCAGTAGATTATGTTCGCCTGAACGGAAGCTTTGCCGCGGCCTCCGCGGACTCTGCGCGTCTGACACCGATCGCCGATCCATTTTGCTATCGCGACACCCGCACCGGACCTGCGATGGAGGCGCTCCACGCAAAGATTCCAGCCGACCAACTCTACGCGCTGACCGGAATCCAGGTCCTTCCTATAGACACTCTGTATCAGCTGTATGCGGATGGAACCGCCGGTATCCCAGCCAATCTTCCGTGGCTTAATTTGCCTGAATACCTGCTCTATCGCTGGGGAGCGAAGCCGGTTGCGGAATATACCAACGCCACCCACACCGCGTTGGTCGTGCTGGGCAAACAACAGTGGTCGCAGGAAATATTTGATGCGGCTGAGTTGGAAATCTCCGCAGCCCCGAAGATCGTCCCTCCGGGTTCAATTGTTGGCCGACTGCAAGGACCGCTGGCCGAGTTGCCTGCTCTGCAAAATACGACACTGATCGCACCTGCCTGCCATGACACGGCGTCCGCCATCGCCGGTATTCACGCGCCAGGGAATGATTGGGCCTACATCAGCTCCGGGACTTGGTCATTGGTGGGCACCGTGTTGGATCGGCCTTGCGCCGGGCCAGAGTCCGCGCGATTGAATTTCACAAATGAAGGCGGCGTTGGCGGAACAATCTGTTTTCTGCGCAACGTCAATGGACTGTGGCTGCAAGATCAATGCATGGAAGCGTGGAGGGCGAACGGCGAACATCGCGCCATCGAAGAATTAATCGAGGCAGCCGCGACGCTCCCTTCTCCACACTCTTTGATTGACGTGGATGACCCGCAATTGATCGCTCCGGGCCAAATGCCTAAGCGCATCGCCCTGCAACTGGAAAGCGGCGGCATTTCTGCGAAGCCATTTCTTTCCTCGCCTCCGGCCATGATCAATCTGATTCTTCACAGCCTCGCCGCACGTTATGCCGACGTGCTGCGTCAGATCGAGACATTGACGGCGAAGAAGTTTCGACGGCTCTATATTGTAGGCGGCGGCAGCCGAAATCTTTTGTTGAACCGCCTCACGCAACGAGCGACTCAACTGGAGCTGGTATGTGGAGCGCAAGAGAGCTCCACCGTTGGCAACCTATCCATCCAACTGGCCGTATTGCAAAAGCTGCAAGTCGGCCTGGGAGGCGAGTATCGTGAGAACGTGAAACAACAAGGGGTGGACCGCGAGGCAGTCTCCTCTTGGGCAGGCACGCTAGCCGATGCGCAAGCGCAAGCGACTTCAACAATCGAATCGTACCCAGCATAAGCGGCGCAGTCGCGCCCGACAAGGAAACCTTCTATGACTACACTCGGACCATCGGATGCAAATTCAGCAAACATCATTGACCGTCTCTCGAAGCATCTCGATCAATTTGCGATCGAAGTTCCCTCGTGGGGATTCGCCAATACGGGCACTCGGTTCGGAAAGTTTGTCCAGCCCTCGGCGGCCAGCACACTAGAGGAAAAATTTGCGGATGCCGCCCAGGTGCATCAACTATCAGGCGCCAGCCCCAGCATGGCGACACACGTGTTGTGGGATTTCCCGAACGGTCTACGAGACGTAGCGACAGTCCGCGACCTGTGCCGGCATTACGGTATTCGCGCCGGAGCCATCAATCCAAATCTTTTCGAGAGCCAGAATTTCAAATTTGGCTCGTTCGGCAATCCTAATCCGGCGATCCGTCAGCAGGCTCTCGATCACGTGCTGGAGTCCGTCGCCATAGCCCGCGAACTGGACAACGCCGATATTTCTCTCTGGTTCGCCGACGGATCTAATTATCCCGGCACGCAAAACATACGCCACCGCATCGACTGGTTTCAGGAAGGATTATCCAAGACTCACGCTGCCCTCGCGCCCGGCCAGCGTATGCTGGTCGAGTACAAACCATTCGAGCCAGCCTTCTATCACACCGATATCGCGGACTGGGGAATGGCGTTGCTTTTCGCGCGCGCAGCCGGACCGCAAGCCTTCGTCCTGGTCGATACCGGGCATCACTATCAAACGCAGAACATCGAGCAAATCCTGGCATGGCTGCAGCATGAACAAATGCTCGGCGGTTTTCACTTCAACGATCGCCGTTACGCGGACGACGATCTCACCCTGGGTTCTATCGATCCTTATCAGGCCTTCCGACTGTTCGACGAGATTTTGGCGTACCACTCGGAGCACCCGGAAGCGCCCACGCCCGCCTATGTGATCGACCAGAGTCATAATCTGAAAAATAAAGTGGAAGCCATGCTGCAAACCGTGCTGACTGCCCAGGAACTGTATGCCAAAGCATGCCTGGTCGATCACACGCGGCTCGCAGAACTGCAACGCGAGTGCCGCCTGGTGGAAGCCGAGGAATGCTTGCGATCCGCCTTCTGGACCGATGTGCGGCCGGTCCTACGGCAGTGGAGACGTGGGCGCGGGCTTCCTGAAGATCCGCTGCAGGCGCTTCGCGACAGTGGCTATATCGAACGCGCAGCAGCCGAGCGTGGAAGCAAGAACAAGAGCGCGGTGTCGAGCTATGCCTGAGTCTGCCACGCTGCATCCACCCGAGTTACACTTGGAACCATGAAAAAAATCACCCGGCGGAATTTTGTCTTGGGCATTGCGAGTCTTCCAATGGTCAGCCAATTATCGTTGGCGGCCAGCAGGCGAAGCAAGCGAATCTACATTGGCACTTACACCAAAAAATCCAGCCAGGGTATTTACGTGTACCGCTGGAAACCCGCGTCGGGCGAGATGGAAGAGATTGGCGTTGCCGCAAAAACTCCCAATCCGAGCTTTTTGACACTGTCTCCAGACCATAATGCCCTATATTGTGTGAATGAACAGAATCACACCACTGGGAACGTCTCCGCTTTTGCGATCGACCGCGCCACGGGCAAGCTGACCCCTGAAAATGTTGTGCCATCCGGCGGCTCGGCGCCTTGCAACCTGACAACGGATCACACCGGCCACGCACTGTTCGTGGCCAACTACGGCAGCGGCAGCGTATCCAGCTACAAAATTCTCTCCGGCGGAAGCCTCAGCCAGCCAGTCTCCAACATTTTCTTCAAAGGCCACAGCATCGATCCCGAACGGCAGAAGGAGGCGCACACACATTGCACGACTGTGTCTCCAAACAACAAATATCTATTGGTGAACGATCTTGGCCTGGATCGTATCATGGTGTTTCACTTTGATCCGAAGAGCGCGAAACTCACCCCGAACGATCCACCGTTCTACAGCGCTACGCCCGGCTCCGGACCGCGCAACCTGGCATTTCATCCCAACAGAAAATGGGCTTATTCCATC
>JAJYSL010000158.1:0-9661 GCA_021793595.1 Acidobacteriota bacterium
CCAGTAGCTAGAGAACCGCAGAAACAAAAGAAGCTCCGCCACGGCGGAGCTTCTTTTGTTTGTTCAGCCAAATTTCAGGCGTCGATGAAGCTGTGAGCCTGACGGCTGTCTGTGGGCTTGCGGCCCGCACTTATGCGGCGACACACTCCGACTTTGACAGTCAGGGCCGTGGTCGGCGCTCTAAATAAATCCCGACACCTTGCTGGCAACCGAGCCGGCTTTGGAGAGGGTGTCGTCGACAACTTCGCGACCGCGACGAATCACGCGCTCCGCCTGCTTGCTGTACTGCTCCGCCTTCTCGCTGAAATCCTCAGCTGTGCTTTTGATCTGATCCGAGGCGTCTTCCAACCCGCGTTTGATCTGCTTGCGGGTCCGGTCGCCAGGTTGCGGAGCGTAGAGGAGCGCCACTGCTGCGCCGGCTGCCACACCCACACCAAATGCCATCCAAAATTTCCAAGTATCCATGATGAGCTCCAGACTCGCCTACCGTCATGCGGCGTGCGTACTTATTCTTGTTGCTTACTGCTCTATTAGAGCACCAATCGGGTGGAACGGTTGCCAAGGATCGCCGGGCGACCCGGCAGGAATCTCGACAGCAAACCTATCTTGCTCTTGCCGGGATGGGGTGCATTGCCAACGGCCGCGCGCGTGTGCAGAACATTGCACACTGCGGTGGGGTGGGAGGATGGGGGATTTGGCTGTCATTCGCGAGAGGGATTGCCGATTTCAAGTCACTTGTCGCAATCTCCAATAAAATCGATTCAATCCATCATGCGGCAAAGATTCGAGTTCGGATTGGTGTGGCTCCTGGTGAAGTTCATGGGGCTGCTGCCTCGCGGCGTGTCGAGAAATGTCGGCGCGGCGATTGGGTGGCTGGCGTATGCAGCCACGCCACGGCTGCGACGCGTGGGGCTGAGAAACCTGGCGCTGGCATTTCCACAGGAGCTGGAAGCCAAACGCAAATCGATTCTTCGTGGAATGTATCGGCAACTGGGATGGCAACTGGCGGAATTTTGCCAGATGCCGGGGTACACGCTGGATCGGGCCAGTCAATTCATCCGCTATGAGGGCCTGGAGCATTACCTGACGGCGAAGCAACGCGGCCAGGGCGTGCTGGTGCTGACGGGACACCTGGGCGCCTGGGAGATGTCGAGTTTTTATCATTCGCTCGCGGGCTATCCGATGGGGATGGTGATTCGGAAGCTGGATAATCCGTGGGTCAATCGGCTGGTGAACGATATTCGCACGCGCCATGGAAATCGCGTGCTGCCGAAGGATGATTTTGCCCGAGGATTGATCGCGGCGATGCGAGCAGGGGAAACTGTCGGCGTATTGATGGACACCAACATGACGCCGCCGCAGGGCGTGTTTGTGGATTTCTTCGGCCACGCGGCGTGTACGGCATCGGGAGTGGCCAGGGTGGCGCTGCGCACAGGAGCGGCGGTTCTGCCGGGATTTCTGGTGTGGGAGCCGGCAGAGACAAAGTACGTACTGCATTTTCTGCCCGAGCTAAGACTGGTGGACACCGGCGATACAGAACGCGACGCGACTGCGAACACGCAGATGTTTACGACGGCGCTGGAGAATGTGATTCGGCGATATCCGGAGCAGTGGCTGTGGGTGCATCGGCGATGGAAGACGCGACCGCCTGGAGAATCGGCGATTTATTGAACGGACTGTAAGCTGCGGGGTCAGCCTCTACGCCGGAATGAGAGCACGCCCGAATGGAAAGGCTGCTGGATTGGCCCCCGCTCGGCTACCATAGCGCTATGGTGACGTTGCGGCAACTCGCGGACGCGTTGCAGGCGGAATACGTGCCTCGGTGGAATTCTGCGGAAGATGAAGATTCGTCGCAGACAGAGACGGTAGAGCGGGTGGCCAGCGTGCGCAATGCGACGCAGACTTCGCTGACCTTTGCGGAGAGCGAAGCCACATTGCAGGAGGCGCTGGCGTCGGCCGCCGCGGCGGTGCTGGTGACGCCACAGATTGCCAAGGCGCTTCTCGCGCAAGCGAAGCCGCTGAACAAACCGCTGTTACTGGTGGCGCAGCCTCGATTGGCGTTTGCCAAGGCATCCCAATACTTGCGGGCGGCGCAGACGAGTACGGGCATTCATCGCACCGCTGTTCTGGCATCCAGCGTCAAATTAGCAGAGGACGTTTCGATCGGCGCTTACGCCGTGCTGGGCGAGCATGTCGAGATCGGCGCGCGAACGCGCATTGGCGCCGGGTGCGTGCTGGCGGATGGGGTCAAGATTGGCGCGGATTGCACGCTGTATCCGCGAGTAGCGATCTACTCCGGCGTGGAGTTGCGTGAACGGGTACAGGTACATGCAGGATGCGTGCTGGGTTCGGACGGGTTCGGCTACGTGCGCGATGCGGAGACGGGCGCGTACACGCAGTTTCCGCAGCAGGGCACGCTGCTAATTGAAGAGGATGTCGAGATTGGCGCGAATACGACCATTGACCGGGGCGCGCTGGAGGAGACGAGGATTGCGCGCGGAACGAAGCTGGATAACCTGGTGCACATTGGCCACAACGTGCGCGTGGGACGCAACGTGGTGATGGCAGCGCAGACCGGGATTTCCGGAAGCAGCACGGTGGGAGACGGTGCGATTCTCGGTGGGCAGGTGGGCATTGGCGAGCATGCCGATGTGGGCGAAGGTGTGATTCTGGGCGGAGGCGCGGGAGTGCTGAGCAAGAAGAAGCTACGCGGCTCGGGAATCGTATTCTGGGGGCGACCGGCACAGCCCTTGCGCGAATATTTGAAGGGCTTGGCGCTGGTGACCAGGCTGACGCGGTCTCCTCGTCGAGAGAAAGAATAGGGGCCATGGCAATTGTTGTCGTTGGTGGCCATACCCGCAACATCGGCAAAACGTCGGTCGTCGCAGGACTGATCGCTTCTCTTCCGCAGATGGAGTGGACGGCGTTTAAGGTGACGCAGTTTGGGCATGGGATCTGCTCCGCAAAGGGCAAGCCGTGCGACTGCGAGACCGACGCGCACACAGTTGCGGTGACGGAAGAACACTCCTCCAAAAGCGGAACGGATAGCGCGCGGTTTCTGGCGGCGGGTGCGGTACGTTCCTACTGGGTGCGAACCCGGGAGGGCCAACTGGCAGAGGCGATGCCGCGAGTGCGGAAAGAATTGGCGCAGGCCAGCAACGCGATTCTGGAGTCGAACAGCATTGTGCGGTTTTTGAAGCCGGATCTGTACTTGACGGTGCTCGATCCTGCGATTCGGGACTTTAAACCCTCGGCGCAGTATTTTCTGGATCGTGCGGATGCGGTGCTGTGGAGCGGAACGCAATCTGCGCCAGAAGAGCCTATGTGGCCCTCGGAATGGCTTTCATTACTCCGAAACAAGCCGCAGTTTTTTGTGGATGCGCCCGAATATACGAGCGTCGAGTTGACAGAGTTTGTGCGAGAACGGGTGGCTGCCCGGGCGCTAGCCGACGGCTAGTAGATGTGAAAGTCGACCTCGATATTCATGCGAACGGCCACTGGCTTGCCAGCTAAGGTCGCCGGCTTGAAGCGATACTGTCTGACGGCCTCAAGCGCTTTCTCATCCAAACCCATGCCCAAGTGTTGCAGCACCTTCGGGTCGCGCGGAATCCCGTGTGCGTCAATAATCACTTCTACAACACAAAGCCCCTGATATTTCGCCATGCGGGCTCGCTCGGAGAACTCGGGTTCCGGAGTAAAGATAGGAATTGGCGGACGAACACCGCCGCCTACCTGATAGACGCCGCCGCCATAGCCGCCGCCCTGTCCCGGTCCGACGCCTGCACCTGAACCCGAACCGACGCCGCCGCTGTTTCCCGAGCCGATACCGCCAGCGTTGCCTGTGCCATTAGAGGCCGGTCCACGAACTGCGGTCAAAGGATCGCCGAGATTCGGCATGGCGCTGGGGAGGTTGATGTTCTTCGGCATCACCACGGTGGGTTCAACCGCGAGCTTGGGCTTAGGGTTGCGAATGACCTCATCCGGAGGAACGAATTGCGTCTTGGCGATGGGGGGCAGTTTACCCACGGCTGCAGGCGTGATGCTGCGATCTCCGCCGCCACCGCCGCCGCCCATTACTTTCGGGTTCGCGTCGATGGGCATGAAGGGCGTGATATTGAAATTCGGCGGAGGAACAACTTCTGCAACCGGGGGGCGCTTGGGATGCCAGAAGATGACCGCCAGGATCAACGCGAGCGCCGCCAGGTGAACTCCGAGTGAGATAAGGCTCGATTTGCGATCTCGCGGTCGTTCCAGCGGATTGGAAACCGCAACGGCATGAGATTCCAACTGCAAGGGAGGCAGCTTGCGGGGAAAGAACAACTCGCGAAAATCCTCGTAAATGCCAACCCAAATGGGCTCCTGATAGAAGGGATCGGCAACGGGAACGGGTTTCGATTTGAGTTGGAGGGCCGGCTGCGACCGCGGGAAAAACCGGGCGCGGAGATTCTCTGTCAGCGAGGACCAAAACGAAGGGGCTCCTTCTACCGTACTCCACAGAGAAAGAGACGGTTGCGGGAGCTCTCGTGATTGGTTTCTCTCGATTTCAGGCGGTATCAGAAGCTGATTCGACATCCATAACCCATTTTCGACTGCTCGCGAGTGGGGAGGCTCGGTCGCCGCGTTGACCTGCCTGCTTCAATTATGCGGGATGCAGGCCATTTTTGTCGTCTTTGCCGAAATCCTTCCATCGTTTCCAGGGCATTCGATCCAGTGTTTCCAGTCAGCTGGCAAGAGACAATCGACTGAAATAATCCTAAGGTTATCGAGAACGATACGGATATCGATAACGTTAATGCTTTAGACGCTTCACCAGCCAATCCGTTTTGCTCCCCAGACCAGTGATGCGAGGTATGCATTTATCATAGTGGAGTACGAGAAACTTTGCTTCGGAGAAGATATGCCTGCTGGGCCTGATTTAAAGGCGACCCTGAACCTGCCGCACACCGATTTCCCAATGAAGGCGAATCTTCCCCAGAATGAGCCGAAACGGCTGGTTGCGTGGGAGGAGTCTCAGTTGTACGCGCAGATTCGTGCGGCACGTAAAGGCGCTCCTGTGTACCTGTTGCATGACGGGCCGCCGTACGCGAATGGTCCCATTCATCTGGGCCACGCAATGAATAAATGCCTGAAAGATTTTGTGGTCAAGTCGAAGACCATGGCCGGCTACGATGCTCCGTATGTTCCGGGTTGGGACTGCCACGGGCTGCCCATCGAAATTAAAGTAGATGAGCAACTGGGCCGCAAAAAGCTGGAAATCCCGGCACTGGATGTGTTGCGCGCCTGCCGAGAGTATGCGGGAAAATATGTAGACCTGCAGCGCGAACAGTTTTTGCGTCTGGGAGTGCTGGGCCAGTTCGATCATCCGTATTCGACGATGTCAAAGACGTATGAAGCGCGGGTGCTGGAAACATTTTTTGAATTTTTCGAAGCGGGATTTGTCTACAAGGGATTGAAACCGGTGTACTGGTGCATCCACGACCGCACGGCGCTGGCCGAAGCGGAAGTGGAATATGAAATGCACACCAGCCCCAGCGTGTATGTGCGCTACCGGATGACGAGCGATCCCGGAGCCGTGGACGAGGCGTTGGCCGGCAAGCAGGTGAACACCATCATCTGGACCACGACTCCCTGGACCATTCCAGCGTCACTGGCGGTGGCCTTTCATCCGGATTTTGAGTATGTCGCACTGGAATCTGACGGGCGGGTGTACATCGTCGCGGAATCGCTGGCGAAATCGGTGGCTGAGGCAGTTGGGTTCAAAGATGCGAAAGAGATTGCGCGATTCGCAGGACGAAAATTGGAGCGGACCACATTTCAGCATCCGTTTTTGGAGCGCAGCATCCTGGGTGTGCTCGCGGACTACGTGACGGCGGATACAGGCACGGGGGCGGTCCATACAGCTCCGGCGCACGGTGCGGATGACTTCTATACCGGCGTGCGGTATGGGCTGGATCCCACCTGCAACGTGGATGGAGCCGGCCGGCTGCACAATGGATTGCCGGAGTATGAAGGCAAAAAAGTTTTCGTTGCGAACGAGCCGATTATCGAATTGCTGAAGGAACGCGGTGCATTGCTGGCGCGGGTCGATATCAACCACTCATACCCGCATTGCTGGCGCTGCCATAATCCGGTGATTTTCCGTGCGACGGAACAGTGGTTCATCAACATGGAAACGCCGATGGAAAATCCGGACGGCTCGGCGGCGACGTTTCGTACGCGGGCGCTGGATGAGATCAAGAAAGTGCGCTGGGATCCAAGCTGGGGCGAAGAGCGCATCGCCAACATGATTGCGACGCGACCGGACTGGTGCATCTCTCGCCAGCGCATCTGGGGCGTGCCGATTGCGGTGTTCCTGTGCGAGAAGTGCCGTGCGCCGCTGAAGGATGCGGCCATCTTCCGCCGAGTGGTGGCGTTGTTTGAACAGGAAGGCGTGGAGGCATGGCATACGCATTCGCCGGAAGAAATTCTTCCGGCGGGAACCACCTGCGAGACACCCGGTTGCGGCAGCCAGAAGTTTGAAAAAGAGATGGACATTTTAGATGTGTGGTTTGAATCCGGATCAAGCCAGGCAGCCGTGCTGGGCGAGAAGGCCGGCTTTGGATTGACGTGGCCTGCGGATTTATATCTGGAAGGCGGCGACCAACATCGCGGATGGTTCCATACTTCCCTGCTGTGCAGCGTGGGCACCAGAAATGCTGCGCCCTATCGTCGTGTGGCCACCTGCGGATGGACGCTGGACGATCAGGGTCGCGCGCTATCGAAGTCGCGCGGCAATGACATTGGCCCGACGGAAGTGGCTGCCGAGCTGGGCGCAGATATTATCCGTCTGTGGGTCGCGTCCGTCGATTTTCGCGAAGATGTGGTGGCGACGATTCCGTTGCTGAAGCGGCTAGCGGAAGATATTTATCGCAAGCTGCGCAACACGTTCCGCTTTCTGCTGGGGAACCTGGGCGACTTCAACCCCGGCACCGATGCGTTGCCGTTCGAGCAGCTCCTTCCGATCGATCAGTACATGCTGGCGCGGACTGCGGAGCTGACGACGAAAGCGCTTCGCTGGTATGACGAGATGGAGTTCCATCGCGTGTACCAGGCCATCAATGAGTTCTGTACAGCCGACCTGAGCGCCATGTATCTTGATTTACTGAAGGATCGGATGTACACCTTTGCGCCCAACGATCCTGCGCGACGTTCTGCGCAGACGGCGATTGCGCGCATTGCAGAGGCGCTGGTGCTATTGACCGCGCCCTACCTAAGTTTCACTGCTGAGGAGGTATGGCAATATCTACCCGCCGCAGTGAAGAGCCGTGAGCCGAGTGTGCAGCAGGCACTCAATTCGCGGCAGCATTACCCGGGTCCCCCAACAAAAAGCGGCCGCGTACCGAGTGTTCATTTAGCGCTCTTTCCGCGGCCGCAAGATATCGCACCCCTAGAGAGCATCGAAAAAGAGCGGTTATTTAACGATTGGTCCCACTTGTTTATTTTGCGCAATTTCACGCTACTGGCACTTGAGAATGATCGACAGCAAAAGAAAATTGGCAAAAGCCTCGACGCGAAAGTTTCTATCGAGGTAAATCGACTGTACGATCAAGACTCATTTTTCGAAAATCTGTTATATCGATTTCAAGGATCCCTCAAGGAATTATTGAATGTCTCTCAGGTCGAAGTTGCGGTCGTTTCGGAATTACGCGACGAAATGCCCGCGGAGGCACCAGATGATGACGAGAACCATGACGGAGTTGCTCCAGCAAGCGAGCAAACCCGGTTTGATGCAATAAGAATTGCGACACTGCCGGCAGATGGCGCCAAATGTGAGCGCTGCTGGAATTATTCGGTGCATGTGGGTGAGAGCCAGAAATGGCCGACCGTGTGCGAACGCTGCGTGGCAGCTCTGGAAGCGATTGGCGCGCCGGCCATGGGCGTCGAGGTGGCGGCTGCGGCCGTGGGAAATTCTAAAAAGGATGGGCAGTGAACGGAGCTTCCCGATTTACAGGCACACGCGATCCACGATTGAAACTTCTTCTGATTTCCATCGCAGTCTTCATCGCCGACCGGTTGAGTAAGCTGTGGATTCTTCGTCACATTATTTCCGGACGGGAAATCACCATCATTCCGCACTTTTTTCAGCTGACGCACGTGTACAATAACGGCGCGGCGTTCAGTCTGTTCTCCGATACGCCGTCCCCGGACAAAGTGCGCTGGATGTTAATCGGCTTTTCTCTGGTGGCGATCGCGATCGTGTTGGTGGTGTTTATGAAAGCCGGGCGGCGCGTGAATATGACCAGCGTTGCGCTGGCGCTGGTGCTGGGTGGCGCGATTGGAAATCTGTATGACCGGCTGGCGTATCGCTACGTCATCGATTTTTTGTCATTTAACATTTTTGGCTATCACTACCCCGATTTCAACGTTGCCGATTCGTGCATAGTAATTGGCGCGGGTTTATTGTTGATTGAGGTATTTCGCGCGCCGAAGTCGGCCTTTTCCGACTGAACGCAAAGCGAAAATGGGGTGAGACTATGAAACTCTTCTGCTGTATGCTCTTGCTGGTTCCGTTCGCTGCTGCGCAAAACAATCCGCCGGTTGCAGTTCCGGCCCAAACTTCTACTGCGCCCCAGACTTCTCCTGCGCCCCAGACTGTGACCCTGCCTCCAACGCCCCAGCAAATCTCCCACATGGAAAAGATGCTGCAGGACTGGCCAGATCTGGGGCGCTATCGAGCCGCCAACGCAGCCCTTCCGCCGCCTGCGCCTGGTGAGAAGCGGGTTGTATTCATGGGCGACTCCATCACTGATGCATGGGGTCGCAACACGGGAGTGTTTTTTCCCGGCAAGCCGTATATCAACCGCGGTATCAGCGGCCAAACCACTCCGCAAATGTTGATTCGGTTTTGGCATGATGTCATCGCGTTGCAGCCCAAGGTCGTCGTCATTCTGGCGGGTACGAACGACATTGCCGGCAATACCGGCCCATCGACGCCGACCATGATCCAAGACAATTTGATGGCAATGGCGGACCTGGCGAAGACGAATGGCATTCGAGTGGTGCTGTCATCGATTTTGCCGGCTGCCGCGTATCCATGGAAGCCCGGAATCGATCCGAGAACGGAAATTGTTGCGCTGAATGACTGGATGCGCGAAGCTTGCGCGCGAGAGGGATACGTCTATCTCGACTACTATTCGGCCATGGTGAATCCGGAACAGGGTATGAAAAAAGAATTGACCATCGACGGCGTGCATCCCAACGCCGAGGGCTACAAGGTCATGACTCCGCTGGCAGAGGCGGCGATCGTCGAGGCGCTGAAGACAAAGTAAGCCGAATTGTGAATCCATTCATGCTGCGCGGGTCGAATCGCGGACGTGATTGTCTAACGATTGATGTCTCCAAAAGCGAAGGTCCCCAGAAACATTGGATGGGAGACCGGCGGCTTGCTGCTGGAAATATCCACCGGATACGGCTGGCCGGTCAGCGTGGGAAATCCCCAGATGCTGCCGGTATTCATGTCGACAACCATTTTTCCAAACACCTGGGTATTGCCGTCCAATGACCGCAGCATCACCGTGCCGGGTTCGATGTAGAGCGGGTCGGACGCGGTGGCCGGGGTGGGCGGCGTCTGCTCCTGGGCTTGCGCGGGGCGCGGTTGCCGCAGGGGTTTGAAGGCGATGGC
>JAJYSL010000158.1:9671-9975 GCA_021793595.1 Acidobacteriota bacterium
TGACGAGCAGTAAGAGATTGGTGGTCGTGAAATTTTTCATGATGCTCCTCATGAGTATTCGCTCGACAACTTCCAGCATCACTCCTGGTGATGCCTGTCTTTCAGGGCATTCTATCCTGACTGCGAATCGCCGAATGCTCCGATGAATACATCCCATGTCTCCTGGCAGGAGCGCCGGTAGACCTGGGGCACCCGAGTTGGTTCTGCGAGCTAAACTGCATATGGAGGATCAACATGCTGGGGGTTATTGCAGTCGAGTGCCGTTGGCATAGCACTGTTCAAAACTTGATATCTGCGGCAGCAG
>JAJYSL010000159.1 GCA_021793595.1 Acidobacteriota bacterium
CGGATAGTGTGGTAGCTTTTCTTCACGGCGGTTCTCCCTTCAAGGTTTCGCAACCCGATTCTTTCAGAATCAGGCTGGACCGCCGCTCAACTTTCAACTATGGCTGGGACATCCTCACTGACGGAAACAAACTCCTAGTGGCGCTTGAATGCAAATTTTACGAGAGCACACCTGGAGTGACCCTTGGCCGCACGTTTGTTGGTCTTGTTGCCGATTGTGGCACCTTGCGGTTTGATGCTTTTGTTGCCAATCTGCCTTCAGACAAACTCAAAATGTACTTGTCGAAGAAATCACGTCCTGAGCCATTTCTGGGACTCGTGCCGACAAACTCCGATAGCGAAAACCTATTCATTTCCAATGTTCAACAAGCCTTGGTCAAATGGGCATAGCCCACTTCACAAGCGACGCGATAATCGCACAGCCATTAGGCATTCCTGTTTTCGTTCCGCTGGCCGCCAAAGGCCCTTGCGATTTGATGACGCGGCACAAAAAGTTCGGTGACGGACTCGCTTTGCTGGGCGGGTCGCGCAAGCATACATAAGTGAGGATTCCAATTGGAGTGAGGGAGCTGCGCCTGCATCTCCCAGCTAATGCGATCCGTTGGCTGCATCCGCAAGGGTCCGTCCGGAAGAGGGATACCCCCAAATATACGCGAAACCATGCTCAATAGGTTAGGTTTCGTATATGATCGGGGGATGGCATCGCTTGAGTCCTACCTAGATCAGCAACTCGCTCAAGGGCGCGCTTACTTCTCCAAAGAAGAGGCCAGGGGGAGTCTGGGACTATCGCCATCTGCGTTCACAGCAGCCGCTCATCGGTTGGTGAAGAAGCGCAAGCTCGTCAACGCTCGCCACGAGTTTTACCTGATTCTGCGCCCCGAAGACCGGAGTCTCGGTGCGCCCGATCCTGTTCGTTGGATTGACCCTCTTATGCAGCATCAACGCATTGACTATCGCGTCTCGCTACTGCGAGCAGCAGCGTTTCATGGCGCATCTCATCAGGCTGCGATGGTCTTCCAAATCGTCGTGCCAAAGCAGCTCCGTCTGCTTGAAATCGGCCGTCATCGGCTTCAGTTTATCTACCAGGCGCCGGAAATCTTCGAGCAGGCAAATCGGCCGGAATGGCTGGTCACGATCAAGACCGCTGAGGGTTTCACCAAGGTCGCCGGGGTCGAGCTGACCCTGCTGGATTGCGTGCGCTACTTCCATAAGGCATCCGGTATCGACGGAGTGGCGCAGATCGTCAAAGACATCGGCGCTAAAGCGGTCCCGCGCAAGCTGGCGAAGATCGCAGAATTCTATGAGAACTCTGCGGTTCGCCGGCTGGGTTATCTGCTCGACCTGGCAGGCTATTCCCGGCAGTCGGCGGCGCTGGAGTCGTTTGCGGCCCAGGCGAAATCGTTCAAGCCACTCGATCCGGCCATCAGGCCGATTCTGGAAACCTCTGCGGAAGCCGCTGAGAAGAACATGAAGTGGCGTCTAACGATCCATGAGCAGGTGGAGGTGGATTTTTGATTCCCAGCGCTTACCTTCAGGAGTGGACAGCCAAAGCTCCATGGCCCGACCTGCGACAGGTGGAACAAGACCTCATCATCTGCCGCGCTCTCTGTGACCTGTTTAATGCCTCCGAGCTGCAAGGCAAGATTGCCTTCCGTGGCGGCACTGCGATCCACAAGCTGCTCTTTGCGCAACCGCTTCGATATTCCGAAGACATCGACCTCGTCCAGACAGAAGCCGAGCCGATTGGCGCGACCGTCGATGCTGTGCGTAAGTCTCTATCGTGGCTCGGCGACTGCAAAAGAGAGCAGGCCGGTCATTCCATTCATCTCATCTTCCGCTATGCTTCCGAAGGGGACGCGAGCACGAAGCTCAAGCTCAAAGTCGAGATCAATACTCGCGAGCACGTTTGCCTGCTCGGACTCAGGCGCTATCCATTTTCTGTGAATAGCCGCTGGCATCAGGGAGAGACGGAGATCGTCTCGTTTGAACCGGAAGAACTCTTCGGCACAAAGCTGCGGGCGCTCCTGCAGCGGCGCAAGAACCGTGACCTTTTCGATTTGTATGAAGGATTGAAGCAGCTCAATCTCGACCGTGGCAAGCTCCTCACCTGCTTCGACCACTATCTTGAACTTGAGGGCACGCCCATTCATCGTGCCGCGGCGGAAGAGCGAATGCTGCAAAAGCTGGAGCGCAGCTTGACCGAGGATATTAAACCGCTGCTCCCGGCTGGAGTCCACTTCGATGAACCAGAAGCCTTGAGAGCATTTGCAATGGTGTGGGATGAACTGATTGTCCGCATCCAGGGCGAGGCGTGGAAACTCTCGGCAAAGATCATCGATGACCTTCGGAAGAATCGCTTTCCGAATCTTCTGCAGTGACGGGCAGTGCCGGTGGGGCACGCAACAGCGGTCTTATTGGACCCAAACCTCTGCCGATCTGCGGCAGAGGTTTGGAGTGGAATCTACATAATTTGGAAGATTTTGGGCAGAGGTTTTGCGCGAAATCGCCAGCATTCATGCGGCGTGGGCAGAGGTCGCAAGGACAGAGGACATGGGTTCGATAAGGGTCCAATAAGCGTTGCCAAGGGTGTCTCAGGGCGCTCAAACGGGCCATTCGTGCCCCTGATTTCTATAAGTTACGCGTGGTAAGTTTGCTGTCACGGCAGAGGTCGCGGGTTCGAGCCCCGTCGTCCCCGCCATACATTCCAAAAGACCTATGGGACGTATGGACCTAAAGTGACAACGAAATCTGGGGTCCGATAAGGGTCCATTAGGCTCCCTGACGTTGATTCCGCGGGTCATTTTCAACCTCTTCGTGATCCACGCCCGGCACCATCATCCTGACAACCTTGCTCTGGGCGGCTCGCTTGTTTGCGTTCACTGCCTGCGTGTACACGTCAAGTGTGATCCTGCTGTTGGCGTGCCTCAAGAGCTCCTGTACGGTCTTCACATCTCCTCCGTTCGCCTTCAGCAAAGTGCCGAAAGAATGGCGGAAGGTGTGCCAGCCGATGTTCTTGTGAATGCCGATTGCGCGCGCAACCGGCTTGATGTAGCGCCTCATGAGGTTGTCTGGCCAGTAAGGCTGTTGGCGTCGCATGGATGGACTGGCGAAGACCCAATCATCGGGCATCGGATAAACTGGCCTACATTGACTGGGTTCACCAGCACAAAATTCCACGCCAAGTGTACGCTGTCGACGCCGGGTGGTACGGTGCCTCCATCGGTGCCGAAACCGATCCGACGAATCCGTGGTGGAAGAATCGCGGCGACTGGTTTCCCAGCCCACTCTATTATCCCAACGGCATCCGGCCAATGGGGAAGGCATTGCGGGCGGATGACCTTGGTTTCTGCCTCTGGATTGAGCCTGAAACCGCCCTGCCCGGAACGAAAATCGTGCGCGACCACCCAAACTGGTTCCTTCACCAAAATCCATCGACCGAGCAGGATGCGTTGCTGGCAAATCTCGGCGACCCGGCAGCGCACAAGGGAATTACCGGTATGGTTTCCGGGTTCATCCGTCAGTTTGAAATGACATGGTATCGGCAGGACTTCAACATTATGCCGGCACCGTACTGGAAGGCGGCGGATGCTCCCGATCGCATCGGAATGACGGAAATTGGGGACATCGAGGGACTCTACAAAATGTGGGACGATCTGCTGGCACAGCATCCCGGTCTGCGAATCGACAATTGCGCAGCGGCGGTCGCCGTCTTGACATTGAAATGATGTCGCGCAGCTTCTCCGTTTGGAGAACCGATCACGGATTCGAGGACACCCTGGCGGAACAAGCGCAGACGCAGGCAAATGAAGGGCAGCGATTTGATGCATCTGTCAATTCAGTTCGCCGAGGCGCCGAGTTGCACGCTGGTGTTCTACCGGCAGAAATAGATGGTATGGGCTGCAGATTGCGCAGACGGTATGTTTGCGTTTCGAGACAGCAGGGGCTTATTGGGAGGCTTTCTTCCGCATCTTCGATAAGTGAACGATGGCCGTTGCCGCCGTCATTCTTACCTCATCCTCTTGGTGTGTTTCAGTCCGGCCGTTACACCCTGTCGCAGCGAGGCATCGCCGCGCCAGAGGAGGGCGTCATAGGCGGCACTGGCGTCTGGGGCATGGCGCCATTTATCCTAAAGACAGCGATGATATCCGAAGGCAGAGACATGAAGGGGAACGACATGGCGACGAAAGTAGACCAGGCCGTTCAAAGAGATTTGACCGCTGAGGTCGCAGAATGGATCGAAGCATTTGACGAGGTGGTTGCGCAGGATTGGGAGCAGGGAGCCGCTCTGCTGGCCGCACTCCGCGCGCGCGCCCGTGAAGCTGGGGTGCCAGCAGTAGGCGAAGTGGTAACGCCGTACTGGAATACCATCCCCAAACATGACGAAGTTCCGTATCCAGGGGATCGTCAGATGGAGCGGCGTATCGAAGCGTTGCTGCGCTGGAATGCGATGGCGATGGTCCATCATCAGAACAAGGAAGATGCCGGTATCGGCGGCCATATCTCCACCTATTCCTCCCTGGCAACCCTGCTGGAAGTGGGATTCAATCACTTCTTTAAAGCCCGCTATGGTGACCAGCCGGGCGACCTGATTTATTTTCAGGGTCATGCTTCACCCGGCGTCTATGCGCGAGCGTATCTGGAAGGTCGCTTCGACGACGATCGGCTCAACAATTTCCGCCATGAATTACGCGACACCCCCGGCCTTTCCAGCTATCCACACCCTTGGTTGATGCCGGACTTCTGGCAGTTCCCAACAGTTTCCATGGGTATCGGCCCACTGAACGCCATTTATCAAGCGCGCTTCATGAAGTATCTGGAGAACCGGGACCTGATCGAGAAGACGGATCGAAAGGTCTGGGCGTTTGTCGGAGACGGCGAGACGGACGAGGTCGAAACCTTGGGCGCCGTTTCTCTGGGATCAAGAGAAAAACTGGACAACCTGATTTTCGTCGTTAATTGCAATCTGCAGCGACTCGACGGTCCGGTACGCGGCAATAAGCGCATCATCGATGAGCTGGAGGCCACGTTCCGCGGAGCCGGCTGGAACGTCATTAAGGTGATCTGGGGTTCGGACTGGGACGAGTTGTTCGAGCGCGACCACCAGGGGCTGCTGTTGAAGCGCATGGAAGAATGCGTCGACGGCGATTACCAGACCTTCAAAGCCAAGAACGGCAAGTATCTGCGCGAGAACTTCTTCGGCAAATATCCTGAGCTGCTGAAGCTGGTGGAAGATAAGACCGACAAGCAGATTTTCAGGTTGCATCGCGGCGGTCACGATCCCGCGAAGATTTATAACGCCTACAAGCGGGCCGTCGAACACAAGGGCAGCCCGACTGTCATTCTGGCAAAAACTGTCAAAGGCTACGGACTTGGCTCAGCGCAGGCCCGCAACGCCACCCACTCGGAAAAGAAGCTAACCGACGAGAGCCTCGCAGAGTTCGTGAAGCATTTCGATATTCCGCTCCCGGAAGGCGCCGCCAAGCACGCGGATTTCTATCGCCCCGATCCCAGCGATCCGGCAATGCAGTACTTGCAGGCACGACGTGCCGCCCTCGGAGGCTCGCTTCCGAAGCGCGAAGTTCCCAAGCCAACCTTTGAAGCGCCTAAGCTGGATTTTTTCAATGAATGGCTTGCAGGGTCGAAGGGTCGCGCCGTATCCACCACCGGCGGCTTTGTCGGAATTCTGCGCGGCTTGATGAAGGATGAAAAAATCGGCAAACTCATCGTCCCCATCGTTCCCGATGAAGCCCGCACCTTTGGCATGGAGTCAGCCATCAAGCAGGTTGGCATTTATGCCCACGAAGGCCAGAAGTACACCCCCCATGATGCCGACATGCTGCTGTCTTACCGAGAGAATGTCGACGGACAAATTCTGGAAGAGGGCATCACCGAAGCCGGGTCCATGGCGTCCTTCACGGCTGCGGGAACGGCCTATGCCAACTACCGCATTCCGATGATCCCGTTCTACATGTATTACTCGATGTTTGGCTTCCAACGTATTGGAGACATGGCGTGGGCCTTCGCTGATTCACGCGGCAAGGGCTTTATGATGGGCGGCACTGCGGGGCGCACCACCATGCTGGGCGAAGGACTGCAGCATCAGGATGGTCACTCGCCGGTGTTGTCCGGCACCATTCCCACCTGCCTCACCTATGATCCTGCGTATGCGTACGAAATGGCCGTCATCATCCAGGACGGAATTCGTCGCATGTATGAGGCCGGCGAGAATTGCTTCTACTACATCACCATGTACAACGAAGCCTATCCAATGCCGGCGATGCCTTCCGGTGAGGGAATTCAGGAAGGAATTCTCCGCGGTATTTACAAGTACAAAGCCGCAGAGGGTGGCAAGGCGCAGGCGCAGATCTTCGGCTCCGGCCCCATTTTGAACGAGGCGGTTCGCGCACAGCAGATTTTGGTGGAAAAATACAAGATCGCTGCCGATGTCTGGAGCGTCACCAGCTACAACGAGCTGCGGCGCGACGCCCTGCGTGTGGAGCGCTGGAATCGGCTGCATCCCGGAGAGAAACAGCAGACACCGTACGTTCTGGCGGCTCTGGGCAAAGCTGCGGGTCCAATTATTGCGGCGAGCGATTACATGAAGTCGATGCCGGACGGACTGGCGCCCTGGCTCGGATCGCGGCTGGTGTCACTCGGCACCGATGGCTTTGGCCGCTCGGACAACCGCGAGCATCTGCGCCGTCACTTTGAAGTGGACGCAGAATCGATCGTCGCATCGACTCTTTCCAAATTGGCGCGCGACGGTGTTATCAAGACCGAGATCGCCGAAAAGGCCTTTGCGGAACTTGGGTTGTCCACCGAAGGCGCAGGCTCGGCGCTGGCATAATTTGATCCGCAACCAAAGGCGGCATGGTGGCACTCGCCTTCATGCCGCTTCTTTGTCCGCCCCCAGCCCGGCCTTATGGCGTGAAGATCACCTCAACTCGCTACAATTGATGTAGACACTTTCAGGCCAAGGCCTTCAGGGCGCTCCATTTTTTGTCGGGTGCCGGGTACCCATTCAAGCCGTTTTTTTTAGCGTGAGTGGGACCGAAAATTGGCCCGCCAGAGCAGAAACATGCGCTAAGCCATTGCGGAATAGTAATTTATAGGCATAGCCACCGCTGCATAAACCTTCAACTTTCCCGCATAATCCTTCCACTTGGTGCGCAATTCTCCCGCCAAACCCCTACATCCCCAGAACCTGATCCAGCAGCTGATTTAGGACTCGTTGCGCTTCGAGGATGGAGAAGCGGTGATCTGCGGCGCCGGCGAGATCGGTGTTGGCAAATGCAACCCGGCCGAATGGCGCACGGCGCAGAATCTCTCGTGGCGCAGGCTGGCCATCTTTGCCGAAAAAGAATCCGGGCTGGGGGCTTAGATACGCGTGACCCCAATCGGTTGAGAATGATGCCGGCGATATCCTTCTGCGCATCGAAGCCGTACTTTGCAAACATGGTGTTGAACTGCTCTTCCGTGTCTGTAATGTTGTTGGGCAGGGAATTGTAGACACCGTCGCGGATGGTGTGGCCAGCCTGCATGACAGCCAGCGTATTGCCGTTGGAATGGCTGTATTCGCCAACGCCGCCATAGCCGGTAAACTCGTCGGTCGTCGTTGAAGCCAGCAGATCCGCAGGCTTGAGGCCGCTTAGTAGCGTAGCTCCGGAGACCATTAATGTGGAGCCAAGAAAATCGCGGCGAGTAATGGGGTCATCCACGCCCAGGCTGCTATCGCTGGGCGCCGCAGACTTAGGATCGGGATCGGCCATTCGCAACTCGCTTCCGATTGTTTTTTTATTGCACAGAATCCTATCGCATCCGCAAGATTTATGTAAGATATGGAAATTAACAGATATGCGGAATCCTCCAATGCGTAAAAATCGATTCACCTTGAAGTCCTGCAGGCAAACTAGCCTGAACTGGTGCTGCTTTTGGCTGTTTCTCATCGTCGCTATCGCGGCGCAGGCGTATGGGCAAACCGACACCGTGGTAATTCGACCAGTGGAGACTCACGATGTGCTGGTGAATCCTGGAATGGGAATTACGACATTCCAGCGGTTCAACGGCGACGCGATCAATCCGAAATTTACGTGGTCGGAGTTCGGCCCGGTGACACGCCTGCAGCAGGCTCCGACGAAACCGGACTTTCCCGACACGTCGATCGCCTACGTTCGCTGGTACTGGAACACCATCGAGCCGGAGCAAGGAAAATATCGCTGGGACATTATTGATCTCGCGCTTCAGGAAGCGAAAGAGCACGGACAGAGATTGGCGATTCGCTTGATGCCGTATGCTGGAAAAGATGGCTCCATCGAACCATTGCCTGCCTGGTACCAGAACTCCGGCGCGCGGCGCGCCAACAAGCCAACTGATCCCGATGGCAGCGTGTGGCAGCCGGATTTCAGCGATCCGCTCTATCTGAAAGATTGGGGAGAGCTGGTCGCCGCCGCGGGAGAGAGATACGACGGAAATCCTTACCTCGACAGCGTCGACATCTCTTCCGTTGGATATTGGGGCGAAGGCTGGAGTCCGTACATGCCGGCATTTCCGGTTCAAAAAGAGTTGATCGATATCTGGCTCAAGGCGTTTCCGCGTACGACGTTGCTGATGAACTTTGATGAGCCCGAGGCGCTGGCGTACGGCACGCAGCAAGGCGCTGGCTGGCGACTGGATTGTCTGGGAGATATGCGCTTGTCATCGAACGACGGGTTCTTTTCGCCGGAGATGCTGGACGTCTATCCACAACAAGTGGTGCGTGCTGGAATTCAGAATGTATGGCAGCGCAGCCCGGTTTCTTTGGAAACATGTGGCACTCCGTGGAGTTGGAAAAGAGATGGCTTCGACGTTTCCTACATCCTCGACCAGGCGCTGCGCTGGCACATCAGTTCGCTGAACGTGAAGTCTTCTCCGATCCCGCCAGACTGGAAGCCTCAGTTTGAGGCGTTTGAAAAGAAGATGGGCTATCGCTTCGTCCTGCGTCGCCTGGAGTATCCAAAAACGGTGAGGCCGGGGGAAATGATGCCCATGCACATGTGGTGGCTAAACGCCGGAGTGGCCCCCGTCTACCGGAAATACTGGCTGGCCGTGGAACTCCGCTCCGCTAATAGCAGTGCAGTGATTCGAGTTCCCGCCGATGTGCGCAAGTGGCTTCCCGGAGATGCGGTGGTCGACGATTCGCTGTACATCCCCGACAACCTCGCTCCAGGCACCTATACATTTCGCGTGGCGATGCTCGATCCCCAGACGCAACTACCCGCGATTCGATTTGGCATTCAGGGACGACAGGCCGACGGATGGTATGACATGGGAACAATTGTGGTTGCAGCGCAAAAGTAGCGTACGGCGGGCATTGTATGGACGGTATCTTCAGCGCATGTTCTTCGTCCGTTTTAAAGATACGAGGATCTCTCGTTCCCACTTTGAAGGGAAGACTCCGCTCCTCCACCACGCATGCGCGCTAAATGTTCGAGATGCGATCCCGCGCCGCCAGAACTAATCCATGCTTGCGCATTCCTATTGGCTACAGGCTGAAAAATTATCCAAAGCTTCTCTTTTTGAACGGTTTCATTTGTGTCCGTTTAGCAATCCTCATGGCTGGGTGTACCAGCAGTTGCTTCGCGGAATCAATTCGATTCGCTCTTCAGCCAGCGGTCGAACCAGGCAAAGGCTTCTTTCTGCATCGAGATATCGAACTTATGCGGTCCATCATGGAAGCTGGCCCGAAATCGTTCCGGGAAACCTGCCTTGTTGTAAATCTCCGTCAAAATCCGGTCGGCCCGTTCCATTTCGGTAAGAGTAAACAGCGAATCCTGCCGATTGTTCAACACCAACGCCGGATTGGGAGCCGTTAGTCCCAGGATCTCAGGATAGTCCAGCTCACGCGGCAGTCCCGGGACATAGCACATCCATGTGTGGGTGTAGCTTTTGTTCAACACATCATCCCG
>JAJYSL010000160.1 GCA_021793595.1 Acidobacteriota bacterium
CATATTCTGCCAGCAGGCCACGAATCTGATTCGCCTGTGCGGTGCGTTGCTGCACGAAGCCCTGCCGGGCTCGATGAACGGACAACGCCGCCTGCTGATCTACCGTCTTGACGGGCACAAAGCGCATAGTAGGACGACTCACCGCTTCGCAGATCGCCTCCGCATCCGCCGCATCATTCTTGTTCGTCTTTACATAGGGCTTCACAAACTGGGGCGCCATCAACTTTACCGTGTAGCCGATTTTCATCAGTCGCCGCGCCCAATGGTGAGCACTTCCACAAGCCTCCATTCCCACCAGGCATGGAAGCCGCTGGGCGAAGAACTCCATGATCTGACTTCGCCGCAGCTGCTTGCGCAACACGACTTTTCCATCTTCATCCACCCCATGCACTTGAAAAACATTCTTTGCTACATCAATGCCAATCGTCTTAACCTTCATCTGGGACGCCTCCGTCATTATGTAGTGGTCGGTCTTACACCTTCCACTCTGGCACACTCGATGCCGTTTCGATCGGGGGCGTCCATCCCATTGCTTACGGATGTTGGGAAGATGCGAAATCGCTGTTATCGAGAGGAATCGACGATGGTGCAGGGGAAAAGGTTCAATTGCTGCCTGCCGTGGCGCCAGCGGACGGCCCTACACCTGCGAGTAGTGACCTTGCCAACGCGGTGGGCCTTTCCACTGGCCTCCAAATTCGTTCGCAGGCATTTGGATTTTTTGAAAGTCTAGAAATTGCGCGCACGCGACTGGCCTCCAAAGTCGACATTTCGGAGGTTCGGCTCGTGCAAACAACACATTCCGTTAGGTTTATTGAGTGTAACCACCCTCTCGCTTTGGAGCGGGGTGCCCGGTTGAGAATCGAGTCTCGAAGTCGATGCGGAGCAAACCATGCGTGAGAACTGCGAGGGAGCCTGCACCCCTCCGCCGTTTGTCCATGAATGAAGCATTTCCGCCCCTTATTCACTACGATCGATTCGGCCACTCAGAAGTAATCGATCAACGGTCTTCGTTCGAGAATGCTTCGAAGACCCATGGCAGGAACGGAGATACTTCCGAGAAAACCCATCGCCCCATTCGGGATGCCGTTTACGGGGTCCAGCCACTCACAATAGTTCACCTGGGGCAAGTTTTGAACTAGATCGTTTGCCAGCTCGAGCGCAAATGTCGGATCGTTGTCATATAGCACCGGAAGGACATACCCGGTTCCGGTGCCCCAAAATCCTCCGTTTTGATAAAACAGCTTGCTCTGCCCCGGACCTTCCCATCCGTCGGGTTCTGCCATCTGCCGAGTGTAACCACGTAAAAAAATCTTCGACCGGTTCTGTTGATAGAACTTGAATATCTGTCGCTTGGCATCTTCCGGCGCCATGGAGTATGCCAAACCATTTCCCCAAACGCTGAATTGATGCCCCTGGCGTGATCCCTCCACATAACCGCCGATCGCAGGATCGTACAACCTGTACAGGTTCGCGGGGATCTCCTGCGCTTTCCACTTCCAGCTATCCAGAGTAGGAGCATCTATCTCATCCTGGAAGAGCTTAACGGCTCGTTGAAAGCCCCGATATAGAACCAGAGAACTCATCAACTCGAAGCCGCTGATCTTAACGCTATCCATGAAACCGAAGCCGATCGCTGGATGCTGCGGGTCAGAATAGGCCAGACCGCAGGCAAAGGAGACTAGACCGAAGCTTCGCGAGATACCCTGGGCCCACTCTCGTTTTCTCGGGATCTCAATCCCCATACCCTGGTAATAATCAAGGAGCCGAACCCAGGTACCCGGCAGATGGAGGGGCATGCGATCGGTCATTGGCGGGCGATCGGATGGTCCTGGAGAAAGAATAGGCAAACCGTCCGGCTCGATGCGGTCTGGCAATTGGGCCATCTCGACGATGCTTGGCGTTAAGAACGCCAAGAGGGCGGACAACTCACTCTCGACGGCAATCTTCGGGTCCGCGATGAACGGATAGATACTGTCGTCGGGCCAGATCCCGTTATAGCCTCCGACTTTGGAAGGCAGGAATAGCTTTAGCCCGTTATCGAGCCTGAGCGTCGCTGCTTCCAGTACTGACTTCAAGGAAACGGTGAGCTGCTTATAGATGGAAATTAGCTGCTCCTCGTTCGCGCTTGCATTAGCAGCAGGAACTGTCGAAGCAAAGGAGTCCAGCACTGGAAACATTGTAAACGCGGCCGCCGTGCTTCCAGTTGCCAGAACTTCGCGACGTGTATAGGGCGCTCTCATAGGGCGTTAAACTACCACAAATCTGCCGTCTGTTGTTATAGCGGTGCTCATATTTGTGTATCCGCGGCGCAGAGACGGAATCATGATTGTCCCCCCTGCTTCCACCATCCGACCAATTCATCCTGAACTGCCTCCGCTGCAAGGTCCGGAACCTTAAAGTAGCAACACCGGCCGTTCGGATCCGGGAACTCCGTCAGGGATAACGCGATGTTTCCTTCATCCCCCAACGCGCCGACAACGGTCTCTCCTTTGAGATTGCAGGCGATACCGTCGGGCCGAACTGCGCTGCTGTGCGCCGGACCGGGATTTATGAGAGTCTTGTCGATCACAATCCTTCCCAGGTTTGACGCGCTTTCACCCGCGAGCATTTTGCTTTGGCTCGGATCAAGGCAGAATACCGCTGGCCCGCGCATGACTGCCGCTCGCCCCGCCTGACGCAAGCGTCCCTCCACCAGCCGCCACTCCATCGGCAGGTTCAGCTCCACCTGATCGCCGTTCTTCCAGGTACGGTCTAGGACGACAAATGTTCCCGGCGTGCAAGCCACGTTCAAAGGTTCTCCGTTAATTGAAACGGCGGCGGTCTTGCACCACAAAGGAATTCTTAGTTTGAGAGGAAACCTGGCCGTGGTGGATGGATTGACGCGAATTGCGACTTTACCGGAAGCGGGGTAATCGGTCTGCTGCTCGATGGAGATCGAGGAACCGTCATCGCGTCGAATTGTCGCCTGGCATGGGGAATAAAGGTTGACGGCTACTCCGTTGCCATCGCGGTAGCAGATCAGCGAAACGACCTCGGGAATCATTCTGCGAAAGTTATTTGGGCAGCAGGTGGCGTTGTCGGCGTACACCCGCTCGCCCGCCAGCGGCGTAAAGTAGCGAAGGCGATGGCCGTCGCTGGATTCCGCGCCGAAAAATGTGTTGTAGAGGGTTCGCTCAATCAGGTCACCGTATCGCGAATCGCCCGTAAGCCGGAGAAGATTGTCATACACCCGAAGCTGATAGCAGGTGGAGCAGGTCTCCTGAAGGTCCCTCCCTCCGTCCTGATCGTCTGTCCAGCACTCAGCTTGTCCGACTCCGCCGGTAATGGTCATTCCATCGCCGTCTACCAGAAAGCGCATTGCATCCAAAGTGGGAACCAGCAATTTTTGATCCGGCATTACACGATACAACTCCAACTGGGCCATGCATGCGGCAAAGTATGCGTAAGTATGTCCGCGAAGGGGCGAGCGCCTGCCGATTTGAATTCCCGGATTCCAGTTTCCCAGGTTTCGCTGGGTCAGCTCAAAATTCAGATATCGCCGATCACCCGTGACGCGATAAAGCCGGATCATCGTCCGGTCCAATCCGGTCACCATGATAAATACAGCGACTTTCATATTGGCCGCCCAGTGGGGAGGCATGGTCGACCAGTGCTCAACAATGTAATTGGCTGCCTTTCGCGCAGCCAGCAAAGACGGCTCGTCGCCGAATAGTTCATAGTTGCTGGTCAATCCGTAAATGATGTAGTTCGTCTCATGGAGATCCCATAGCTTCCACATCCGATTTTCCCGCGACATACAGCCGACGTATCCATCTGGCGCTTGATCCCTGATCAATGTGGTGACCAGGCGATTTTTCAATGCCATCAGGTCGGGGTTGCGTGTGGAATAGGCCAGCTTCACGACGCCATCGAGGAATGTGCCGACGCCAAGAAAGGTACCGTCCGGGCTATTCTTTGGCCCGAAATACCGGAGGTACTTTTCGTCCACGTTAAGGCGCAGGATGTTATTGGCGACCGTAATGTCGATACGCCGGCCAATTTCGCCGCCAACTTTGATATCGGCCGGATCGATCGCTTCGAGTTGATCAGGGTGGACTGGCCGGACCGCATGCGGGCCGAGCCCAAAAGGGGCCACGGGGTCTTGCGAATCGAGTGAGGCGGCAAAGCCGGTGCCCGGTAAAACGGCTGCTCCCGCAACGCCCGCTGCACACAGTCTGATGATTTCTCGACGGGTGAACTGTGAAGAATCCAGAATGTCTCCGGCCTTTCCAACAATGACAAATTGCTTCAAAATCTGAGAATTACCGAACGTGGACGTTAACGCAACGTGATATTATCGTCGCGTCCACAGAGTTGTCAACAGCGTGGGCGAATGGCGAGCGACTCACGCTGTCATCGAGATCCTTCGATCGCACATATGGGCCGGTACCGGTGCGTCTCTCTTGGAATCGGCGGAACCACAGACCGGATTGTCCTAAGAAGTGGCACCAGAATTCAGCGCCTAAGGAGTGCGAATTGACGGAGAGAGGGAGCTTCAACCGGAGAGAGTTTCTCCGCTGTGCAACTGGAACAGCGATCATTGCCGGAGTCTCACACGAGCTTATGTCACCGAGACTGGTTTCTGCCATGTCGCAGAAAGCGGTTGGCCTTCGGCAGAATGTTATTTGTGTGAGTCTGACCGGAAATGACTCCAACCCTGGGAGCATCACTGCCCCGCTCCGTTCCATCACAGCAGCGCAGGCGGCGGTTCGCCGTCTCAAGGGCACGGCCGCTGGAAGTATAACGGTCTACTTTCGTTCAGGTACCTATTATCTTCCTGAGACAGTCGTCTTTGCTCCAGAGGATTCCGGAGAGCCGGAGGCGCCGATTACCTACGCGGCGTTCCCAGATGAGAATGTTGTTCTTAGTGGGGGGACAAGGCTCCATTTGAACTGGAGCCCTTATCGTGACGGAATCATGATTGCCAAGGTGCCGCCGGGCACGCGAACCGATCAGCTCTTTATCAACGGGAAACGTCAGATCCTCGCTCGTTATCCGAATTACGATCCACATGCTCGGCTCAACGGCTGGTCGCCGGATGCAATCAGCAGGGACCGCGTTGGCCGGTGGCGTGATCCTCGCGGGGGGTACGTTCACGGGCTGAACGAGCCGATGTGGGGGAGCCTCTCCTATGTGATCACGGGCAAGAATGCTGACGGAGATGTGGTTCTGGAAGGCGGTTGGCAGCAGAATGGACCGAACCAGCTGAACACGAAATATCGCTACGTGGAGAACATCTTCGAGGAACTCGATGCACCGGGGGAGTGGTTTTTGAACGAGGAGACTTCGAGCCTCTACTACTACCCAACGAAAGGGCTGGACCTGCAGAACGCGGTGGTCGAGACGGTGCGCCTGAAGCATCTGGTGGAATTTCAAGGAACCCCCGGCCAGCCCGTAAAGGCGATCGAATTGCAGGGGCTCACGTTCAAGGAGTGCCTGCACACTTTTATGGAAAGCCGAGAGCCATTGCTCCGCAGCGATTGGCGCATCTATCGCGGCGGCGCCGTATTCCTGACCGGAACCGAGGATTGCAGGATCACGGACTGTTTTCTTGATCAGCTTGGCGGAAATGCGATTTTCGCAAGCGGGTACAACCGCAGGCTGCTGATTTCGGGCTGCCATATCGCCGGAGCGGGCGCCAGAGGCATCTGTTTCGTTGGCAGCCCCGCCGCGGTTCGGTCTCCGCTCTTTGATCCTCGCGCCACGCAAACCTTTGCAGAGATCGACAAAACTCCAGGCCCTCGATCAAATGAATACCCAAAAGAGTGCACAGTAGAAGACGCTCTGATCTATCAGACCGGGCGTATCGAAAAGCAGACCTCGCCCATCGAGATATCGATGTCTGAATCGATCACCATCCGGCATTGTTCTCTCTACGATGTTCCGCGAGCAGGAATCAATATCGGCGACGGCACATGGGGAGGACATCACATCGACTTCTGTGACGTCTTCGATACGGTGAAAGAAACTTCAGATCACGGTTCGTTCAACTCATGGGGAAGGGATCGATGGTGGCGACTTAAGGAAGGAAAGCCCGACACATTCATGGCAAGCAATCAAGGGTCTCTACCCGTGCTCGATGCGATCGGGCCGACTCTTCTGTCCAACTCCCGCTGGCGCTGCGATCACGGCTGGGACATCGATCTGGATGATGGGTCCACCAATTACCAGATTCGAAACAACCTCTGTCTCAATGGCGGAATCAAGCTTCGGGAAGGATTCTATCGGGTTTGCGAAAACAACGTGATGGTCAACAACACGCTGCATGCGCATGTCTGGTTCCTCGATAGTGAAGACGTGGTTCGCAACAACATAGTTTTCGCGCCGTATCAGCCAATCGAGATGAGATCATGGGGCGAAGATATCGATTTCAATTTCCTTCAGGATCCCAAAGCGAAACAACCATCTCCGGCGACGGCTCTTCAAAAGCTGACCGGTCAGGATGAACACTCGGTGTGCGGCAATGCGCAATTCCGCAATCCTGATTCCGGAGACTACACAGTTCTTCCTGACTCGCCAGCCCGCCAGATCGGCTTCCTCAATTTCGATATGGATCAATTTGGCGTGCAGCGACCCGCTCTGCGCCGAATTGCACGTCAGCCGGTCCTCCCAGGAAGCGCAGCTAGTACTTCGATGACTCTGCAGCATAATCGCAGCAGAAAGTCGGCGCTCTGGGAGGGGGCGACAGTTAGGAACCTCGTAGGGCTCGATGAGATGTCGGCGATGGGAGCGCCTGGTGAATCGGGCGTGGTGGTTGTGAGCGTTCCGGCAGGTAGCGCCGCTGCGAGGAGTGGATTTGCTGAAGGGGATTTGATTCTCAAATTTGGAAGAGACAAAGTGGATACAGTCCAAGATCTCCTGAGCGACACCGCACGATTGCACAAGGGGCAGTTCGGAGAGTTAACCGTTTTGCGGAACTACGATACAGTTATTGTCCCACTTGAAAAATGAGAAACGATCTGGGTGACAATCGGGCGTTGGGACGAGATTTGCCCGTTCAGGTGATCTAAATTCCGTGCCCGTGCGGTTGAAGCCAACGAGCAGCTGCGGATGCGATTGCGGGAGTTGGCCGAAGATCGACGCCCTTTGCGGATTTTCGGGCTGTTATGTATTTCGCACTGTTTATCACGTAAGGAGGTGTATCAGGAGTTGAGACAAGCATAGAGTTTTCACCTTACTTTGCATTCGGCGTGTCCGCGTGGTTCCGAGAGGAACACCGGTTGAGCCTCCCAGTCGAGCCCCAGAAAAGATTGACAAGAGCCAGGGTCCTTTTTTCCGGACTCCGTGATGTAATGCTGTTGCTGGCCAGGGAGGGACTTGAACCTCCGGGAGCATGCGCCCCCACGGATTTCCTTATCAATGACCACTGTCCTCTTGGAAGGTCGAACTCAGAACAGCATCAAATCTCTAGGGTGAAAATAGACCGAGGATGTGGAGTGCCCGGCCTTTTTTGAACCAGTTTTGATGAGAGAGACTGGACCAAAAGGAGCGGAAGATGGCGAAGGGCAAGAAGCATACACCGGAGCAGATTGTGAGTTTGCTGCGGCAGATTGAGGTCGCGGTTGCGAACGGCAAGACGACCCCGATTGCGTGTCGGGAAAACGGCATCACTGAGCAGACGTACTATCGCTGGCGGAAAGAGTTTGGCGGCTTGCAGGTGGACCAGGCGCGTCGGCTGAAGGAGTTGGAGTCGGAGAATGCCAAGCTGAAGCGGCTGGTGAGCGAGTTGAGCCTTGAGAAGTTGATCCTGAAGGACATTGCCTCGGGAAACTTCTAAGCCCTGAGCGTCGGCGTTGTGCAGCGGACCATGCTCAGGAACAGGGCCTGAGCGAGCGGCGGGCGTGCCGGCTGGTGAATCAGCCACGCGGCACGCAGCGCTACCAGCTGACACGGCGAGAGGACGAAGATGCGTTGACCGCGGCGATCATCGCCGCGGCCAGCCAGTATGGACGCTATGGCTATCGCCGGATCACGGCGGTGCTGAGAGACGATGGCTGGCACGTGGGCAAGGACCGAGTCGAGCGCATCTGGCGACGGGAAGGGCTGAAGGTTCCGCAGAGGCAGAAGCCGCGCGGACGGCTGTGGTTCAACGATGGATCGTGCGCGCGGCTGCGGCCGGAGCATGCGAACCATGTATGGTCGTACGACTTCGTGAGCGCGAAGACGCACGACGGAAGGACGGTGCGGATGCTGAACCTGATCGACGAATACACCAGGGAGTGCCTGATGATCCGGGCGGAGCGGCGATGGAGTTCGGCGAAGGTGATCGAGGCGCTGGCCGACGTGATGGTGATGAGGGGTGTGCCGGAGCATCTTCGCTCCGACAACGGCCCCGAGTTCGTCGCCCGGGATCTGCGCAAATGGCTGGCTGGCACGGGAACAAAGACGGCGTACATCGAACCGGGAAGCCCGTGGGAGAACGGCTACTGTGAAAGCTTCAACTCGAAGCTGCGGGATGAGTTTTTGAATGGTGAAATCTTCTACTCGATGAAGGAGATCAGGGTGCTGGCGGAGCGCTGGCGAGTCCACTACAACACCGTCCGGCCTCACTCTTCGCTGAGCTATCGACCACCGGCGCCCCAGGCCTGGATGACTACGAGCCTGAGGTGTGGGGAGGCGGGAATCGCTACGCTCATCCCGCCTCCCCACACCTCATACGGCAACAATCTGACCTCAGAGATAGCTGCGCTACACTAACAATCAAATTGGTACAAAAGATCGGGCAGGCCAATTTCCGACCCCAACAACATGACTCTCACATCGCAAATCCAAGTGAGCGCTCAGAGTTTGAATATGACTATATCTCCAGATGGCAAGCAACTGTTGTTTTTTGCCCAGGGGTATATAGGCGTTGTCGATATATCGTCAGGAACACTAGGTGCGGTTACCGCCATCAGTCAGAACCCGGTACTAAGTGGCTCCCCAAATGGAGCGCAGGGATTCGCAAACGGCGTCTATATCGGGAGTAGATCAATCGCCCTGGTCGCACCTAGCGGCGTGACCATATTTGATGTTACAACGCCAAGCGCTCCTACCATTGTCGGAAGCCTGGGCTTCGCCAATCAACAGACCAGCTCTGGTCTTATCGGCTATGCAGCAGCATACGTCAAATCAACGGGTCTCACTTACTTGGTCGTAAACAATACGTTTTATGTCTTGAACGCTTCCGTTCCTGCAAGCCCGTATATCGAGGGGAGTGCAACACTGCAAAGCGGTTCAGGGTTTGTCGGCTCTGATCCAGCGTCAATATCCACAACGTCTGACGGAAGTGTCGCTTATGTAGTAAGCCAGGGTCTCTTGAACGTTGTTACTATTCCCTGAAGAAGCGTTTGTGCGTTCATTGGAATGTAGAGCAGGTTATTCTCGGATTACTTGTTCTACCGCGAATTGTAGCCTGATTCATTAAGGAGCAAGCTTGAGATATTTCGAGTTCGAGGTAGAACAAAAGGTGTGTTCGATTGGCTCGCATGAGCATTCGCGAATAGCCAGAGAGATTGGGGGTAATTGCCGATAAATTAATTTATCGATTGGGCGGCGGCGATGAATCCTGTACGCGGAACCTCGTTGGCCAGTATCCTGAGATAGAGGAACACCTTTCCTTAAAGCATCATATCCTGACAGAGCCAGTATTCGGGCCAAAGCATGGAAGGGCCTTTCACGGAGAAATGGATTTGGGTTGCGAATGATTGTTTGCGTTGATTGCGAAGGGAAGCCGGGGACGGTGTGGAATGGAAGGCAGATTTACGTTCGCATCAAATGCGCCTTTATCGGTGCTCGGGAAAGCGGTCGATGCGGCCGATGAGTCTTTCCCGATGACGGTTGGCTTCGTGGAGTGACGCGTCGATCGCGAACAGACGTTGTTCGATCTT
>JAJYSL010000161.1 GCA_021793595.1 Acidobacteriota bacterium
AGGTCGAGGTACTCGGAACCTTGGTCACCAAACCAGAACCAGAGCTTGCCCAGTTTGTCGTTGATGCCGAGGGCTTCGCCAGCCATGCTGCCGAAGACGACCACCGCCAGTGCCCCGAGGAGTGCGTATGCGCCAGCCTTCTGATGTTTGGGTTCTTCGCCACCTACCCATGATGCCAGAAAAAGGCCGCCTGCTACCCAGGAAGTCGCGATCCAGAAGATGGCGAGTTGAAGGTGCCAGGTGCGCGCCAGGGTGTAGGGCAGCCAGCGGGCGATGTCGAATCCATAAAAGGCGCCTGTCTCCACCCGATAGTGAGCGAGCAGGCCTCCTAGAAACGATTGCGCCAGGAAAAGCAGGGCCACGACCGCGAAGAACCACCCCGTAGCCCACTGGCTGGGCGTCAGATTCAAAGCAGCGGGAGTGAAGTGCAAAAAATGGGGGCCAGTGCCCTCGCTCTTCCAGCCCAGGTAGTCGAATTTGCCAACGACGAAGAGAATCAAACCCAGCCCCCCAAGGAGGGTGATCAGGCTCATGGCGCTCCATACGTAGGCGTCGGTGGATGGGAAGTTTCCCGCCATAGGCTCGTAGGGGAAGTTGTTAGTGTAGGAGTAATCCTTTCCAGGGCGACGCGCCGTTGTTGCCCAGGCCGCCCAGGCAAAGTAAGCGGTCAGGTTTTTCAGCTCCGCTGGGTCGTGAATATAGTTGGCGGGCAGGCCGGGAGCTGCGTCCTTACGGGTGAAGTAGTCGCTCCACTCGCCAAGTTCAGTTTGGTAGGCCGCGACCCCGCCTGCTGAGAGCCTCAGTGTGTGGGAAGCAGGGTCGTATCGGTTCTCCTTGAGCTGGGCGATCGTCCGCGCGGCGGCAACGCTTTGCTGATCTGTAGAGAGCTGCGCAAAGGGTCTGCCGTACTTTTCGGTTGCAATCGTATCCCGCGTTATCTCGCTCAGTCGATGCAGGTACTCCGCGCTGTAATCGGGCCCCAGGTAAGCCCCGTGACCCCACAGGGTCCCGTGCTCCATCAGGCCGTATTTGAAGAACACCTCCTGGCCCATTTGGATGTCGGCACCGGTAAACACGACGCCGCCCGTCGCATCAACAACCTGCTCCGGGATGGGCGGAGCATTCGTGTAGGTCAAGACTGTGACAAGGGATAAAACCGAGAAGCCGGCGATCATTACGAGGATGACCGAATGTCTCCACCACGGAGAGAGGCTTGTAACGTCGTCAGACGCACGGGCCATGATATGCCTCCTTCAGTTCCTTACATGAAATCCTGTGTTGTGGCTCTAAATCGCTCGAAATGGCTATCCGCAAGCAAGGTAGCAACCCATTTTATTCCTGTAGCCGGTGATTTCAGGACAACACCGCAGTTGACTTGGCGGGACGCAACGCTAGCTGTGACTTCTGTCACAGATCAGAAAGTTTTTCTGCATGCGGGTTTTACATTCTAATTCCGCCGCATAAGCATTACGGTAAAAACGTCTTTTGTCACAGTCAGGTTCCTCCCCGCGCAGAAAACGCCTTGTACGGGTTCGTTTGGTCGATTAAGGGGAGATGATGGCAGGGGTGAAAATCCAAATCCGGATGGACGAACGGTAGGCTCCTTGGCAGCCTATGATGCCACCTTGAATTCGTGACCAGCCCTTGCCACTGCCTTCTTCGCCGCGTTAAGAACTTCTGGTTTATCGTTGTTGGGCAACACAGCAACGGGCGGGGCGGACTTGAGTTGAGCGAGTATTTGCTCCATTTCGGGCCCGGCCATATCCTCCAGCAATTTATATAAACCGCCTTCCCGCTCTTCGAGTTCGTTGTGAACTTCAAGGATAGACCGGAGCGTAAGCATGATGGACAGCGTTGGCGTAGGGGCCAAAAGCGAAACAAGCGCTCCGTGGTCAAGTCGAAGTCGTTCCCCTATGGCTGCCTTCTTACCGCCCTGCCACCTGGCGATGGCAGGTAATACGATTTTTTCTTCCATGGAAATATGCCGCAGAAGGCCTTTACGAAATTCATGGTATGGCTCCGCATCAATTACACCAGGCTTCGCGACGGCGCGTTCCAACAATGAGTCAAGCCTCTCATGATCGTCTGCCAGATATCGATACAGCGCTCCCGGCATAAGTTCTCCATCGCTTGATCAGGTAAACCGGGGTTTTCATTATGGTTTCCCGGCCGGCGCAATTCTACACCCCTGGGCTGCTCTTGCTCGACATTCTCGTGTGGTGGCCAACCGCGCTTCAGGCAGAGGCATGACAGACGATGAGTCGGCTGCCGTGCAATCGGCGTTTCACTACTTTCGCGTGGGCGGACAACGGCACACCGCGGACGAGAAAAAAACCCTGTTCCTCAGACTCCGCGCAGAATCCCCTTTCGGAGACTTCGATGAACTTGGCGGGCTTGATAACGACCACCGCATCGCGAACGACCTGGAGAGTGCCAGTGTCCCGACACGCCAGAGTCAGCCAATGTCCCATCTGAAAGGCCGGATCGGTACCGAAACGCCGTTTGCTTCAATGATCCTGCGGTCTTCGCAGCACCAGCTCTGAAACGAGTGGTACCACGTCACTTACCGAGTCTTGAGAAAATATGTGCTCGCGCCGAAACCTGCGCTCAGCAGGCGACGCGGTAGGCGTCCGAAGGCCGATATTCTGCGAGTTCAACGGGCTCTCACCGCCAGCACGTTTAGCCGCAGCCTCCGTAATTTCGCGTGACCAAAGTCACAGACGCGCCCGGTCAGCTTGATAGACGATGTGAATGATGATTCACATTAATCGCAAGATGTGCACAGAAAAAGTTGATACCGAAGTCCGGCAGGAGCAACTGGCCCAAGCCGCGTTGAAACTGATGACCACCCTCGGTCTGAAGGGTCTCAGTGTGGCGCGGGTCGCCAGGAGCGTCGGGCTGGTCCCTTCGGCGGTCTATCGCCACTTCGAAAGCAAAGACGAACTCCTGGATGCGGTACTCGAGATGATCCGCGAGCGTCTCGATGCCAACGTGGTGCAGGCCTCCCAAGCCGCAACGGACACACTCCAGGTTCTGCGACGGCTGGTGATGGCTCATGTGCGGATGATTAGGGAAAACGAAGGGATTCTGAGCGTTGTTTTCTCGGACGACGTCCAAAACGGGCGCCCCGAACGAAAGGCCCAGGTTCACTCAATAATCCAAGGGTACCTAAAAAAGGTGGCGCAAATCGTCTCTCGCGGGCAGCAACAGGGTCACATCCGTCCAGACGTTGACCCTGGAACGGTGTCAATGATGTATCTGGGACTGATTCAGCCGGCAGCGCTCCTGTGGCATCTGAGTGAAGGAGAGTTCGATGTCACGCAGCACGTCGAGAAGGCCTGGAACCTGCTGAGCGAAACCCTCAGGCATCGTGATTTTTTGGCTGCTAAGTGAATTTGGATTCATGTAGGAGGTGAAGGAGTGAAAAGTACTGCTGGCGGATGAACTTGCTTTTTCTACAGCACAACTTCTACGCCAATCAGAACGGGGCATGCCCGCCGGATGCCCTCCTGAAATGTTAAGGTTCGTGTCCCGCTTAGTACGAGAGGATATGTCTCCAAATGAAGCGAAATTTCGGTTGCTTGATGAAACAACCCGATCTCATCCTGTTCAAGTGTCATTCTCTGGCGCACTTCATGCTACTGTTGTCGATCCTCGGCTTGACGACTCTCAACAGTGAGCCATCGATGGCGGAAGATCTGCAAGCGGCTTATCGACAGGCGGCTTCTACTTCTCCGGCAATTGCCCAGGCGCGCGCGCAGTTGGATGCAGAATTGGCCGGCAGGCCGCTGGCGCGAGCAGCGCTGCTTCCCCACATCAATGCTGATGCGAGTGGAGGCATGAACACAGCCCGTGTTGCAGGGTTTGGCGCTCAAACGATTTCCACGGGATATCATTCCGATGTCTTCAGCGCCAGCCTGACGGAATCCATCTTCAACGGCCAGGCATTCACGGCGATGAAGCAGTCGGAAAGCCGCATTCTAGCCAGCGAAGCAACTCTGGCGTATGCAGAGCAGGTGGTCGCGCTGGAGGTCACACAGGCGTATTTCGGCGTCTTGCGGGCCGAAGCCAACCAGCGTGTAGCGCAACAGCAGATGGACCTGCTCACAAGTATCGACAAGCAGACCAGGACAAGCCTGCAGGTTGGCAGCGGAGACATTATCTCCGTACAGGAAGTACAGGCGCAGTTGGACGCAGCAAGGGCAGACCTGATCACAGCAAATAATGCCGTCGCGGTGGCGAGGAACCAGTTGGAGCGCCTAACGCATCATTCTGCAGGAACATTACAGGACATCACCATTTTGGAGCCGACTGGCCCGCAGCCGGACACCTTAGAGCCGTGGCTTACGGCTGCTCTCAAGAACCAGCCGCTTCTACAGCAAGCGCAAGCCATATTGAGAGTCTCTGAACAACAAGTGCAGTACGCCAAGCGGGCGCGTTGGCCCACGTTAACTTTAAGCGGAGTCGGTCAGCACGCTGCGGGAACGCTCATTCCGTCCGTGGCCATCGACCAGCTTGGCGGATCGCTGAACTTATCCATTCCGATTTATGAGGGTGGAAGCACGCGAGCTGGAATCCATCAGGCCGAGGCGCTTTCCAGGGCAAGCCGCGAGAACGTCGCCAATATCCAAGACCAAATCAAGCTGGATACGCAAACTGCATTCCACGATCTTGAGGACAGTGTCGCCCAGTTTCAAGCGGCGCAGCAATCGGTCAATTCTGCCAAGGTATCCATGGAGGGCACACGGAAGGGCTATGAAATTGGGAGCCGCTCCATCGTTGACCTGCTTACAGCAACGACCAACTATGCAGCTGCGCAACGCAATTACTATCTTGCCCTCTACACACAACTGGTTGCTCGAACACAACTAAAGGCAGCAGCAGGAGTATTGACGCCGGCGGACATTGACGCCATCAACACCCTGCTCGAAAACAATCCTTCAAAGTAAGAGGCACTGCTGTTTCGTTGGGAGAATATCGATGGTTTCGGTCAAGAAGCGAGTTTTCATTCTGGCAGTTCTAGTTTTTCTTGTTGTTGTGGGCTTCCTTGGGTGGCGCTGGCTCCAGAGGAAACATGCTCCCGGCGATACCATCACGCTTTATGGCAATGTAGACATTCGTCAGGTACAACTGGCTTTCAATGATAGTGAGCGCATTGACAAGCTGCTGGTAGATGAAGGCAGCGCCATCCATGCAGGCCAGCTTATTGGTCAACTGGTGCAGCAGCACTTTCTGGATGCGGTGGCGCAGGACAAGGCAACTATGTCGGCGCAGCAACAGGTGGTTGCGCGCCTTCTGGCTGGGAGCCGTCCTGAGGAAATTGCCCAAGCGCGCGCGGATGTTGCCGCCGCAAAGGCGAATGTAGAAGCAGCGCAAGCCAATGTAGCGAATGCTGAGTTGCTCTATCGTCGCCAACAAATCCTGGCAAGGCAGCAATACGTTTCATTGCAAATTCGAGATGATGCCGAACGCTCCTACCTGGCCAAGGAGGCCGACCTGGCGGCCAAAAAGCAGGAACTGGTGGCCAAAGAGCAAGTGTTGCGTCTCTCCGTTATCGGCCCGCGCAAGGAAGACATTGCCGCAGCCCAGGCCACGCTTCAAGCAGGCAAAGCAACTCTAGCTCTTGCGCAAAAAGAACTGGCCGATACGCAACTCTACGCTCCTGCGGATGGCGTCATCCAGAACCGCATTCTGGAACCCGGCGATATGGCCACTCCGCAGACGCCAGTGTTTACGCTCGCGCTGGACAATTCGCTCTGGGTGCGCGCCTATCTGCCGGAGCCGCAGATGGGTAAGGTCGCGCTCGGCATGCAAGCATGGATTGAGTCGGACAGCTTTCCCGGACAACGCTTTTCAGGGTGGATCGGCTTCATTTCTCCGGTGTCGGAATTTACGCCGAAGAACGTGGAAACAACGGAGCTACGCTCGCAGCTTGTCTATCGAGTGCGCGTCTACGCTTGTAACCCAGACCATCTCCTGCGCCTGGGGATGCCGGCAACGGTCGTCATTCCACTCAGCAACAATCCTCCGCATGCAATCAACGCTCATCCATGCGAGGCGAAGTGACATGGACGCAGTGGTTGTCAGGAACATGAGCAAGTCTTTCGGCAAAGGGGCGGCTCGCAGAGATGCGCTCAAGAATGTTTCCCTACAAATTCCTGCAGGAAACATGACCGCGCTGATCGGCCCGGATGGCGCGGGCAAAACCACGCTGCTGCGCCTGCTGGCCGGCATCCTGACGCCGCAGGCCGGAGAGATATACGTTCTTGGCCACCGCTTGCCCCAGGATGCGCTGGCGTTGCAAAGCAAGATCGGCTACATGCCGCAGCACTTCGGTCTGTACGAAGACCTAACGGTGGAGGAAAATCTCACTCTTTTTGCCGACTTGCACGGCATCCCTCTCGCGGACAGGGAAGGCCGTTTTGCGGAACTGCTTACCATGACGGCGCTGGGACCGTTTCGCAAGCGGCTGGCGGGACAATTGTCTGGCGGCATGAAGCAAAAGCTGGGACTGGCTTGCACCCTTGTGCATCCGCCGCAACTGCTCTTATTGGATGAAGCCAGCGTGGGCGTCGATCCCATTTCGCGGCGGGAACTCTGGAGTATCATTCGGCGCCAAGTGGAGGAACAAAAGGTGACCGTAGTGCTCAGCACGGCCTACATGGATGAGGCAGAGCGCTGCGCCCACGTCCTTCTGTTACACGAGGGAGAAATTTTGGCGCAGGGAGATCCGGCGCAGCTTACTGTGCCGTTGCAACGGCACGCGTTCGTTTTAGAAGAGATTTCGCAATCGCCGCGCAGCCTGCAATCGCAGATTGCCCGCCTGCCCGGCGTGGTGGACGCCGTGGTGCAGGGTGATGGACTGCGCATCGTAATGCAAGAGCCACGACCACCTGTCTTGAGGGATGATCTGGCTTCCTATGGAACACCCAAGGCAGTTCCAGCGCGACTGGAAGATGCTTTCGTCAGCCTTTTGTTTAGACGGACCCCGCGTCACCCCATTCCACTGCCACCTCAAAGGGATACATCCCAGGACGGCGCGACAGTTGTCGAGGTCAAGAAGCTCTATCGCTATTTCGGTAGCTTTGCCGCGGTAAAAAATGTGAGTTTCCATGTGCGCAAAGGGGAGATATTTGGCCTACTGGGGGCCAATGGCGCGGGCAAATCGACCACCTTTCGGATGCTCTGCGGATTGCTGCCCTCTTCCTCTGGTACGCTACGCGTAGCCGGCGCCGATCTGCGCACGGCAACGGCGGATGCGCGTGCACGGATCGGCTATGTATCACAGAAATTTTCCTTGTACGGGGTGTTAAGCGTGCAGCAGAACCTCTCGTTCTTCGCTTCCGCTTATGGACTTCAAAACCAGTACAAAAGAGAGCGCATGGAGTGGGCGCTGGAGGAACTGGAACTGCGGGAATATGCCAGCATGAATGCGGGGAGCCTGCCACTAGGCTACAAACAACGTCTGGCCTTGGCCTGTGCGTTGATGCACGAACCGGAGATACTTTTTCTGGACGAACCCACCTCCGGCGTTGATCCCTTAGCCCGCCGCGAGTTCTGGGCACGCGTTAACGCGCTGGCGGAGGGAGGAACCACCTGTCTGGTGACCACGCATTTTATGGAGGAGGCGGAATACTGCGACCATTTGGTGCTGATGTCGCTGGGCGAAGTGCTGGCATGGGGAACGCCTGCGGAGATCAAGGAAAAGGTCCGTAGCCCCGACCTTCCCTATCCGAGCATGGAAGACGCCTTTATCGCCCTGATTGAAGAACATGAGCAAGTGAGCCGGAGGGCGTCGTGAAAGCCATGCGTTTAACCGGGTTGATGCGCAAGGAAGCGTATGAGATCATCCGAGACCCTTCGAGCATCGCCATTGCATTCGTGCTGCCATTGGGGGTCCTGTTGATTTTTTGCTATGGGGTCTCTCTGGATGCGCGCCACATCAAGACCGCGGTGGGGGTGGACGCCCCCACGCAGGTCACTGCCTCTTTCCTGGCGGAACTTGGACGCTCCCAATGGTTCCAGCCGACGCAGTATGGAGACATGACGTCGGCCAAAGATGCCATGATGCATGGGCGAGCGGACGCCATTATCTGGCTGCGCAGTGACTTCACCAGCTTGTCGTACAGTCCCGGCAATGCTCCCATCCATCTCATCGTGAATGGGGTCGATGCCAACAATGCACGGACTATCGAAAATTATTTGAACGGGACATGGCTCCTTTGGTTGAGGCAGGAGGCTACCCTTCATGGCGGTCATCTGTATATGCCGGTCGCAGCAGAAACGCGGGTCTGGTTCAACCCTGCCCTGCGCAGCCGGGACTATCTGGTCCCCGGACTTATCGCCATTATCATGTCGCTCGTTGGAGGGCTGCTCACGGCCCTAGTGGTCTCGCGGGAATGGGAGCGGGGGACCATGGAAGGCATTATGGTCACTCCAGTGAGCAAGACGGAGATACTACTCGGCAAACTAGTCCCGTATTTCGTGATGGGGATGGGCGGGATGGTCCTCTCCACTGCAATGGCCGTCTTTTTGTTCGCGGTGCCATTGCGTGGGTCACTCTTTGTTCTTTTCGCCACCTCAGCGTTGTTTATGCTGACGGCCCTGGGTATGGGGCTGCTGATCTCCGTTCTTGCCCGCAGCCAGTTTGTGGCGGCGATGGTGGCTATTGTCACCACCTTTCTGCCAGCATTCATACTATCCGGCTTCCTATACGACATTCGTTCCATGCCCCTGCCCATCCAGCGCCTGACCTACATCATTGCAGCTCGCTACTTTGTGGCGGTTCTGCAAAGCATATTTCTAGCCGGGAATGTATGGACGGTGATACTGCGCAATTGTCTTGGCATGGCCGTTCTGTGCACCTTCTTCCTAGGCATTGCGCTCTTTCGTTTTCGCAAAAGGATGGACTAATGCGACAAGTTCTCCAGCGCGTCCTGGCCCTTGCCCGCAAGGAACTACTGGCCTTGCTGCGGGATGCGGCCAGCCGGGCCGTCCTGATTGGCCCACCACTCATTCAGCTTGTTGTTTTTGGCTATGCCGCCACCTACGACCTCAAGAATGTTCCCTTTGTGGTCTATGACCAGGACCAAGGACGCTTATCGCGGGACCTTATCGCCCGCTTTGCCGGTTCGCCCAGCTTTAGTCTGGTAGGTGTTGTCCATGACCAGAACGCCCTGGAGCAGTCTATTGATGGAGAAACTGCGCTGATGGCGATGGACATTGGCCCAAATTTCACATCCAATCTGGAGCGTGGAATGAGCGCGCATGTGCAGCTTATTCTGGACGGAAGAAATTCCAATACTGCGGGCTTGGCGTCGGGCTACGCTCAATCAATTGTGACAACTTTTAATGGAGCGCAGATCACCCAAAATGGCGGAGCCCCACCCTCCACCGTCGTAGTAAATCGGGCCTGGTTCAACTCCAATCTCGACTCCCAGTGGTTTACCGTTCCAGGCATCGTGGGTCTTCTTACCCTTGTGGTGAGTATGTTGGCAACGGGCCTGTCCGTGGCGCGGGAGCGCGAGATGGGGACTTTCGATCAACTCCTGGTCACGCCTATGCGCCCCGCAGAGATACTTCTGGGCAAGGCCATTCCAGGGTTTCTCATCGGCGCGCTAGAAGCCACGGTAATAGTCCTATTTACGGTCTTCTGGTTCCATGTTCCGTTCACAGGCAGCATAGCCTCACTCTATCTAGGCCTTTTTTTCTTTCTGCTCTCCACCGTTGGTATCGGACTGATGATCTCATCTTTGGCTGTGACCCAGCAGCAGGGGCTGCTCGGGGTCTTCCTATTTTTGTTACCAGCCATTGTGCTTTCTGGATTTTCTA
>JAJYSL010000162.1 GCA_021793595.1 Acidobacteriota bacterium
GGAATTTACAGGCGCCGCAGAAAACAACATGCAGCCTGGAGGTGTCAGCCAGGAATTGCTGGGCGTCGATGCGGTCCGCGAATTCAACGTGCTGCGCGATTCTTATGGCGCGGAATACGGCAAGAGGCCCGGTGCCCAGGTTCTGATCGTGACCCAAAGCGGCGCCAATCACGTGCATGGTTCCGTGTATGAATTTCTGCGCAACAACGATCTCGATGCGCCCAATTATTTCGACAAGGGTTCGGCCCCCCCGTTCCAGCGCAATCAGTTTGGCGTCGCTCTGGACGGCCCGATCCGCAGAAATCATACCTTCCTCTTCGGCAATTACGAGGGTTTGCGCCAACACCTCCACCAGACCGGCGTGGATCTGGTCCCGGATACCAACGCCCGCAATGGATACCTGCCCTGCAAGCTTGTTACCCCGGCTCCCAATCCTTGTCCGCCCTCCGGTCTGGTCGATGTCGGCGTAGGCCCCGGCGTAGCTCCGCTGCTCACGCTGTGGCCCACGCAAAGCTCCACCGCTCCGGACTTCGGAGGTATCTCGGAGGCCTTCAACAACCCCTTGGCAGACCATCCGCGACGACTTTGGAACCGCGCGTCTCGATGAAAGATTTTCCTCCGCCGACTCACTCACCGGCGTCTACACCATCGATGACAGCGCCGATGTTACCCCGACCAGCAGCAATCTCTACAGCACCGATCTGGAAAATCTCCGCGAACAGGTCTTGAGTGTCGAGGAAACTCATATCTTCTCTCCGGCGCTGCTCAATACCGCCCGCTTCGGCTACTCGCGGGCCGCTTACTTCTATACCGGCGAGCCCACGCCCGGAACTCCGGCGGCAGACGTCCCTGGCTTTGTCGGCAGTCATCCCGTAGGCGCGGTCGTGGTCGGTGGAAGTTCCGCGGCCAATCCGGCCGCTCAGGTAAGCCTCGCCGGCAGCAACGTCGGAAGCAATCTGCATATCGCGCGCAATCTCTTCACTTTCCAGGATCATGCAACACTCATCCGCGGGCACCACAACTTCAGCGCCGGAATATGGCTGCAGCCACTGCAATCCAATGAAGACCTGGCCCTTACCCAGTTCGGGCAGGCCACCTTTACCGGCCTGCAACAGTTTCTCCAGGGTACCGCGGGCAGTTTCCTCTATGATCCCGCGCCCACCGAGATGAACTGGCGCTCGCTGCTGGGCGCCTGGTATGCGCAGGATGTTGTGCGCGTGACCCCGGACCTGACAGTATCCCTGGGATTTCGCGATGAGTTCACCACGGGCTGGAATGAAGCCAATGGCCGCGCTGCCAATTTCATTTTCAAAAACGGCGTCATCCAAACTCAGCCTCGCATCGCCAGCTCTTCTTTCACCGTCAACCGCGCTAAATTTCTGCCACAGCCGCGCATTGGCGTGGCGTGGCGTCCCTTCGGCGCGAAAACCGTCTTGCACGGCGGCTTCGGAATGTACAACGATCTGCAGGATGCGCTGGGATATCGCATGGATCAGAATGCGCCCTTTAACGCGTCCTACGGTATCGCCAACCTTCCTGTTTCCAGCCTGCCTCTTCCCATCTCTCCTGTACCCGCCAACGCCAGGGTCACGCCCGCGGGTGTTCAGCCCGACATGCACACTCCCACGCTCATCTCATGGTCGTTTCGTGTCGAGCAGGAGCTGTCTCCGAACACCGTCCTTTCCGTCGGCTACGTCGGTTCTCACGGATACCACCAAATTGTCAGCCTGGATGACAACGAACCAACCCCCAACGTTTGTCCGGGCTCGCCCTGTCCGACCACCTATCCAGCCAACTTTCCAGCTCCGCTGGCCGGTACCACCGTCCCGGCCGGCTCCTATTACATTCCCGCTGGAACCCCCGCGGCCAATCCTGCCCTGGGCAGCGCCTGGGCCTGGTTCTCCGTCGGCAGCAGTTCCTATAACGCGCTCCAAATCGAGCTCAACCATCGCTTCAGTCGCGGTCTCATGCTGCGCGGCGTCTACACCTGGTCCAAAGCACTCGATGACGGAGATTCTCTGAACGCCACCGCCGCTGGAAACGCGCCCGGCCTGGTCTCCAACCCGTTCGATATTCATGCTGACTGGGGCCCAGCTACCTATGACGTCCGCAATGTCGCCGTGATCGATGGTGTCTATGATCTGCCCTTTGGGCGCGACCGGCGCTACCTGCACGAACTTCGCGGATTTCCCGGCGCGATGGTCAGCGGCTGGACCGCCACCTCCATTGTCATCCTGCAGTCCGGCTTTCCATTCACGCCGGAACTTAGCTACAACCCGTCCAACAATGGCGATACAAAAAATCCTGTGCGTCCTTTTGTCAATCCCTCGTTCCATGGCTCTGCCATTCTTGGCAAGCCCACTGGATGGTTCAATACGGATGCCTTCCTCGCTCCGCCAGCCTCCAGCGGATTTTATGGAAATCTTCGTCGCGACAGCCTGACAGGACCCGGCCTCGCCACATGGGACATGTCGATGCTCAAAGACACATCCCTGTATGGCCGCCTGAGGCTACAGTTTCGCGCCGAGATCTTTAACATCCTCAACCGCGCCAATTTCAACACGCCCAATCTGGTCGTCTTCACGCCCTCTGGAGTTTCTCCCACCGCCGGCGTCATCACCAGTACCTCGACTACTTCGCGACAGATCCAATTTGGATTGAAGCTTCTCTGGTAACGCACGAGTCTCCGTCCGCAGATCTGTGCGAATATAATGATCGATGATCCATGCGGCCGCGGTCGGCTGCATTCCGTCCCGGAACAGGTTCGAGCGGCGCTTCCTCCTGGCGAGCGAACTCCAACCTCCTTCAGTGACGCCAAATTTCTCAAGGGATAGAGGCAGGTCCAACATGGCAAAAAGCGTCAACAAAGTAATTCTTCTCGGCAACGTCGGCAAAGATCCGGAAATCAAGGCCACAGCCGGCGGCACAGTCGTTGCCACGTTTTCCATTGCCACCAGCGAGCGATTCAAGGACAAGACCGGCAACTGGCAGGACCGTACTGAATGGCACAACCTGGTCGCCTACCAGCGCACCGCGGAAATTATTCGCGACTACGTAAAGAAGGGCAACAAGCTCTATATTGAAGGCCGCCTGCAAACTTCGTCGTGGGACGACAAAACCACCGGTCAAAAGAAATATAAGACCGAGATTATCGTCAACGATCTTTCCCTGCTCTCCGGGCGCGGTGAAGGCGGTGACGGCGGTGGCGGCAGCAGCTATAGCAGATCGAACACTGCTTCGTTCGATCAGCGCGGGTCGGCCGAAGATTATTCCCAGTCCACCGAAATCACCGACGACGACATTCCGTTCTAGGGATTACCTTCGAGGAGCCGTAAAGAACCGGGTATGGCTCAGCCGCCGCAGAGCCTGTGAGAGAGCGGGAAACACCGAGCGTTTTCCTACCGTCCTGTTCCGCAGGCTTCCCCGCGTTATCGTGGCCATACGCCTTAAGTTGTCGACCTCACGACATAAAGAAGGCATCCAGACATCCCCAATCGCTCCGGTCACGGATGCGTCGGATTGGCTTTGACTACAAACGAACGCGTTGCGCCAAGCAGACCTGTGAGGGACCCGCGCGGGATGCTTCGTACAAGCGGATTCACCAGCCACGCAAAAATTGCCGGGATACCGCGACTCAACCCGATCGATTCCAGCTGAACATATACTCCGCCATTCTTTGCTTCCAGCCGCCAGTAGCTGTTCAGACGCCAGAGATAGCCGTGCCCGCCATCGACAGGCAATTCCCGCTCGTCGGCCTGTCCGGCATTTTCTACTTCAGCGAGCCGCGTGGAATAGGAATAGCTCACTACGCGGTCCGGCCCAAGACGCTTGTAATGGATCTCGTAGTCGGCATTGAGGACAACCGTGACCAGCGATTTCTTATAAAACTGGAGAAATACTTGAAAATTGTCGCCGTCACGATGCAATAACTTGGAACGGCTCACTTCGGGCTTGTAGATGTCCTGGTAAGCGTCATAGTCCTGGGCGACCGCCAGCACTTGTGCCAAGGACGCGTGTGGGATAAAGACTACGCCAATCCAGTCATGAATCAGGCCTCCCGCGATTCTGATGGGATCACCTCCCGCATTTGCGCCCGCCGGACGAACCAGAATTTTCCCCTGCGCTAGCTGCGCATAGGCTTCACTGCGACTCTCCTCCGGTAAACCGTTGATGTAGAGGAAGGGGCCATTCTGGAGTTCTGCATCCATACGCTCTTTCGACACGTCAACATAGCGGTCAAAGGCCGCCGCGGTGTTCTTGTGTAACTCTGCTGCCGCCGCTGTTTGCGTCGCCAGGCTAACCAGTATCGCGCAGAGAAGCAGCAACCGCGTCGTCGTCACCGCAATCGATCGATGCGCTCCCTTTTCGATATTCACCCCGTTCAGATGCAGCGATCCCGATGCAAAATACAAATGTTGGCGTCCTCGCTATTTCTTCTTCCTGCCAATGTCACATAGCATGTCGGAATGGATATTCAGACCGATTTTGGTCATGTTGTAGAGATGCTCCCTGGCACATCGTTACACTAGCTGGGCTTTTCAACAGGAAAAAAAACGGATCGTCCATGGATTTTCCCTTCGCGGTACCCGTACCGGCAGGCTTTCTCAGGAGAAAGCGGATCATTGCAGCCCTAGCCCTCCCATGCTGTGGAGATGCTTGCACTCGAAAAAAGTCGCAGTGCCCGTCGCCATCCAACCCAATCGTGTTAACAGGCCCTACGATGGCCTCTCGGTAGCCGGCTTGTCCGCAACGGGACCGACTTGCTGAAATACCCGCTGCATTACGAACTCCGGCGTGACCTGTTCGCCGGAGAGCAGCATGGCAGCCAACTCGCCACCCAGTACCTGCGGTGCAATCACTACGTCGGGCTGTACCAGCTTCACCCGGCCCAGATGACGCGCGTCGTTCACGGCGGCCACTGTTTTCGCGGTCCCATCCAACTCCTTCACAGCCAGCACAGCAAAAGCATTTTCCGAGTCGTCCGCCAGCATGGCCAGGACTGCCTCCGCATGATGTGCGCCAGCCTCGCGCAGCACTTCGGTCATGCTAGGGTCTCCCACCACAATGTCGACATCCTGGTTCTCGCCTTCCTCAGGCGCCTCCCGCAGGATCCGAGTCACCGGCCGGCCACGCTTGGCCAGCTCTCGCCAGGTGTTGACTGCCAATGGAGTATTGCCGATGATCACAAAATGATTTTCGCGTTTCATTCCGCCTCCTTTGCGGTTGACGATACGCTGCAAATTCCGTCCCACCAGGGGGCCAATGACCGCCGTCAGAGAGGTGGCAAAGACCGCCACGCCGAGAACGATGACAGAGAGCGAGAACAGCCGGGCTTCCGGAGTCACCGGGACGATGTCACCATATCCTACCGTGCTCATCGTCACCATCGCGTAGTACAGGGCGGTGATCAGGTCGACGATCCGCGGTTTGAATTCCGCTCCTAAATAGTAGCTGCCGAATGTCGCATACATCAGCAACATGGCCACGGCGGTAAGCGCAAACAGGGTGCCTGCTGCGATGCTGGAGCGGTCAAAACGCCGCCACGCCAACAGCAGCGCCACCATTACAAAAGAGAAGTAGGCGAGTAGCATCTGCTCCTGACCATGCCCGGTGAAGACCGTGTTGACCGACGCGGTTGCGGCCAGCAGTACCGCCATCACCCAGGCTAGACGTGACCGCCACAACAATCCCAGCGCCATGGTGAACATGCCGCCGCCGATCAGCAGAGGAGGCAAGCTGCGTAGCCGAAACTTGACCTTCTGCTCCGCCAGCGCCTGGATATATTCCAGCCAGTGGGGCCCAAAACTCGTCCGCAGTATCCGCAGGCCTCCCAGTCCCAGCAACAGAGCAAGCGGGACATGGGGGAACCAGTAGCGTCCACGCAGCAAGTAGTAGGCGCGTTGACTCCGGGCACGGAGGCGGTGAATCAATTTAAAGGTCATCGGGTAGAGTTCGAACCAGCATTCAGCCGCGAAGAGTTCCCGCATCGCTTCCATTCAGGATAGATGATCGATTCCGCGCTAGACTGAAGCAGGGTACCTGGAATGCACGTAGAGTATGCTGACTGGCATTTTCTTTAAAGAAAATGTCCACGCACATGCACTCGGCACATGACTCTTACCCTGCTTCCGCGCTAGCTGCGACCCCAGAATTTCCAGTCCAGACTGAAGCGACCTCCTCCGGCGAACATCAGCGCGATGAATCCTGCCAGATACAGCAGCATCAGCTCGCCATGCTCCAGCCGAACCTCCAGATGCTGGAAAAAGTAGAAGGCCACGCCCAGATTGACGACAATGATCAATGAAGCCACCCGCGTTCCCAGACCCAGCACCACCAGCCAGGAACAAACGGCGTCGGAGAGCAGGGCGTAGATCAGGCTGGCATGCGATCCGATATGAATTGGATTGGGAAAATGCGCCGACATTCGCGAGAAGTGCGTGATCTTCTCCACGCCGTGTTTCCAAAACAACGTGATTCCAAGTATGACGCGTAGCACCAGCAATCCGAAATCCGTGGCGCCCGACCCTGAAACTGAAGACTTTGCCATGCGGTTATTGTTGGTGATGGCTGGACGTGTCGTCAATGGACCTCGGAGTCGCGCTTTCGCAATCTGAACCCGCATCGCACAAACGGTACACCACCGTCGGTCTTCCGTTACGAAAATCTGCCATGTCGAACGGTCGCGGACCATGCGTCTGCATGCCGCGCAAAACGATCAAGTCCGCCTGCACGCGCTTCCAGGCCTTGGGATTCTTTTTGGTGGCAATGGGCGCATTGGGGTCGGAGTAATACGCTAGGATATTCTGCTGCAAACCGGTGGGAATCCGCCGGTCTGGCTCCGCTGTCAACTTGTTTAGCAACTCGGCATAGGTCTGGTCCGTAAGCCGGTAGCCACCCGGACGCACCAGATAGCCTGTATCCAGATCGCGGTCAGGAAGATTGAGCGATGCTCGCGGATGTTTCCGCTGCTTTGCCAGCAATTGTTCGTAGTCATCCACGGACCGATTGAAGCTCTCGATGTACCAGCGATTCGTCTCCGGGCTGGGCCCCCGTATGGCCACATCGGAAATGGGCCCAATCTTCGGCAAAATGCGCAGGATGATGGCAAGCAGGTGAACCTTGAATCCCGGCTTCCGGCTGAAGCGATCCCAGCCATTTTCCTTCTCCGCCTGCGCTTGACGCACCGCGAATTGATGGAACGCGAGCGTATCCAGCTCCGGAGGAAAACTCTTGCGATAAATCAGCACGTCGGCCCGGGCAATCATCTGAAGAAAATGCTCATCCGACGACCGATAACTTTCGATCGCCGGGAAAGGGCGTCCCAGTATAGAGCGCAACCTCAATCCGTAGGTGTCATAAAATGCCTGCTCCAGCAGTCGACGCGGCACTCGAAATCCCACGGAGCGCAGATACCCCGCGGGCGCAAAACGATGCTGGCTTAACTGCTCCACATCGTAGGCGAACTCGGTACGCACATGCCCACGCGGAGACTCGTCGTAGGTAACAACGGGACCAAACTTCTTTTCCAGCGATGGAAATTCAATTGGTGTGGAAGGATTGGTTGCATACCGGTGGCCGTCGTTGTCGCCGACGTAATGGGCCAGCGCACCGATGGCAAAAGCGTATTCATCCACCGTCTGCGCGTCGCGAAATAGATTGTTCACAAAGTCTCCGGGCCGCACATAGTGCGTCAGGTTGCTGAAGAACTGATGCCCGAAGGGGTAATAACCCATGTCCTGAATGGTGGCGCCGCCGTAGACATAGGCCCGCGCCTCGCGCAGTTGCTCCGGAGTTGCCGTCGGAAATCGCGCAAGCAGCGCAGGACGAATCGATCCCTTCCACACGACATCCACCAGGTTCTCGTGGGTCAGGAACGAATAAGCGAACGACGGCTGCGGAAAGCTCCAGAACAGAACCAGCAGGATGAGAAATTTGGCGGCAGATTCCTGTGCTCGCATGCTGAATATGAATATATGTGTCCTTTTCATCGCCGCTTGGCTTGCCGCGTGCATGTCCTCATCTTCGCCGGTTAGATGCAGCTTTGGAGAGACTGGCACCGCCCGGATATTGATACACTGGCCTTATGCTGGATGATATTACCTTTCGGCGTCATGCGGATACCGCCCTGGAATCTTTGAAGAAGGCCCTGATATTGGCCGAAAGTGATGCCGACTTTGAGGTGGAAGAACAGAACGGCGTTCTTCAAATCAGCTTTGACGAACCACCTGCGAAATTCGTCTTAACCCCAAACACGCCCGTCCGACAGATATGGATCTCCGCCCTTTCCACCAGCTTTAAGCTGGATTGGGATGAATCCTCGCAGTCGTTTCTCTTGCCCAAAACGGGCGAATCCCTCAAGCCGCTCGTGGCGCGGTTAATTCGCGAACATCTCGGCGGCAACGAAATTACGCTGGCCTGAGGTTTGCAGCTCATGTGATGGCTCGTAGCCCATCGGCCACACGAAACTTTCCTTCAAAATTGCACCAAGTTCACCAGATCATCCCTCCCCAGCATCTAATCGACCGTACAAGGGGGGAACCATATGCCCAGAAAGACGTCGGCCAAGTTGTCCGATCAGGACCGCCTTATCAGAAATGACCTATTGGAATTTCTGCGAGGTGGCCAGGCGCATGCCAGCCTCACCGATGCTGTTAAGCGTTTTCCTGCTTCGCTGGCAGCCGCAAAGCCGCACGGCGCGCCCCATAGTGCATGGCAGCTGTTGGAACACATCCGTCTCGCTCTCAATGACCTGCTGGAGTTCTGCACCAATCCCCACTACCAATCGCGCGCGTGGCCGCAGGAATATTGGCCCTCAGCCGAGGGACCTGGAAATCGATCGAGTTCCGCCATCGCGTGGAAAGGTTCCGTCGCAGCCATTCACAAGGATACGGAGGCACTGGAAAAACTGCTGCTCGATCCGAAGATCGATCTCACCGCGAAAATTCCCTGGGGGCACGGTCAGACAATTCTGCGGGAAATTCTTCTGGCGGGCGACCACACCAGTTATCACGTGGGCCAACTTATCGCCCTGCGCAAACAACTCGATACGTGGAAGGAGTAAGCCCCACACTAGCAGATTCACGCGCCTACACTAATACCCGCGCTGGCCCCGCAAGAGCCGCTGGCAGCCGGCAGATTGTTCACCGGAGTCTCCCTACGCGGGATATGCACCCGTGATGTAGCCTTCCAACGCTTGAATGGTTTGCGCCTGCCCTGAGATGACCCACTTCACCAGATCGCCAATGGAGATGACTCCCACCACCGTCTCGCCCTGCAACACAGGTAGATGCCGAAAATGGTGCTGTGTCATCATGGCCATGCACTCGTCCACGGTGTGTTGCGGGGTCACATAAACAACCGGGCTGGTCATGATCTCCTGCACCTTGGTTTCTCTGGAGTGGTGGCCAAGCAGAACTCCCTTGCGGGCGTAATCGCGTTCAGAGAGGATGCCGACCAAGCGATGGTTCGAGAGGACCAGCAAGGCTCCGATATCGTACTCCGCCATCATCTCAATTGCCTCATACACCGACTGCTCGGGCGTAATCGACAGAACCTTGTTTCCACTCTTGCTCTTCAGCACCAATCCAATTGTGTCGGTAATTTTCATCGCATCCTCCCAGATATCATCCTCTTGCCGATGCGCCCACCCATTTTCGGGTTGCCTTGCCGTGCAGATCGCCAGTGCATCTCCATCCGACGTCTTAGCCAATCAATATAGTCCATCTGGAGCGAATGGGGACAGATGGACAGTGGAGTGCTGCGGTGTGGAACA
>JAJYSL010000163.1 GCA_021793595.1 Acidobacteriota bacterium
GCGGAGCGGTTCCCTTCACCTTCTTGAAATGGAAGTCTCCGCCGATCTAATGTCTCAAAGCGACGACAAGGGTTTTCCCATGCGCTTGTCGCCGCAACGTTTTTTCTGGCTTTGTGCTGATTGCACGGCGCGCTTCATACCTAGACGGTGGACACCATCGGGTATTGTTTTCGCGCTTCGCAACGAAGCTGCGACTCATAGCGATCTTCTTACAGAGGTTCCAAAGCCGATCGCACCGGCTCGTGTCCCCAGTCAAACGGCTTTTCTACCAGCGCGCCAGAAATTCGCATAGCCGAGAAAAAGAATGGTCGATCGTATATGCGCGAGAGTTCAACCTACATTTACCGGATTGGAGGGCCGATAATACATACAGCAGCATCCGGTTCCATCGCAGTGGGCATCCTGTCTGCCGTTGGTGCAAAATATATATTCCGCCATCCGCAGAATGCGGACACTCTGCTGCTGATTGCGATTGGCATGGCATGCATCCCGCTCTGCATTGAGCTGATACGTGGGATTCTAACGTGGAATCTCCGCATCGATATTCTCGCCGGTCTGGCAGTTCTAACTGCCATGTCGACTCATCAGTTCTGGGTGGCGGCCATTGTGATCCTGGTCGCTTCCGGCAGCACGGCGTTCGAGGAATATGCCGCTCGCCGAACATTCTCCGTCCTAAATGTTCTTGACGCCAGGATGCCGCAGATTGCGCACTGCGTCCACGCGGACGGTTCCATCTGCGACGTGAAGGCAAACTCAGTAACGACGGGCAATCGCCTCCTCCTGTATCCTCACGAACTTTGTCCTGTCGATGGAGTGGTGCTCGATGGTTTTGGCAGTATGGACGAAGCCTACCTGGCGGGAGAACCTTTGCTTGTGGCCAAAGCACCATGCGCATTGGTCTTTTCTGGGACCGTGAACGGCAATGCAGCGCTTACGATTGAAGCCACTCGACAAGCCGACGATTCACGATACGAAATCGTTGTGGAAATTCTGCGGAAGTTCGCAGCAAAAGCGTCTGCGACTTCCTCGGCCTGGAGCCCCAATGGGCAGTTGGTATCAGGGATTCTCCGTTGCGAATCCGCCGGGAAATTGACTCTACAGCAGGCATCCCAAGCGTTTTTTCGCTGCGTGGATTATCTCCACGTCATGCACGCTGCTCATGGCTAATTCGGAGATAGTCAGCACAATCTCTGCATGAACTCAAGATAACCTCGTAATCTCATCCCAAAATCTGCGCTCCAGCACGCTGCCGAAGCGCAGCCGCTATGCCGAATGCAGCCTGCCATCCCAGATCCTGAGCAGGGACGCAGCGACCGAAAAGATCACAGGACCCAGGACCAGGCCGGAGATCCCAAATAACCAGACACCGCCCAGCAGCGACAGGAAGATCGAAACCGTATGCTGCCGCAGCTTGACCCCGACCAGCACAGGATAGAGAAAATTATCCAGGGTGCTGATGATGAGCGAGCCAAGAACGACCAGGATTCCCATCTTGACCCAGTGTCCTGTCATGGCGAAATACACAGCGACCGGAAGCCAGACGACGTAAGCACCAAAATAAGGGACGATAGCAACCACCCCTGTCAGGACTCCCAGGATAGCGGCATCACGAATTCCGAGCGCCGCGAAAATAACTCCGGCGACCAGTCCTTGGAGCGCGGCAACGATGAAGTGTCCCAAAAAGGTGGCGCGGATCGTCTCGTCGATGCGCTGCAGGACAGACTGTGTTTCGGACTCGTCCAGAGGCAATAATTTATAGAGAAAGCTCAGGGCAATCTCCTCGTCACGATACAGGAAGAAGAGAAAAAAAAGCATCACGATGGTTTGCGTCAGCGCGGCGACGGAAGAGCCCAGCACGGCGACAAAGCTTCCGGCCAGAAATTCCGCCGACTTCTGGACCGCCTGGCTCAAAGTAAAAAACTCGGAGTTGTGCTGGGCAGTGGCAACGAGCTGAGGATACCGATCCAAAAACGCATTCAGGCCTCGCGTTGCGGTGCCATTCTGCAGCAGGGTTGCCGCAGTGAACGCATACTGGCCAATGATCTGCGCAAGGAGCAGACTGGGCACGATAATGCTGAGCGTTGCCAGTACCAGCGCCACGGAAGCCGTGCACGTCGGGTTGCCGATTTTCTGACGCAGCCAACAAAGCGGTCGGCGCGTGACTACAGCCAGAACAACCGCACCCACGATAGCGGGAGTAAAGGGACGAACTATCAGAAAGCAGACCGCAAGAATTGCCAGTGTGATCAAAAAAAGAGAGATGTTTCTCCAGGAAAATCCAGCCGGTGCTGTTCCTGTGCTATTGCTCTCCATACGTCCCCCCTTTCCAATAGCGGCGAAATAGCTTCTCGGCTTCCACAACCCACAGAACACTGCTGGCCACAACAATACAGCGTATCCACTGCCCAGCCGAAAGTGCTGTGACGCTCAATGCTCGCTGAAAAAACGGCACATCTAAAATCACCAACTGCAATACCAGAGATACGGCGATTGTCCCCCAAAGCCACGTATTGCGGAAGAAATCTTGAAAAGCGCTTTGAGTGCTGGAGCGCGCGTTGAGCGCATTGAACAACTGGAAGAGGATCAGCGTGGTAAAAGCCAGTGATCGGCGAAGTTCCATGTTTTCTCCACCGGCAGAATGAAAAAATATCCAAAGCGTTCCGGCGGCCATCACCCCTGCAACTAGGCTGATGTCTATCCACATCGGCAGATCGACAATCTTTCCTCCAATTGGAAAAGGATGCTGTCGCATGATCTCTGGCGCCGGTGGATCGAGCCCCAGTACCAGAGCGGGTGCTCCATCAGTAATCAGGTTGATCCACAGGATCTGAACGGCCAACAGCGGCAGAACCAGGCCATTTCCCATTCTTCTCTCCAGCATCACCGCCAGAACCACCCCCAGAAACAGCGTCAGGATCTCTCCGGAATTTGAGGTGAACAAGTAGCGGAGGAATTTGCGGATATTGCTGAAGATGGTTCGTCCTTCTTCAATCGCCGCCACGATGGTGGCGAAGTTATCGTCGGTCAGCACCAGGTCGGCTGCTTCTTTAGCCACGTCTGTGCCAGTGATTCCCATGGCGATTCCGATGTCGGCGGCCTTGAGCGCCGGAGCATCGTTCACTCCATCGCCAGTCATGGCCACAATCTCACCGTTTTGTTGCAAGGCGCGAACGATACGCAGCTTATGCTCGGGATCGACCCGTGCAAAGACAGAAACGCGACGAAGCGCGGCGGCCAACTCCCGCTGGTTCATCGCGGAAATTTGCTTTCCGGTGATTGCCTCATTCCCCGCGGCAATACCCAGATCCCGCGCGATGACTAGCGCGGTAGCCGCATGGTCGCCGGTAATCATGATAGAGCGAACACCCGCGGCCGCAGCTTTGGCGATCGCCTCTTTGACCTCGGAGCGCGGCGGGTCGATCATTCCGACCAGTCCGAGGAACGTGAGTCCCTGCTCCAGTTGTTCAGGAGTTTCTTCCGCGATGGCCATGTCGCACGGCATTGGCTTCATGGCGATACCCAGTGTACGCAAGGCACTGGCAGCCATCTCATCCTGAGTTTTTAGAATCTCTGCCTTTCGCTCTTCCGTCAGCAGTCGCGTCTGCCCTGCGACTGCCTCCTGGGTGCATCGTGGCAATAGCAGATCTGCCGCGCCCTTGGTCAACAGCGGGTATCGCCCGAAAAAACCGCCGCTATTCTCGTCGATGCATTGATGGAGGGTGCTCATCCGTTTGCGTTCCGAGGAAAATGGTACCTCGCCCACTCGAGGGTACAGCCGGTTCCACTCGACGAGGTCGACTCCCGCCTCAGCGGCGGCGATGAGCAATGCCGCCTCTGTTGGATCACCTTGAGACTTCCACCCTTTGTCTGCTTTTTCCAGCGCGGCGTTATTGACCAGGGCAGCCGCCCGCAACGCCGTGACGAGTTCGCTGCGCTGCTGCTCCGGAAGGTCGGTTCCGTCCGGCAGAGTCCACGGGCCGTTGCCTTCGTTGCTGATTGCCCCGATCAGTGCGCGGCCCGACGCGGTTGCCATCTGACGCACAGTCATTTCGTTCAGCGTCATTGTGCCAGTTTTATCGGAAGCGATCACGGTTGTCTCGCCAAGGGTTTCCACCGCGGTCAGGTGGCGAAGGATCGCTCCCCGACGCGCCATCCGCTGCACCCCCAATGCCAGTGTGACGGTTACAACGGCGGCCAGACCTTCTGGCGTGGCGGCTACCGCCAGGGCCACACCGAACAGCAGCACTCGAATAGTCAAAGTTCCATTGTGAACATCCTGTAGCAACAGCAGAGTTGTCACTACCACAACCGCGATTGTGGCCGCTGCCGCACCCATCCGCTTCCCCAGGCGATCCAGTTCCTTCTGCAACGGAGTTTTGCGATCTTCAGTTTCCTGCAATAGACCCGCAATCCGTCCAAATTCTGTGTTCATCCCGGTGGCGGTTACCAGCGCCTTGGCGTGTCCGGAGACGACAATGGTTCCGGAAAAAATCATATTGTTGCGATCGAAGGGAGCGGCGCTGTGCGGCAGAGCTACCGTGGTTTTCAGTACCGGTGCACTCTCTCCGGTCAGCGCCGCTTCCTGGGTGTGCAAGGCAGTGGCTTCCAGAAGACGTGCATCGGCGGCAATCCGGTCTCCCTCACGCACGATCAGTAGATCTCCGGGCACTAACTGTCGCACCCCAATGCGCTGTACCTTTCCGTCACGGACCACCGATGCTTCCGCCGGCGTCATCGAGCGCAGTGCGGCTAACGCACGGTCGGCCCGCTCCTCTTGCAGAAAGCCAAAAACAGCATTCAGTAGCACGATGGCAAGAATGGCCAGAGCTTCGTAAGGTACGCCCCGCGCATCTTCCAGCGACCACGCCAGAAATGAAACAACCACCGCGGCCAGCAGCAAATAGACCTGGACATCCTGGAATTGATGCAGAAAGCGCAGCCACGTCCGCGGTTGCGCTGGGCTGCGTAACAAATTGGGACCACATTGCAGCAACCGCTCCCGGGCTTCGCCCAGACTTAGCCCTTGATACGGGTTCCCGCGAAATTGCGCCAGTACCTCAGCGGGGCTCAGTTCGTGCGGAACTTTAGGGTCAGGATTCAATGCAGAAGTCATCTCCGCTCCTCAGGCTCGAGGCGAGAGATATCAACCTCAACCGTGAAAACCGCCGCGGCGGATGGAAGCCGTGGAAGTATGGCAGGACGACGGCAAAGTGTGTGGCGGCCATCACCAGCTCGAGATTTCACCTTGGTCGTTCCTCTTTGCCCGACCGCACAAATATCACTATAGGTGGGGCTGTGCATTCCTCTAGCCAGACCGCAGCTCAACCATCCTCCGTAGTCTCAGAAGACTACTACTTCTGTGGAATGGCTCTGTCCAAAAATTATGACGCATATGTCCAAATCCTTAGACAGGCGTTCCCCACAACACGTAAAACCCTAAATCTTGCAGCGCTTTCGCGCATTGTGAAATGGCAGGCAGAATGCAGATGTATCGAACGTATGTTGCGTGTAGCCAGCGCACAAAGGAGAAAATAACATGAAACCAGGACCGATACTTAGAATCTTTGCCGGCTTCGCCGTTCTCGCTCTAGTGTTCGCGATTAAGGCACCGCTAGCTGCCGCACAAACTGCAGATTCAGCAGCAATTTCGAACCTCTTAACCCAGGCGCAACACCACGCGATGCTGCTGGATGATGATGCCGCTACCCTGGAGAGCTTTACACGCTCGAAGATCAGCTGGAAAACTCATGCTGGACAGCTTGAAGTGATGAAGGAGCATGTTAACAATCTTGGAAAACTGACCCAGCAGCTAACAGATCTGCGGTCAGAGGGTTCCCCTTGGCAGCAAGAGGCGATCGACCAGATCGATCCCTTGTTGCGGCAAATGGCCGATCATCTTACCGCGACCATCAATCACCTGAACGAAAATCAAAATCGGGTACATATGCAGGCTTTTCGCGACTATGTGCAAGGCAACTATGAGCTCGCGAGCAGAACGCATGAAACTATCAGAGACTTGGTAGCTTACGATCAGGCAAAGTCGAAGGCCCAAGTTCTTGAACAAAAGCTGGAATTGCCTGCCACGAATGAGAGCCAATAGGCACTGGTGTCAGTCCTGTTCGAGCGAAGACTCGACCCGAAGGGCGGCTCAACCTTTGCCTAGAGGACTTGGGTTCGCGCAGATCGGGCGAGCGCAGGCCGACATGAGAGCCGGATCTGCTTCTGCTGCGCCGCCTGCCAAGGTGGCGCAGCACATAATTTGCAGTCACCAAGCCTGAGCGATGTCCACGCCGACGCTAAGAAGCGGTAGCGAAGATAGCTGAAGTTTTGCGATTGGCTTGTACCGATGCGGGAGATACGCAATGCTAGAGCAATCCTTGAGCATTCACACCATCGTTGTGTGTATAGACTTCACGTCAGCGTCCGATTTAGCGTTGCGCTACGCAAGGCGATTTGCAATTCGCTCCAGCGCCAGACTTCTACTGGTGCATATCGTCGATCCCGCAACTGTTTCCCCTGAGGAGATGGATGCTCACCTAGCCCTGCGCGACATGGTCGATTCAGCCAAGGCCGATATGCAAAAGCTCTGTGCCGAGTTGGCTGAAAACGCCGTGGAAAGCAGCGGAATCGTGCGGCACGGCAATGTCAGGGACATGATCCTGGAAGTCGTGCGTGAAAACCATGCCGACCTCATCGTGCTGGGCAGCAAAGGCGAGGTACTCACGGACCGGCCGCGCTTCGGTACCGTGGCCGAGCAACTGGTCCGGGCAGCTCCCTGCCCCGTGTTGACAGTCGTGCCGGAATCGCGCTGGCAAGAGTTGGAGAACGATCGCCGGCGACTGCTGCTGGTCCCCACCGACTTTTCGGCAACCTCGCAGGCGGGATTCCTGTATGCCTTGGCGTTTGCTCGGTCCATAGGAGCCTCCCTGCTGCTAGTACATGCGGTTGAATATTCTTTCTCTGTGGAACCGATTGCGGCGCAACTCGCAAGTTTGGGCGCAAAGGACATGCGTATGCTGCTGGCCTCGGCTCGCGCGGCGCATGTGGAAGCCGAGTCCATTGTTCGGACCGGTGATGCGAGTGAGGTCATTCTCGAATTAGCCCGGGAGCGGAAGGCGGACTACATCGTGATGGGAGTACGCGGAGGAGATAGGGTGGATGGAACGCGTCTCCATGGCAGAGTGCAGGGTTTGATGCATCAATCGCCTTGCCCGCTTATTTCGATTTATCTTGGTAAATCAAGCGCAACGTCGTCCAGCAAACGCGAGGCACGGCAGGCGATCTCCGAAGCCCATTCTTCCCCGTGATGCGATATTTGGCCCAACGTCGGCAGACATTTAGAGAAAGCCTTGGAATGGAGCCCGGCTAGCAATCACCCTATCGCAGCTTGGGTTGGATCCATCACGTGCTTTTGGGATGATGGTATTTGTCGATTTGCAGGTGTTGTTCATGGGGACTCGCACTCAAGCCAAGACCGTCGCTTCTGTAGTTCTTGTTGCGGCCGTGCTGGTCTCCTGGAACAGAATTTCCGCAGCCAAGGCGTCCTCCTCTTCTTCGCAGCCAAGAGTTATGATTCGGAGATGCGTTCAAAATCTGACTAAGCAGATCCGCTCCCCAATCCCAATCCGCTTTCAGGAAAGAACCGATGCTCCCTGGGGATCGGAGGTGCGAGAGGTCCTATTGACGAACGAAGGGAGAGTCGATCGCTTGATCGCGATTGGCGATCAACCGCTGACAGCAGCACAGCAGAAAAAGGAGGTAGACAGGCTGAATTCGCTCCTACAAAGATCAACAGCCCGCCCCCTGATGCGCGACCAGGATGAGGAACAGCAGCGGCGCCTGAGATTAGTAGCTGCGATACCGACTGCATTCGCCTACCAAATATCCGCAGAACCCGAGCCAGGCATCCAGGAGCTTACCTTCCGTCCGTCCGAGCATTTCCATCCGGAAAACCGGGAAACAAGGGTCTATCAAGGCATGCGAGGCATCTTACAAATCGATACGCGCCACGAACAACTTCTTCGCGTGGATGGAGAGATCTTTCGAAAAGTCTCCTTTGGTTGGGGCATCCTGGGAAATCTCCATCGCGGCGGTCACTTTCGTATTGAACAACACGAGGTACTGTCGGGCCATTGGGAAATTACAGAAATGGACTTTGATTTCACCTACACCATCTTTTTCTTTTCCACGAAGCATTATGTTCGCAAAACAAGCAACACCGCCTATACTCTGATCGATCCCGGTACGCGATTGTCGGAAGCAATCCAGCTACTTCTCACAGAACCCTCTAATATGTCCATTCGCAACAGCTTCGCGGGCAGTTACGCCAATTCTCCATCTGCGGCAGATTCCCGCACCGAAGGGCAGAACACACCCTTGGAGAAAAATCGCCGGCCGACCGACAGGTTCCCGTCTTCCTACACAAGAAGGCCGCCCGTCGGACACGCCGTTCTTCCGCTATTTCGACAGACACCGCACTGGCGGGCTACGCCAGGAAACATAACGCAGCAGGCAAAGGCGAATGGAAAGTGGGGCTTCCAATGAGGTTTCTGGCTCTAGCATTGGACTACGACGGCACGATTGCTACAGACGATGTTGTTGGCATTGACGTACGGCAGGCGATTGCAACGCTTCGCGCGCAGAACATCCTGGTATTGATTGTTACGGGACGAATATTGTCGGAGCTGGAGAAGGTGGCGGGCGATTTGCATTTTGTGGATGCCATCGTCGCCGAAAATGGCGCCGTAATCTACATTCCGGATAGCGGATATTCGCAACTTCTCGGTGAACCGCCTCCAGCCGCTCTTCTGGACGCCCTTGTTCTGAGAGGAATCAACTTCAAGTCGGGTCATTCGATCGTGGAAGCAGAGGCAAAGGATGCTCCACAACTGCTGGAAATATTGCGAACTCGGGAATTGCCGCACTCCCTGGTGTTTAACCGAGGACGGGTCATGATTCTGGGACAGGCCATCAGCAAAGCCACTGGTTTAAAGGAGATCCTCAAGATTCTTCGCTTGTCGCCACACAATGTATTGGCCATTGGCGATGCGGAAAACGATCACGAGTTGCTGCGATCTTGCGAACTCGGAGTCGCCGTCGCATGGGGCAGCTCAATGCTGATGGCAGCGGCCGACTACGTACTGCCTGGGAATGGTCCCGAAGCAGTGGCCACATATCTTCTCTCGCTAGCTAATACTCGCAGGATTCCACCTTCGCAGAAGAACCGTCGCAGTGTACTGTTGGGATACAAAGATTCGGGAGATTCGTTCTCTCTTGCGGTGCGAGGTCGCACTGTCTTGATTGCTGGAGATACCAAATCTGGCAAGTCGTGGGCGGCGGGGCTGCTTTGCGAACAGCTAATCCTTTTCGGCTATTCGTTGCTCATTATTGATCCAGAGGGCGACTATACGTCGCTGGAAGCTCTTCCTGGGGTTGTTGTATATGGAGGCGAGGATCCGTTGCCGCGCCCTCGCGATCTATTGCGCGCCTTGCGCCATGGCGATATCAGTGTAGTGATAGATCTGTCCCACACGCCGCATCATGTCCGATTGGACTATGTCCAAAATCTACTGCCATCCGTCGCTATCCTGCGCCGCTATACCGGATTGCCTCACCGTATTGTTGTCGATGAGGCTCATTATTTTCTGCATGGTGAGAGTTCAAGAGAACTACTGGATCTGGATGTGCTTTCGTACATCCTAGTTAGTTATCGAGCGTCAAGTCTACATCGCAGCATCTTGGCAAGTT
>JAJYSL010000164.1 GCA_021793595.1 Acidobacteriota bacterium
CTTCATCTGTGCAAGTCGATCGGCCAGTTGGTCGGGCCAGTCAGCGTACTCACCCGGCTTCGCGCCGAAGCCATCTGTAATCGAGTCGCCCAGAGTCACAATGGAAGTAGTCTGCTTCGGGACCCAGAACTCGAGGTCAGATAGCCAATACCACGATCGAATCATTCGAGGGGTTGGAAATGATTCGGCGCCGACGAAATTGCCGGGACCAGAGATATAAGTCGAACGCTGCCCAAGCAAATGGAAAGTCGATGGAGTAGTTTCTTTAGGAACATAGATACTGATGGCGACGTCAGCAAAGGCGGAGATCTTCAGGTCAACCGGATCACTCAGCATGGGCGCACCTGCAGGGATCTGTACCGTCGGTTTGCCGTCGAAGGTCAAGGTCCGATCGGATCCCGAAATGATGCTGCCGTTCTGTTTGACCAGGGAAATATGTGCGCCCCCGAGGGTAAGGGGGGTATTGCCAAGCTCATTGGAAAATCGGACTCTAAGATGCTCGCCACCAAGGGTGGGGCGAATAATCTCGCGAATTGTCTGGTTGTTGAGGGTAAGAGGAGGAGGCATACCTGGAAATACTTGGGGAGCTTGAACCGCGGTGCTCCATACGGCGACCCAGTGCCCTGATGCTTTAGAACTCTGGGCGAATCCAGGTGCTCTTAAAATCAAGGCAATAACAAGAAGCCCAACGCTTCTATACAATCGCGTTCTCATGACATTCAACTCCCAACGACTAGCTATCCAATCCGGGTTGCCTGGAGGATTTTGGATCTACCGTAACAGATAGCGCTATAGCGCACTAGTTATTTCCAAGGTGCTTTTCGAAGAACTTATCAATAATGCCAAATGCTTGCCTAGATTCCGGAACGTCGGAGTTATAAAAGAAGCCGTGGAACAAACCATCCCACACATGCAGCTCCGAATCGACCCCGGCCTGGGTCAACAAGAGGTCTGTGTGAATCGCACCGCTTAAAGCGAAATCGCGCGTTGCCGTGAGGATCAGCGTGGGTGGAAATTTAGCCAGGACAGCCGGAGATACGGCGGGATGCACGAGGGGATCATTCATATTGGCATCGCTCAAGTAGCCCAATCGCTGCTGATTGACTCCACCTGAAGCAGGCATTCGCGCTTCGCCTAGAGGAAACGCAATATAAGTCGCATCGCCCCCAAAGTCGCCGGCTGAAGCGCAAAATATCCCATCTGCTCCAGGAGTGGGGAGGCCGTGGGCCTGAAACCAGGCAAGGGACATTGCGGTCTGCATCCCTCCGGCGGAGCAGCCATATATGCCAATATTCTTGGCTGGGTATGTCTTGAGCAAAGTCTTATAGACATTTGCAACATCCTCGCTCGCGACAGGAAACTTAAAGGCCGGGCCCTCGCGGTAATCCACTGTGACAACCTTAATACGCATCAGGGCCGAGATGGGCATCGACTCCAATTCAGCGCATGCCGGCCAGCAACCTGAAAAACCACCGCCATGGAGGTTAATAAGAACTCGGCGGCGGTTGTCGGGCGCAATACCTGTCTTGGGAACGTAGACATAGACATGAACTCCGCCGATTTTTTCGTCCGTGCGACTGAGGGCGAATTGCTGCGTGTCGCGCTCCAAATAGGGCTGCAAGAAGCTCGGGACCCCATTGTTCGATTCGAGCATCTTCGGATTCTGCATATCTTGAAGATGCCTGGTCATGTATGCCTGAGCCTGCGGGCTAAGAAATGTAGATACCGGGACTGCGCGGGCTGGGGCCTGAACGGTGCCATTCGATTCAATCACCACGGTCTGGTTTGGGGCTGTAGGGCTCTCTTCTGCCGTTTGTTGCTGACTACTTTTGCAAGCAACAAGGCCTGCGAGAATGACCAATGTTGACGCGAAAGCGCGAACGGACATTGTTCCTCCCTCACTCTTCTATTGGAAGCGAGACTAAACTCCGCAATTTCACAACGCCAGCAGTCCTCTGTGCAAGAGAAGGAATCGCTGTCCCCTATCTCTGGTGGCCGGCTGGGAAAGAATCTGTCTTCAAAAAGGCACGCTTAAGACTTCAATTTAGGGAAAATGCTCATGCGCAGCTTGGTCGCCCCGAACGGCACCAATGTAATGTGCTCGACCGCACCAACTGCCTCGAGCTGATCGGGAGGCGGTAAGTGCGGTGTGAATCTTTGGTGTGGAGGATTTGGATTCGTCTCGAAGTTCCACTCTGGAAGCTTGCGTGCCGGAATCGTGAGTTCAATCGGCGCATTCGCCCAGGGCCAGCTGGAGGTTGCTAGATCTTGCGTTGACTGCTTGCGCTTGATCTCAACCTGCTTTTCAACCTTGGAGGGATCGAGTACCGCTCCGTAATTCCACTCACTGACGGGATTTGCTTCCCAGGTGGGGAACTCCTCGCTGGAGTATGCGGCCTCGGGAAACGAATTCCATTTTGCTTCGATTGGCATTGCATAGACCAGCGGCCCGCGCTCGATGCCAATGCCGTTCTCCGGCCACTCCGTGGCCCTGACTTTCATCGGCACTGTGAGAGTCACCACATCGCCCGATTTAAAAGTGCGGCGGAGGGTCGCAAAGCCGGTGCGTCGTTCGAAGTGAACAGTTCTACCGTTGATTTTGATCTGCGGTGAATCGCACCATCCAGGAATCCGGAGAGCGAGGGGGAAAGTTACCGGTCGGTCGGTCTTGATGTGGAATTGAATTTCTTCCTCGAACGGGTAATTTGTCTTTTGGACGATCTGAACCTGTTGATTCGCCGACCCGACCTTGGCGGTCAGTGTCGATGGTCCATACAAGGTCGCGGCCAAGCCGTTATCCCGGGTCTTCATCCACATGCTGAGCACATAGTTGGGTAGACAGCGATGTTTGTTGCCACCACAGCACCCAATGATCTGCGCTGGATTTGGTTGGTAGGCCAACCGACGACTGCCGAACCATCGTTTGGTTTCGTGGTCGCAGTTTAGATTCGCTAGAAACTGGTTAGGACTCCCGAAGTATTGAATGCCTTTCCAATCGTCTCTGGTTGCTCCGGGATGCGCGTTGAAGATGGCGCGTTCGATGTGGTCACCGTAAAGCCCGTCGCCGGTGGCCTGCATGGTGTAAGTCCAAGCCCAGGGATGGTCCGTGATATCACAGGTTTCATGCTCGTCGAGAGCGGTTGTTCCCGCGAAGCCCTCGGACGATGAAGGAATGCCATCGATAAGCAATTTGTGGTCAAAGACGCGCTTCTGTGCTGCCACAACGAATCTGCGGTATTCCTCGTTTCCTGTATAGAGATAAAGAATGGCTGGTAGCTTGGAGATTTCGGCATAGGAGACGCCGTGCGCCTCAGGCGGCGTATCGGCATATACGCGCGACGGTGCCAGATCGGTGTGGCGGAAAAATCGCATGCGCGCGCCGGGGCCGGCGGCGGGGTGTCGCAGGCTTTCCTGGTATTCGTCTTCCGCGGCTTTTACGTATTTGTCCCAGGTACTTTGGGCGAACTCCAGCATTTTCTTATCGCCGGTCCGCTCATAGCACCAAAGAATGACCTCGATGTTGGTGATGTTGCGGCTGCCGCCGGTGTAGTCGGCCTTGTCCTTGTCATTCGTGTAATGCCGATGGACTGCCTCGATGATGCTTGCCGGAGCCGTGTTGGCAGGTGTCGGCTGGGCATCGGCGAGCGCCATGTAGCCCCGGTTGAGGATATTATTGGGCCAACGGTTCAGACCGCCGAAGTCATTCCCGTACTCCAGATACTTCGGGCCCAGGTACCCATCTTTCGAGGGATGCGCCAACGTATAGTCAAGGCCCACGCGGCCTTTCGACAGAATCTTGTCATCATCAAGCACCAGCCCCAGGCGGGTAGCGCCATCGATCCAATAGGCTCTCTGCTCCCACGTGTACCATGCGGGTGAGTTCTCTTCTCCTTCCCAGAATTGCCGGGCGCTTCCGCTGAAGAATGGGAAAGAGATATCAGCCAATGCGTTCGTCAATTGTGCCTGCGATTCCAGATGAAGCCGCAACCACCCTTCCGGCTTGATCGCCCCGGGGGGCAGGTTATGCAGTTGCGCATAGGGCTGCGAATGCGAAGCGGAGGATGCTTGCTCTGCGGCCAGCACCTCGGGCAGGCCAGCGGCTAGCACTGTGGAACCCACAACAGCGCCCTTGATAAAATCCCGCCGATTCAGTCCTTTGTCATGCGAAGATTCATGATCCATCCCATTTAGCTCCATGGCAGGCTTCTTATCCATTGCGGTAATCTCCATCGGCTCCGAAATCACGATTGAAAAAGCAGGGGCGCGAATTTATTCAGACAGAGTCGCCACGTCTGCCATTCATGCGCAGTGCCCGGAGATTGATATTCCGATACCTTGATACCTACGGCCCGCAATTTTGCCACATTCTCGCGCGTAGCAGCGCTCATGGCCAGTTCGGCCGTTCCCGACCCCATCCACAACAAATGAACTTTGCTGTTGAAGGCACCTGCATTATCAAAGACTCCGCCGTACGATTTCTTGGGATCGAAGGGCGGCAGCTCTGGAATTCCTGGTCGCGGACGCCACTTCATGAACTGGGCACCACTGAATGTGCCAATATAGGAAAACAGTTCGAGATGCGTCAACGTAATTGCCATGGTCTGGCTACCGCCCATGGAGAGACCGGCCATCGCGCGGTGATCGCGATCGGCGAGGGTTGGGTAGGAGCTGTCGATCATGGGAATCAATTCCTGCACCATCACCGCGCCGAATGCCTCGGTCCCGGGGAAAGCGTAGCTCTCGGACGAATCGCGCTTCTCAGAACTTGGAGTTGCGTAACTGGCATAGCCGTTATCCATCACGACGATCATGGGCTTCGATTTGGGCAAGTTGCCTCTCATGAAAGCGAAGAAGCTACTTGCGTTACCCAGGATCGAGTTATCCATGATGAAGCTAACGCCGCCCTGCCGGCCCCACCCTGTCTCATTTTCTCCAGCTCCATGCTGCAGATACAGAACCGGGTATCGCTCTCCCGCACTGGCGGCCTTGCCATAACCGGGTGGCGTATAGACAAAGCAGCGGCGCCATTTACCGGTCAGCTTGGAAAAATACCACTTTTCTTCAAGCTGACCGTGCGAGCCCTGGTGGGGAGCATAGAAAGGAATTACCGGAAATGTGACCAGGTCCGAGGAAATCTGTTGGGCATCCGGTATCTCAATACCGCTGGTCTCTCTGTTGTAGCCGAAGAAGGTCTCGCTTCCGGGATCGTTCATCCTTGCCCCATCCACGTCAAACCAGTAGTAATGGAAGCCCATGACCCGGGGGGCGAGCGTTACGGTCCAGTTACCGTCGGCATCCCTCGTCAAGGGTACCGGCTTCTCGCAAAGCCCCTGACCACCTTCCAGTTGAACAGACTTCGCTTGCGGCAGAAGCACACGAAACGTCACCCGCCCATCCGCATAAACACGTGGATACTCCGCTGATGGAACATTCGTAGCTGCAGGCACCGTCTGAAGCGCACCCGGTGCAGACTCATTGATAATGTGGTCGTAAAATCTCATCTCTCGATCCCTGCAACGATTCTCGATGTTGTCTTTCACGGAGTGCAACAAGCAAAGGACGAAAGTTCCATAGACAGGTGAAGAAGTCGTCTAGGCTAAAGAGGGCGCAAATGCATATCAGATAGTTCTTCGTTGCGCGCCTTGAGCTTCGTGATTTCAGTAGCTTGTCAATGGAACGCGGGCATACCAAGCGCCTAGAAAACCCGCTCGCCCGTCCGCCCATACGATGTGCACATACTGGTCATCCACCGCGATCGAAGAGAGATCGTCGCCATCCCAGTTGTTACCTCGATACTTGATGCTTTGCCGCGATGGGGAGGGTCCTTCGCTCACCTCAATCTGTTTGCCGAAGATGGAACCGCCATCCAGCGAAGCATTCGACCATGCCGTATAAGTGCCATCCGGTCGTGTTGCCAACCACATCACTGCCAAGACACCATTACGAGAGAAAGCAATATCCGGCTTTCTCATGACAGTTCCAGGCACGCTGCCCGCTATCACCGGTCCCTTCCAAGTGTTGCCGGAGTCGTCGGTGACGTACACATTCATCGCGGCATCGCCCTGACTGAGGGTCATTACCGCGAAGCGGCCCGGATGACTCGGGTCGGCCGCCAGCGCGGGGCTTCCCATCCCGAAAAATCCATGCGGAACAGGGGTGTTGTTCTCAACCACGTGCCGATCAAAGGTCTTCCCATCATCCCGGCTTGCGCCGAAAACAATGCACGGACACTTGCCTGACGGAGCACTCGAAGCGATGTAGGCCACCCCCAGAACGCCATCAGCTGCAGCAGGGCGAGCTGCCATTCCGCTTTCTGGATACTGCGGCGAATCGTATGCGTAAATCAGTCCCCAAGTCTTGCCGTTGTCCTCGGAGGCGCGAATGAAGGTCTCTCGGTGCACGGGATCGCCGCCCGATCCATTGCCAGGCACATAAATGGTGCCAGTGGACTGATCGGAAATGAGAAAAGGGCGGTCGTAGGGAGTTTTGCCCAGGAAATGCGGCTTGATATCCGGCCCATACTCTTCCAATGGGGTAGCCTGGCCCATAACGTGCTCAGGTGTGCTCCAGGTCTTGCCGTCGTCGCTGGACCATGCAATATCTGTGTTGCCATATAGCAGGCCGGGGACTGGCTCCTTTTCGAGTTGCAGCATTAAAGGGGAGGCATTCAGAGGGAAGAAGTTCATCGCTCCAATGAAGAGCCTACCGTCCTTCCCAGTCCCGACGAATGCATCTGCAGTGCCGTTCATCTTAAAGTAATCGCGGAAGGGATCAAAAAAGAACTTCCAAGTTCGACCGCGGTCGTAGCTGATGGCATATTCGGAGATGGAGGCGCCCGGCGTGTTGCGATACTTTACGCGTGAGGCCACGCTAATGCGCTGATTGCCCGTATCCAGGGGAGCGTCTTCAACGTAATTATCGTTGGCCATTGCGCCCACGATGATGATGTTGTGGTCCTTCGGGCTGATTGCAATCACCGGTTCGCCCGCACCACGCACGGCATTGCCCATCAACAGATATTCCTCGCCTTTGTAGCTCGTCGCTTGATTGACTGGCAGATCAATGGAATTTTGTCCTGTGGGACGTTGTTCGCCGATGGCCAGAGCGCAAACGGCACCAATCGGTGCAAGTAGCAATACAGTTCTGACAAGCCAAGTTACAGGCTTCATCGCAAAAGAACTCCTTTCGGTAAATCCTCGAGCACTACTGGATAGAATCAACCGGCGGCCGCGGGCTTTCTCGCGCGAAGAAGAGCAGCGCACAGACGAAGGGCTCCTAGTTATGGAAGAGCAAAGGAGCGAAGTCGCCAAGGAAAGGCCGCCAGAGATACCAATAGTGAGTTCCCGGAATCTCTGTGTAAGAGGTCTTGAAGCCCAACTTCACCAGTTCTTTGTGAAGCGCCACGGTACCTGGACGAGCCATATCCTGAATCCCCGCGCCGGTCCAATAGAAGACAACTCCACTGTCCTTTAGTGCTTTTAGTTGTGTAACGGTTACAAGATTGATCTGTGACTGCTTGCCGCTTCTGCTAGGTGGACCGCCGCTAAAAACGCCAATGTAACCAAACAATCCCGGATTATAGTCGGTAATCTGGGTTGTCTGCATTCCGCCCATCGAGAGACCGGCGATCGCTCGATGGTCCTTGTCAGCGATGACGCGGTAGTGCGAGTCAACGAATGGAATGATGTCCTTGACCAAACTTTCCGAGAAGGATCCCGGATAGGCGGGAAAGTGGAAATGGATATTCCTAGGGAAGTGCTGGACGCCATCTGGCCCGATCACCGGAGTCGGAAAAGGCCGCGCGTTTCTTTGTTGCTCGGAGGGAGTGGAGCCGAGACCATAGCCCTGTGCCACGATTTGGTTGGCGTTGCCATTGGGCATCACCACAATCATGGGCAAGGCTTGAGCAGAGTCGATCAAGTTGTCCATGATCACCGGCGCGCGGCCCAAGTTTGTCCACTGATCCTCGTCCCCCCCGCCGCCGTGCAACAGATAGAGCACAGGATAACGCCTGCTCTGGTCAGCAAAGTAGCCAGGGGGCAAGTACACGTACATTCGGCGCCAAAGCTCATGTAGGGTGGGCGATGGATACCAGGCCTGCATGACTGTGCCGTGTGGTTCGTCGGGATTGAAGGTCCAGAGCGCATCCTCCGGTCCGGGGATCATCAGCAAACTGTAATAGAGGTGCCCGTCGCGCTGGGTTTCGGAGTTGTTCGGGTCAAGAGCCTTCACGCCATCGACCGAAAACGTGTAGGCCCAGAGCTGAACTCCAAGCGGTCCGACCGTGACCGACCAGACTCCGGTTGGGTTGTCTTTGGTCATTTTGATGTTAGAGGTGCCGGGCCACATGGGCCAGGTTCCATTGAGCGTGACTTCATGCGCCTGAGGCGCATAGAGACTGAAGGTGACGGTGTGATCGGGGTGAATGTCCGGCGAGAGCAATTTTGGCGGAGTTGCAGAAACGGCTTGCGCAATGAGTACTCCGCCGAACAGGAACGCAGCAGCGAGCGTTCTGCTTGCACGAATCACGCGGCTGTAACTTCGTAGCATGGACTCCTCCCAAGAAAAGCGGGACTCGCGATGCAGCCGAGTCAAGCAAGGTGTACCATTTCGACCTGCTCCAATAGCCTAGCGATCAAGCTGTTCGGATTGGCCGGTTCGAGTTCCGCAGGAACGTCGGACAATCAGCTTGCATCCGAGCAGCACATCACGGGTCGGCAGATCGGGATTGGCAATTCTCTCCAGCATGGCCGCCAACGCCACCCGGCCAATGTCCCGGCAAGGTTGATGCTGGGTGGTCAAGGGAACAGGCAGAAGCCGCGCGTAGCGGACATCGTCGATTCCCACGATGCGAATGTCATTGGGAATCTGCATGCCTAACTCCATCAACGTATGCATCAGAACTCCCGCCGTATGGTCGTTGCCGCAGACAAAAGCATCTGGCCGATGTTTTTTCAGCAGCGCCTTCACCAGCTTGGTATCGGAGGCGTCCCCGACCATGGCCAAGTCGATTCCAGATTGCTTCGACAGAGATTGGATCGCCTCATGATAACCAGCAATGCGAGCATCCACTGTCGGCGCCGAATGCGGTCGTGCAAAGAATGCGATGCGCTTGGCTCCGGCATTGATCAGGTGTTCGGTAGCCAGGTATGCCGTTCGCCGGTTATCGATCCCCACCAGATCGTAGTTGCTGCGCCGTGGATAGGGCTCCAGGCAGCGGTCCAGAAGCACAACCGGGATCCGCGCCCGGTCCAGAGCCGCCACGATACGATGGTTGGCCTGATATCTACCGGGTGAAAACTCCACAGGCGCAAAGAACACGCCGGAAACCTTCTGCGCGATGTAATGCCGGCACAACTGCTCCGCGATCTCTTCCTTCTCCTTCTCCGATCCCGCTCCGCTGTTGCCCCACAAAAGCGAGTGGTGGGTTGCCTGAGGAGCTTCCATCATGCCCTTGCAGATCGCTTCGAAAATCTCCGTCTGCCCCAACTCCGGAATCAATAAGCCAAACACCAGGCTGCCCGAGTTCGTTATCTGGGAAACAAAGGTTCCCGATCCGACTCGCCGCGTGATCATGCCTAGCGTCTGCAATTCGTGCATGGCGCGGAACACCGTCATTCTGGACGCCCCATAGCGACGAACCAACTCCGCCTCGCTAGGCAGACGCTGCCCCGGCTTATAACGGCCCGATGCAATATCGCCTTGAATCTTTTCCAGTATTTCGCGGTACTT
>JAJYSL010000165.1 GCA_021793595.1 Acidobacteriota bacterium
TCCGATCATCCCGAAGCTGGACGACGGGCTGCGAAAACCAGCGGTCAATGGAACGGTTCATTAAGAGGTAGTTGAACGACAGCATGAAAAATGCTGGAACGACGGAGAGCAACAGTGCTCCCAGCAGCATACGGGCGCGAAAGCGGGAACCGAGAACTCGGCTCTGCCCGCTGGCGTAGAGCTTTAAAAGATTTCGCACCAGCAGAACGACCAGCATGAGAAACAGTAGAAAGCTGGCGCCGGAAAGCGCGGTAAACAGCAGAATGGAGCCAGTATTGTCGGGAGAAAGAAACTTCAGGTTGAACGCATTCTCTGCGATCAGAAAAAGCAAAATGACGAGCGCAAGCGAACCTAATACCACCACGGCCGTTCGTCGGTTGCTGGCTTCCATTCTGATTGGCTCTCTCAACAGTGATTATAGGTTCGAGAGTCAGGGGTGGGAGGCCTTTTTCAGGGCGGGACGTCCCTTCAAACCGGTCGCCCAAGTGCCTGGATTCGAAACACGGTTTATCCTTTAGCTCTTGACAGGGGCGCGCGATTGAATAAATCTGCAGACGGAGGTTTTATGATTCGCGACGCACGTAGTGGTTTCCGAGCTTTGCCGTGGGTATTGGTTGCGGCGTTTTTTTTCGGTGTCGGCTGTTCGAAGAAGCCGACGGATGCTCAACTTGCAAGCGATGTGCAGAAACAAATCACAGCTGACTCCGCGCTGCAGGGTCAACCGATCTCTGTCGCCGCGAACAACGGTACCGTCACGCTCAGCGGCATAGTGAATGGACCGGGTTCCCGTGAGCTGGCAAGCAATGATGCATCGAAGGTCGCGGGAGTGAAGACGGTTGTGAACAACCTGACAATGGCAAACGGGCCGGACATGGGTCCGGCGCCTGGGAACGACCAGTCGGCACAGGGTGGTCCCGGGATGCCTCCGCCACCGCCGCCGCCATCGATGAATAATCGGTATGGGCAGGGTGGTGCCGGCATGCCGCCTCCGCCTCCGTCCGTAGGTGCGCAGGCGGGTTCAGCGACACCGGCTCCTCCTATGGGCTCGCAGGCGATTGTAGTGCCCGCGGGAACGAGAATTCGTGTCCAGCTGGGTGAGACTCTTTCGACCAAGGAAAATCAGACGGGTGATTCGTTCTCGGGTGTTGTAGTTGATCCGGTCCGGGTGGATGGGCAAACTGTCATTCCTGCTGGCGCGCGGGCGCGCGGAGTGGTCACAGACGCCCAGAGTCTGGGCCGATTTAAGGGCCAAGCGGTCCTGGCTATTCGATTGGATGACATAAGTGCGGGCGGCCGGACCTATCGGGTTCGCACCAGTCACGTGGAACGCGTGGAGCAGGGGAAAGGCAAGCGATCTGCCATCCTGACGGGAGGGGGTGCGGGACTGGGCGCCATCATCGGAGGCTTGGCGGGCGGCGGCAAAGGAGCCTTGATTGGTGGGCTGCTGGGCGGCGGTGGTGGCGCAGCCGGGAGTGCATTTACCGGGAATAAAGACCTGGTCATTCCTGCCGAAAGCATTCTGACGTTCGACCTGGAACGTAGTTTGACGGTGAATCCATAGGCGAAATGATCTAATCAGGATAGTTTTCTCATTGTGGGGCGGTTGTAGTTTGGACCGCGAGAACAGGCTTGATCGCTGTCGCCGATCCTGCTGGCGCGCCAGCTGTGAACCCCACAGTGACTACAACGAGCCTGTGATATTTTTTTCTTGCAATAGTTAAGGGGCGCTTTGTTCCCCGTGGATCAGATTCAACCTCATGTGAATGACCGAAGGTCATTTATCAAGCTACTGGCAGCGGCTCCGCTGTTTGCTACGATTGGCACTCGCAGCCTGGCCCGCAATGTTCCGGGGTGTTGTTGGGCCGGAAGGATCTGATCGACGCTGCCCTGTACAACACCAGTCCATGGGAAGGCGCTGTATGTCGGCCCATGAAGGTCGGCAAAGAAGAGATTATGGGCATACTGGCGGCCATCGAATATTGGTCGCGCGCAGATCAGGGCGTTCTAAACAAGGAGTGGCAGAGCAGGGTCGAACGCATCCAGAAGCTGGTGGACACAGTGCCCGGAGTGACGACGAATATTATGACTCCGCAAGACGGCAATAGTTATCCAACATTGTCGGTGATGTGGGACGAAGCGAAGTTTGGATTGACCGTGGCTCAATGCGCTCAGCAGCTGCGCGACGGTGAGCCTCGCATTGAGGTGCTGACGGACAGTAATCCCAGCGGAGTGCTGGATCGAATCAAGCGTGATCCAAACAGGCACCGGAGATCCCAGCCGAGTCCTTTGCAGATTATCTCCATGACATTGCAGCCTGGGGAGGATTTGATCGTTGGCAACCGGCTCCGCCAGGTTCTCAACAAGGCGCGCAAACAATCTGCGTGAGGTGGGCGCTCCAGACGACAGAGAGACAGATGCGGGACACATCTTTTGTGGCAGGATGCCTCCCTGCAAAATTACATCTTCGACTGCGTCTAGCGGCACGCGCGAGAACGGCTAGACGATCCGGCAGATAGAACGACAGGAAAAAGAACAAAGCCTCGAGATTCGAGAAAACGTCGTAAACCGCGCCGCAAGAGAGATGGAATCGCATGCACCCCAGGAAAAGGAATGCAGTTGCATTCATCGCCTTGCTGGCGGGTACCTCCTGTTCGCTTCCACTACATGCGGAGCATCGCCGGATCGATCCCACCTACCTGTATCGCGACACCTTGACCGCTCCGGAGAAACCATCGGACATCACAACGGCGACGTGTCATTACAAACCCCTGTTCGGCAAGGGAGACTCAGATACATCCGTGGTGGTCGGCGTCGCTCGATATGGGGAGGCAGTCATCGATCCCCACGGTGCTTGCGCCACGGTTCAATATCCCCAGGAAGACCAAGCGTACGTCGTTCTCGACGGCAGCGGCTCGGCAAAATACGGAGACGAAGATGTGCCCCTGAAGCCCGAAGACGATCTCTATATATCCCGTCGACGGTTCGGCATGCTTTAACGAATACATCCGGAGCGCCGCTGACCGGGAAAGTAGCGGCGGATTATGCCGGAGAAGTCAAGCAGGCCCTCGATAATGTTGCTGCGGTAGCCAAAGCCGCCAACATGACCATGGCGAATGTCATCTGGGTGAATCCCTATCTGAGTAGCAATGGTGGTCCAGAACAGGTGATGAACAAGATCTATGCGTCCTATTTTGAGTTTGGGAATACGCCGGGACGAGGAACAATTCAGGTAGTGGACCTTCCGAAAAAGGCCCATATCGTGTTCAGTTGCATTGCCGGTGCCGATCTGTCGAAACGCGCATCAATTCGCCCCAGAAATGAGAAGCCCAGCCCAACGGCAAGCCTGGGGATTCTTTACGGAGATACCCTGTATCTTTCTGCAAAAGACGCGTACGTCCCGGCTCTGGGCCTCTTTTCGCCGGAACTGGGCATTCAGGTGCGGATGTCGTTGCGCAGCCTGCTGGATGGCTTGCAGAAGGCTAATATGGATTTTTCCAATGTCGTCTCTTCCACGATTTATCTTCGTGATGTAAAAGACGAAGGCCCGGTCGTATCACTCTATGGCACGTTTTTCAAAAACAACTTCCCGGCACGCACGACATTGCAGCAGAATTTCGATATGAAGTCGGAAGACATCGAGCAGATTTCATTTATCGCGGTACGACAGCCGCTTCACTGAGGAGAGAATGTGCAGTTCGCTTTCGTCCGAACCATACCATGGTTTTCAGCATTGTTGTCTGCAACGGCGCTGCCGGCTCTGCTAAGTTTACCCGCGCAGTGCCAGGTGAAATCCTCGTCAGCCTGTCAGGTACACGCAACAAACTACCTGGGATGGAAGGCCGAGGAGTTATCCAATCCTTGGGTAAGGCTGGAGATCGTTCCACAGATCGGGGGACGGCTGATCCAGGTCACTTTTGGCGGCCATGATTTTCTGTACATCAACCCTTTGCTGCAAGGACAGGTAATCCCGCTGGCAAGCAAAGGCTACGGCGATCGCAATTACGGTGGAGACAAGATCTGGCCGCTGCCTGAGGGCAATCAGGATGAGCAGCATTGGTCCGGCGGTGGAAATCTGGATGATGCTCCTTTTACCCTGCAGGTGCTATCCAGCGGACACAGGTGTGCGGTGCGGTTGACCGGTCCGGTTGATCCCGAAATCGGGCAGCGATATATCCGCGACATCAGCATCGGAGCGGACACTCCAGTAATTTCATTCCACGTCGTGATGCAGAATATGAGCGGCTATCCGCGAACATGGTCAGAACAGACAATCACGGAGTACCCCATCTCCCATCCTGCGGGCTCGGATAATTTCAACACCAAGTTCTGGGGAGTAACAGAAGTGAACCCGACCAGCGCGTATCTGAACGGCTACCACGTACGCACCGGCCCGGCGGACAACCCGGCTTTCACCGTGCAGGAGGGTACGTTCCGCGTGCATTGGAACAACATCATGCAGGAGGTATGGATAGATTCCCAATCGGGATGGCTGGCGGCGGTCGATGGTTCGACCGGGTACACGATGGTGGAGCGTCACCGTATCGATCCCAAGGCGGTCTATCCCGGCAAGGCCTCGATCATTTTTTATTCGACTGGTGAACCGACACCACCCCCTGCGAAGGGGCAGACGACGGAACCCCGCGAGGGACCGTTCGTGGAAGCGGAGATGAACAGTCCCATGGTCGAGCTTGCACCCGGCGAAAGCTACGCGATGGATACTGAGTGGTATCCAACGCGCATGGGAGAAGATTTCAAGACGACAACTTACAGTGGTGCGGTCGGGACTCCGCTGAGCGCTACTGCGACTCCTGGGGGCTTGGTACTCACCGGCAGCTTTGGGGTGTTTTATGCCGGAGATCTGGTGGCCCACTTATACGGAAGGGACGGCGGAAGCACGGCGAAGCTTATGTCTGTCGTTCCCACCGAGCCGGTACACTTGCACACCATCCTGCAGGCACCGACCAACACAACGCGGGTCTCGGTGCATCTGGTGGATTCTCACGGTTTGGATCGCGGTCTGCTGGGAGAAGTTCAGGTGCTTCAAACTGCTTCGACTGATGGGACAAATGCCAGGTAGAAGATCTTGTTCAGAGAGAAAATACGAGACGTTATCATCGATGTCTTTGCCGATCCGGATTCAGAGATTTGAAGCGATGACGCTTAACTGGCTTGCGATGATGCTGGTGTGCTCCTTTTTGTTGTTGAGTGGCGGGATATCAGCATTGGGACAAGACCAACCGATGAGCGGTTCCAGTCAGGATCAGGGCGCACAGCTATATCAGTCCCATTGCGCTTACTGCCACGGTGCGGATGGCAGAGGCGGCCGGGGCCCGGCAATTGCGACGCTGCCTGGCTTTGCCGGAGGATACTTACTTCCTCGTGTAGCCCAGAATCCCGCGCGTCTTGGTTTGCAGGATGTATACGGTATCGCTGGCAGTGATGTAGAGCTTCGAGTTATCCGGTCCTCCCCACGTTAGGTTCGCCATGTCTTTGGGCATTTGTACGGTACCGATGTGAACGCCTTTGCTGTTCCATACCCAGATTCCGGTCGGCCCCGAGACAAACAACCGACCCTTGACGTCGACTTTCATTCCGTCCGGAACGCCGCGTTTCTGAGGGTCAGTCATGTCGGCAAAATCCATTCCGTCGGAGATCGTCCCATCTCTGTGAAACTTGTAGCGGCGGATTTTCATGCTGTCGTCGTCATCGATGTAGAGATACTTTCCGTTGGGCGAGAATGCCAGACCGTTCGGCGCCTTCAGATCCGTGGTCAGTAGGGACATGCGGTTGTCGGTTCCAAGGCGGTAGACGGAAGGAGGCAGCTCCTCCTGCTGGTCTTTTGTCATATCGATGATTGGATCGGTGAAATAGATCGCGCCATCCGGGCCGATAACGATGTCATTCGGCGTGTTCAACTTTTTGCCGTGGAAGTGATCGACGACTGTCTCGAAGCTTTTGCCGTCTGCTGACAGCCGAATGATGGCGCGCAATCCGCTGGCCGTACTCAACAGCCGATGTTCCCTGTCATACGTACTGCCGTCCGGATCGACGAGCGAGACCATGTGTTCGACACGGCCATCCTCATAGAGCTTGTCGATTTGATTCTTCGATTCGTCACTCACCCACAGGAATCCGGCCGGATCCCACACCGGGCCCTCAGTAAATCCGAAGCCCGTCCCCATCGTGGTGAGCGTTGCGCTCTTGTCGAATAGCTTCCAGAATTCCGGCGTCAGTGCATTCAGTTCGAAGGGCCTGTGAGTCTTTTGTTGATCCGCTGCTCCTTGAGACACTTGAACCGGGGGCTTGGCCGTTTGCTGCGCCAGCGCCGTGCAACCGCCAGTACAGACAAATACAGCGAGCGCGGGAAGAAAGGAAGGAAAAGATTTCATCATTGTGTGAGGTCACCATCCTCTGGACTTGTTGAAGCCATCGATATTCACACGAAGAGCGTCTCAGATCTCAGCATCGTGGCAAATTCCCTACCCAAGCAGGCTATGGCGTGCGCGTATCTTGATCCAGCCGGTCGAGTGCATACCAATGGGACGCACTTCTATACCTGAACCCTTTGAAGCATTTGCTTGATGCCACGGAGTGCCTGGCGCGTCCGCTCTTCATTTTCAATTAAGGAGAAGCGGACATGGCCATCTCCGTGCTCGCCGAAGCCAACACCGGGACTGACGGCAACCTTGGCTTCTGTCAGCAGCTGCTTTGAAAACTCGAAGGAACCCAGTTTTCGGTAGGCCTCAGGAATTTGCGCCCAGACGAACATGGTTGCTTTTGGCATGTCGACCTGCCAGCCAGCCTGATTCAGGCCCTGGACCAGCACATCGCGCCGCTTACGATAGTTGTCGCAAATTTGTTGTACGCATTCTTGCGGGCCTTCCAGCGCCTGGATGGACGCGACCTGGATGGGAGTGAATGTTCCATAATCAAAGTAGCTTTTGATCCGGCCAAGCGCAGCAACCAGGGTTGGGTTGCCAACCATAAAGCCGACTCGCCATCCCGGCATGTTGTAGCTCTTTGAGAGAGTGAAGAACTCTACCGCAATGTCCTTGGCTCCTGGGACTTGCAGGATAGAAGGTGCGCGATAGCCGTCGAAAACCAGGTCAGCATAGGCCAGGTCATGCACAACGTACACGCCGTACTCTTTGCACAAAGCGACAACCTGCTCAAAGAAAGCAAGGTCAACACACTGGGTCGTGGGGTTGGACGGGAAGTTGAGTATGAGCATTTTTGGCCGCGGAGACATCGATGGAAGCGCTGCGCGAAGATCCGCAAGAAAGGCTGCGGCGCTTGTAATCTCAATGTAGCGAACATCCGCTCCGGCAATGATCGGACCGAAAATATGGATCGGATAGCTGGGATTGGGCACAAGAACGGAATCTCCGCGATCCAGAGTCGCGAGGCACAGGTGGGCGATGCCCTCTTTGGAGCCGATCGTCACGATGGCTTCCGTGAGTGGGTCCAGGTCGACGTCGTAGCGTCGCTTGTACCAGTTGCAGATTGCCTTGCGCAGACGGGGAATGCCTTTTGACAGCGAATAACGATGCGTGGCGGTCTTCTGCACGGCCTCAATCATCTTGTCAACAATGTGCTTCGGGGTTGCGCCGTCCGGATTTCCCATTCCGAAATCAATAATGTCTTCGCCGCGTTGCCGCGCGGCAGCTTTCAGATCGTTGGTGATGTTGAATACGTAGGCGGGCAGCCGAGTCAGTCGAGAAAATTCTTCCATAAGTAAAGGGTCACTTGTCGCATTCGTTGTGGGTTGAAACGGTGGTCTGGTCGAGAACGGTGCAAGCCGGCTCGAAAGAGCACTGATGGAGATTCGAAGCCGCCTCTCAATCAAACTTGAAGAAGGCTTCAGTATCGTCGCAAACACTCATTCTATTCTCATTATCAACGATCTAGCGCACGTCGCCGCCTGTTCCTTCGACATCCATCACGAACGACGCAATCGATGGTGCGCGGACGTTGTTCGATCCCAACACCGTGTGTGTCTGCCACGGTTAGAGATTTCTGCGCCAGCTACCCGGTAAACTGGAAAGAGTGGTATAAAATATAACTCTTCAGCCCCGGTTGTCCCAGCGGATCAGCGCGTCTCGCTCGTGAGACGCCGCCTGACGATCCGTACCACGCACAGAACTCTAAAAAGTGAATGTTTAGCAGAGGAATCAATGCCCAAATTCCATGCAGTTTCAGCCGTACCTTCCGCCCAGGGACTGTACCACCCCAGCCACGAACATGATGCGTGCGGAATTGGGTTTGTGGCCAGCGTTCGCGGGGAGAAAAGCCACGACATCATTTTGAAGGGCATTGAGGTCCTGATCAATTTGACGCATCGCGGCGCCTGCGGTTGCGACGCGGAAACGGGTGATGGCGCAGGCATTCTGATCCAGATTCCTCACCGGTTTTTTTCGCGCGAATGCGCTGCGCTCGGCTTCAAATTGCCGGAACCCGGTGCTTACGCGGCAGGCATGGTTTTTCTGCCGGTAGAAAAACTGAACCGCCTTCAATGCGAAGGAATATTCGAGCAAATCATCCGGGAAGAAGGTCTGACCATTCTGGGCTGGCGTGACACGCCTTGTAACGGCAATGCGATCGGCCGCGTTGCGCGCGCGTCGCAACCTTATATACAGCAGATTTTTATCGGAAAGCCCGATGGAATGGATGAAGACGCGTTCGAGCGCAAACTCTACGTTGTTCGTAAACTGGCCGAACGTAAAATCGCCGATTCCAGCATCGAAGACAAGGAAATCTTCTATATTCCTTCTCTGTCCTCTCGTACCATCATTTATAAGGGGCTGCTGCTTGCGCCGCAGATTGCCAGCTTTTATGGCGAGTTGGCCGATCCCGAGGTTGATAGCGCGTTGTGTCTGGTGCACCAGCGTTTTTCGACCAACACGTTTCCAAGTTGGCGATTGGCGCATCCGTTTCGATACGTTGCGCACAACGGTGAAATCAACACTTTGCGCGGCAACGTGAATTGGATGTATGCACGGCAATCGATCCTGGAATCCCCAGCGTTTGGCACCGATATTGAAAAGCTATTTCCGATTGTCGAAGACGGCAGCAGCGATTCATCGGCATTCGACAATGCTGTTGAACTGCTCTTTCAATCTGGCCGTTCCATGCCGCACGTCATGGCCATGCTGATTCCAGAGGCATGGGCCGGCAATCCTCATATGAAGCCAGAAAAGCGGGCCTTTTACGAATATCATGCTTCGTTGATGGAGCCCTGGGATGGCCCGGCTGCGATCGCCTTTACAGATGGCCGCGTCATCGGCGCAACACTCGATCGTAACGGTCTGCGTCCCGGACGCTACGTTGTCACCAAGGATGACATCGTCGTTCTCGCTTCCGAGGCGGGCGTCCTGGATATTCCGGCGGCGAACGTCAAGAAAAAGGGACGGCTGCAACCCGGAAAAATGTTCCTGGTCGACACTGTGCAACAGCGCATTATTTCCGATAAGGAAATCAAGCAGCAGCTTGTTTCTCGTCAACCGTATGCAGACTGGTTGAAGGAGAAACAGATCACGCTCGAGCAATTGCCGGAGCCTTCGCGAGTCTATGGGGCCAACCCCGACACTCTGCTTCGCCG
>JAJYSL010000166.1 GCA_021793595.1 Acidobacteriota bacterium
CCGGAGACTAATCCAACCGAATGCGGTCCACGTTATCCCAGCGCGACATGTCGGAAAGGATCACGGTGTCCCCTTCTTTCAGGCCACTCAGGATTTGGATTTCATTCACCGACGCGCGACCCACCTTGACTGCAACGCGCGTGGCATAGTTGCCGCTTGGATCCAGCCTGAACAGGCTGATGGTGGAGTTTTCATTTCCGAACGCTGGCCGCCCGACGTAGAGCACATCGTGCAGCCGTTGCAAGTCAATGGTTCCATCCACGCTCAGGTCGGGACGCGCTCCCTGCGGCAAGGTTCCATCTAGCTGTACGTCAACCGTTACAGTTCCGTTCACAACCGCGGGATTAATTCTTGTGACTGTGCCTGGAACCACTCCATTGTGCGTATCGATTTCGGCCGGTTGTCCGATGAGCACATCGTGTGCCTGCGTTTCTGGAATCTGCAACTGCGCTTTCAATTGATCGGGCTGGATAATCTGGGCCAGCTCCGCTCCGACAAGAACGTGTTGGCCCATCTGCAATGGCATCTGGATCAGTTGACCCTCAATCCCTGCGCGGACGGTAAGAGCATCGACCTCGCGCTGCTTTAACGCAGCCAGCGCACGCGCCTGTTCCACCTTTGCCTTCTGCACGGCTAGCTGCGTTTCGAGAGCTTTTTGGTTGATGGAAACTTCCTGCTCCTGCAGCTTCTGGCGGATGGCCAGTGCGTCCGCCTTGCCTTGCGAATCGCTATAGGTAAGACCACTGATGACGCCGAGTTTGTAGAGTGCTTTGTCGGTTCGCGCCTGCAGCTGGGCCTGCTGATATTGCGCGTTGATGTCGGCTGCGGTGGATCGCCGGTCCATCAACGCGCTCTCAATGCTGGCCTGGGTGTTGTGGTATTCCGCCTGCGCTGCGTTCAATTGCAGCGCAGCATCCTGCGCCTCCTGCATCAACTGCGGATTGGTGAGCTGCAGAATCGCGGTGTCCGGATGCACCAGCGCGCCGGGCAGCTTGAAGATACTGACCACTGTGCCGTCGGTTTCGGCGGGGATGGAGCGAATGCGATCTTCGCGCGGGACCAGCGTGCCCAGGCCGCGGACCTGACGGATCATGTTGCCGCGCTTCACGGTGTCTGTCCACACGGTGCTGCGGTCGACGGTAGGAGCCGCGGGTTTCAGCCGCATGACAAACACGGTGATTGCGGTCAGCAGAACCACTGCAACCGCGACCTGGAGAATTTGGCGGCGGGTTTTTTGCTTTTTCAGATCGGGCCGTGCGATATCCATTGCGGGCAATCAATGCACGTCGTTCGCCAAACCTGCGGGCATTAAGCCGTCATTATTTCAACTACTTACGGCCTACCGGAAATGCGAGCCGAGCAACTGCTGTCCGCTATTGCAAAACAGTGTTCGTTTTTGGACACCTGAAAGCCGACCGATTAAGGCCATCCCTTTCACGCGAACGTTATTTCCCGGAACCGCTGGTCTGGCCGCGCAAAACCGTGACGGACGATTTCGGCAAAACAGGAGTGGTCTGAGCACAAAGAGTGCTCGAGATAGTGGAGCCAGCCTACCCGCCAACTTTTATCCATGCTCAACGTAAAAGCGCAGTTGGGAAGAACCTTTTCTGCCAGCGAGGACAGGAGCGGCGGATCAAATTGGGTCCTGATCCATACTGCCTCAGCAGTTGCACGTCAATCCGATGGTCGCGTTGCGCCACGAATGATCTACCTACCTTATTTATATCTGCTGCGACGCAATTCCCTCCCCGCGTTCCGGCGCGAACGGATATCCTCGTCAAATTCCGTTCGCGAGGATAGATTAAAGTACGAGAAGAAATAGACAGCGCAAGACCGGGCCACCCGCAAAGGCTTTGCGGATGTGGGATCGGGAATGTGGACTTCAGCATTGCTCGTCGCAGCCGTCTGAAGAACAAACCAGTTTCGTCCAAGTAGCTCTTGAGATGTGGAGACCAAAGATGATTTCGTCGCGATGGCTGTTATCCGTGGTATTGTCCGCAGTTGTGATGCATGCACAGCAACCTTCGACACCGGAGTTGTTGCAGGGCTATTCGCACGATGCGTCGGCAAAAGAGGTGCAGTGGGAACAGAAGTTTCGCGCGATTCCTTCGCCGGACAATTTGCGCAGCTACATGCAGCGGCTCTCCGCGCACCCACACAACGTTGGTTCGCCCTACGACAAGGACAATGCGGAGTGGATCGCGGACAAGTTTCGTTCGTGGGGATTCGATACTTCGATCGAGACATTTTATGTGCTGTTCCCCACGCCGAAAGAGCGTGCGCTGGAGCTAGTCGGCCCGACGAAATTTACGGCAAAGCTGGCAGAGCCGCCGGTCGCGGTGGATCCCACATCGAACCAGCAGGCAGAGGCGCTGCCGCCCTACAATGCGTACTCCGCGGACGGCGATGTGACTGCGCCACTGGTGTACGTGAATTACGGCACGAGGGAAGATTACGAAACGCTGGCAAAGATGGGCGTTTCCGTAAAGGGCGCGATTGTGATTGCGCGCTATGGACATGCGTGGCGCGGCATCAAGCCCAAAGTAGCTGCCGAGCATGGAGCGTTAGGTTGCATCATCTATTCTGATCCGCAACAGGATGGGTACGGGGAGGATACGACGTTCCCGGCCGGTCCAGCGCGACCGCTAGAGGGCGTGCAGCGTGGTGCGGTCACGGACACGTATTATCCGGGCGACCCGTTAACTCCTGGTGTTGGCGCAACGAAAGATGCCAAGCGCATTCCGTTGAAAGACAATCCGGAAATCACAAAAATACCGACGCTCCCGATTTCTTACGGGGATGCGCAGCCGCTGTTGCAGGCCTTGGGTGGGCAGATGGTTCCCCGTGCGTGGCGGGGAGGATTGCCGATTGCGTATCACGTCGGCCCGGGTCAGGCGAAGGTGCATTTGCGGGTGTATTCCAACTGGGACACGAAGCCGATCTATGACGTGATTGGACGGATGACTGGCGCGACGGAACCGGACCAATGGGTGATTCGCGGCAACCATCAGGATGCGTGGGTGAATGGAGCGGAAGATCCGGTCTCTGGACTGGTAGCGGAAATGGAGGAAGCGCGCGCGCTGGGTGAGCTGGCAAAACAAGGATGGAGGCCTGGCCGAACCATTATCTATTGCGCTTGGGATGGCGAGGAACCGGGCTTGCTGGGGTCGACGGAATGGGTGGAAACGCACGCGAAGGAACTGAGCGATCACGCGGTTTTTTACGTCAACTCCGACAACACGGACCGAGGCTTTCTGCAGATGGGAGGCTCGCACTCCGTCGAACACCTTCTGAATACCCTGGCTGCGGAGGTGCCTGATCCTGAAACAAAATATTCTGTGCTGGAGCGGGCGCGGCTGCAGCAAATTGGTACGGCAAAAACAGAGACAGAGCGAACGGAGTTGCGTGGCCGACGCGATTTGCGCATCGGAGCCTTGGGAGATGGCTCGGATTATTCGCCGTTCTTGGATCACCTTGGAATTCCGTCGGTCGATCTGAGTTTTGACGGCGAAACCAAGGCAGGGGTGTACCACTCCGAATATGACGATTTCTATTGGTACACGCATTTTTCCGACACAAAGTTTGTCTATGGTCGCGCACTGGCGGAGTTGGCTGGAACAGCGGTGATGCGGATGGCCGACGCGGAGGTGTTGCCGTACGAGTTCAACGATGTCGCGGACACCATCCATACTTATGTGGACCAGTTGAAGAAACAGATGACAGACGCGCGGCAGAATATTGCGGAGAGCAATCGACAGCTTCAGGAAGGAGTCTTCGCCGCGATGTCCGATCCGCAAACACCTTCGTATCCACCGAAAGAAGAACCGGTGCCCCCGTACATGAATTTTGCGCCGCTGGAAAATGGAGCCGCCGATTTGACTATCAGCGCGGAGAAATACCGGACGGCGTTCGATCAGCTCGAAAAGGATGATGCGCTGCTGGACGGGCCGCAGGTCGCCGCCGTGAATCAACTGCTTATGCTGACTGAGCGGGCAACACTGCTGCAGGCGGGCCTTCCCGGCAGAAGCTGGTACAAGAATCAGATTTACGCTCCCGGCGCGTATACCGGTTACGGCGTGAAAACTCTAGCTGCGGTTCGCGAGGCGATGGACCAGCATAATTGGCAGCTCGCCGACCAGCAATCTCCTGTCGTGGGAAGTGTACTGGTGAACTGGAGCCATGCCATCGATGCAGCTACCGACAAGCTAGACGCAATCGAGCAAAAGAAGCAGTAGCTAGTTATGTTCTTTGCCGATTGAGTGCCAGGATGCGTCGATCTGTTCCAGCGTGCGACCTTTGGTTTCCGGCACCAGGCGATAGACAAAGAACCAGGCGATGATACCGATGGCGGCGTAGAGCCAGAAGGTGGCGCTGCGTCCCAGGGAATGCAGCAAGCTGAGAAACGTCAGCGCGACGATCAGGTTGGAGCCCCAGTTCATCATGGTGGCGACGCCCATGGCACGACCGCGAATTTTGAGAGGATAGATTTCCGAGATTAGCAGCCAGAAGACCGGTCCCAGCCCAATGGCAAAACACGCTACATACACACCAAGGCTGATCACCGCGAGCCATGCAACGATGCTGGACGAACTGGCGAAGAGAAATGCAGCCCCGAGCACTCCAAGACTGATCACCATCCCCACCAGGCCATACAGAAGAAGGGGGCGTCGGCCAGCGCGATCGAGCATCCGCAGGGCGACGATCGTTAGCAGTACATTGACCACTCCGACGCCTACGGTAGCTAAAATCGCCGCCGAGGCGGAGTGAAGGCCGGCCATCTGAAAAATTGTCGGCGCGTAATAGATGACGGTATTGATTCCAGTGAACTGCTGGAAAACTGCGAGACCGATACCAATGACGAGCGGACGCCGCAACGACACATTCAGCAACTCGCGCCAGCTGCCTTCCTGCAAGCTCAGGTCGGCTTTGATCTCGGCGAGTTCAACGCTCACATCGCCGGACTCGCGGATTCGCTCCAACACTGCGCGTGCCCGATCATCCTGCGATCGGCCCATGAGCCAACGCGGACTTTCCGGAACAAAGAACAGGCCGAGGAGCAGGATTAATGCGGGAACCGCAGCGAGACCGAACATCCAGCGCCATGCTTCTTTGGGCGCCAGGCCATAGTCCGCCAGGTAAGAAACCACGATGCCGAGGGTGATCATCAGCTGGTTCAGCGAAACTAATTTGCCTCGAATGGCAGGCGGAGAAACCTCAGAGATATAGAGCGGGGCTGTAAAGGAAGCGATTCCAATGGCGACGCCGACCACCACGCGGCCGATTGCCAACAGCGTTGGCGAGGGTGCAAGAGCCGTACCAATGGCGCCAACGATGAATAAGATCGCCACCTGGATCAGCAGCTTGCGACGGCCAAATGCATCGGCCAGCTTGCCGCCAAATGTGGCCCCGGCTACAGCGCCCAACAGCACGGCCGCAACAACAACCTCTTCCTCGAACGTCGATAGCAAGAAGTCTTTTCGAACAAAAAGTATCGCTCCTGAGATGACTCCCGTGTCATAGCCGAACAGCAAACCGGCCAACGCTGAGATGCCTGAGACCATGGTGACAAAGCGGCTGGTTGCCGGTTTGATGTGGCTGTGATGTGGAGATGACAAAGTTTGCCTCCGCGAGGATCGGTCTATCACTTGCTCTGAAGGTGCAAGCGCCTAAGAGGTTGCCGAACCAGTCCATGGAGAAGCATACCTGATCTCCGCGGTCTCGGTTCGCGTTCGGCGAGTTCCCAACGTAGAGAGGAGAGTTTACTTTGACTGTTGTTGCTTCAGTAAGGCGATTGTCGCTTTCGGGTCGATGAGGTGCATCCGGCCATCCGCGCTCGGCGTGGCCGCTTGTTTCATCAGCGCGATGGTTTGTTCCGGGGTCAACTTAGGATCGAGTGCAATTAACTTCGCAGCCAGATTCACGACGTTGGGAGATGCCATCGATGTCCCGGACTCCTTCAGCTTTCGTCCACCGGGCACGTAGCTCTCGACTCGATAGCCGTCCGCATCGAGAATGACAGTCTTGCCGTAGCTGGTGAAGGAGGTCTCGTCCCCGGCCTGATCCACCGCTCCGACGGTCACCAGGTTCGGCAATTGGAGTGAGGCAGGCACATCTCCCAGGAAGCTGGCATTGCTATCGGAGTTGCCGGCAGCGCAGACCCACAACGTGTTGGGAGCCGCCTGGATCGCGCCTTCGACTGCATCTCTCCATACCCCGTAAATTTGCGCTGCAAGCTGTTTGCGCTTGTCGGGATCCTTTATGGTGCTGGTCTTAGCGAGCCATTGTTCAAACTCTCCCTGGCTATCTGCCCAGCTCATATTCACGACGCGGACATCGTGCTGGCGCAGATACTCGCCGACAGAATGGAAATCCGCTTTGAATTTTTCAGCCCAGGCGACGGTAGGCGGAAATGGCATATCCGGAAGCGAATCGTTGAACTGGATGACAACCAGTCGCGCCGCTGGATTGCCGCGTACCGCGATGCCTGCCACGTGCGTGCCATGCATGTATTGACCGATGAAGCGAACCTGTTTCAGAAATTGCGACAGCTGATCCGGGGGCATACGCGAGAGCGTCTTGCGCGCTTCGGCGGCTGCTGGGGAGTCGATGCCATTCTGCAGATCGTCCAACCCCTGGAACACGTTGATCACCTTCGGATAGGCGGCCTCCTGTTGAGGAGTCATCGGCTGCAGGTCGCCATTGTACAACCTACCTTGCAAATCAAATGCGAGTCCATGTGGACTGTGCCCATCCGGATGCGGATCGACGAAAAGACGACCAGGATAGAGCGAGGTATCTACGCCGGAATCGAAGATGGCGATGCGAACGGGAGTCAACTTGTCGACCGACGTAAGAGTCACGTCGCGCGCCGCCCAGATGTCCGGCTTCTTAACGTCGTGCGCGGCAATGTACGGAGAAAGAACCGCGAGGGCGGGCTTGGCCAATGGCAAGTAAAACTTTTCTTCGACGCGCATGCCGAGTAGCTCTTCGGCGCCAGGAAGATCGAGACCGCCCGTCTTTGCCACCTGCGGATCCAGGTTGGATTTGGCGCTGCCCTCCAGCAGGTCGGGCGAAAGCAGTTCGAAGCCCGTCCTCATTCCCTTGATGGTGTCCTGGGTTGAGCTCCACGGCAGTGCGTCGATTCTGGCCGCGAATTGCTTTTGAAATGCCTGGTCAAAGGCTGGGCCGGACGTCGCGCCGCTTTCTTCTTGTGCCTTGACCAGCGCGGTCGTCATCAGGCCGGAGGTGAGCTTCGCAGCAGGCTTATCCTGCAGGTCGCGTACTTGCGCAGAGGTCGCGAGCGCATCCTTCATGTTCCCCTGCAGCAACTGTGCATCGAGCCTGGCGCCCATCAGTTCCCGCAACGTCTCCTTATCGGAGATGTTGTAGTCCGCCAAAACCGAATTCACATCGGCTTCGACCTTCTTGACCAAAACATTGAAGGTCGCATCGTCGGCCTTGAGCAATGAACTGGCAGGCTGGGTCAGCGGGTAGCTGAACCGAGGCAGATCGGCGGCAGTATTGACCGTCTTTTTCGTCTGCCCCAGACTGATCCCAGCGCCGACGGCGCAGAACAACACGAGAGAGTAGAGTAGCGTGCGACGCAATCTGCTCATAGTTCTCCTGACTTGTTCGATGAAGATAGGATGGCGGTGTTGAATCGTTACTTGGCGGACTTCCTGAACTTGGCCCAACGCGCCCGCTGAGCTGCGGCAATCTTGGCGCGTGCGGCAGCGCTCAACCTGCGCCGCTTCGTGGGCTTCACCGCGTTCACAGCCGCAGGCAGCGTGACAGCTTGCCTGCGAGCGGCGCCAGACAATAACGACTTGACTTGCTGCAGCCGAGATATTTCTGCGTCAATGGCTGCGATTAAAGATCGAGTATCCATGGTTTCCTCCCCCGTCTATAATAGCGTGCCGCTTGCGGTAACCGCCGACTTTGCCGCAAGGATGGGATCCCTCAGCGTCTGGACGTTACGTCAGCGTCAGGTTACACGCAGTTTGGCGCGACTGGAAACTCGACGCGAAAGCACGTGCAAAGGGGGGGGACAGGGTCAGGGAAAAACAATTAGGGATTGTTAGCCGAGGCTCAGAGCCCGGTGTCAAGGCTCTCCGACCGCAAAGCGGCGCGCGTATGCCCGGCCTTGACTCCGGTCCGGCCTCGGCTATGCTCCGGGCATCCGGGGAACGTCTTGCTCTGCGATTCATTGCAACTTATCGTGACACAAGAACAGCCATTCAGCATCAGCAGAAACCAACAGCCATCAGAACAGCCACCAAGCAAATATGGCCTCTCAATTTACGCGAGGCAAAAACGGAAAAAATCCTTTATTTCATGGTGCCCGGAGGGGGACTTGAACCCCCATGGGATTGCTCCCTGCGGATTTTAAGTCCGCTGCATCTGCCGATAAACTACTGAATAGTAAAGATTTATTTGCACGCAATATGTTGGATGTGGAAGCTCATGTGTAAGTTTTCTAGTTTTTAGGGAATTCCGCTCTCCTTTGCGTAATCCCAAGGATGATCCCGACTATGGCCAGACGCCATGCTTCTTTCCAGCTCTCAGCATTTCGATCTGCGCACTAAGGGTGCTCCACGGTGCGAGGATTTTGTAAGCCTTTGCGCAGAATCGCAGGACTCCCACCGTGAGCCAGCCCGTCGCCAGCAGCATAAGCCACCAAACGCGAGGGTTTGTGGAGAGAGCAGCACCCACGATTAGGACGGCTGAAGCGACGGAGAAATCGGAATCGAGCCGTCCAATGACCTCCTCAATTGGCTCTAAGGGCTGCTGAAACAGTACCTTGAATTTGATGTCTTCGTAACGCATCCGCCAGTCTGTGTCATTCTGTATCGCATCAATTGCAGCCTTTAATCCAGCATTGATTTGCACGGTGAGATGTTCGGCTAGTTTTTGCTGGTCGGCCAAATTGGGCGGAAGGGGTTGACTCAATCGCAGTAGCTCAGCAGCATCTCTTGGAACAATCAGCGTGAGATCCTTCGGTGCTTCGGAGCCAAAGCGGTAACAATATGCGGCTCGCCAGTTCGGATCTCGCCACGGAGCGACTTGGTATTCGTATGGGTGCTTCGTTCTTGAAAGAGATGCCCACAACGCACCAATCGCGCCGGCCACGCCGCCAACAAGTGTACTCAAGACAGATGAGAGCGTATACCCGAGCATGAAACATACTGCGATCAACAGAGCCAAATCCTGGTCGCGTATCCGAGATAAGGCAACGAAAGGATGCTTGTAATCGCACCGGGGTTCTTGGCGTCGTATACAAAAAGCAGTGCGAACCCAGGCAAAACCTTGGCTAGCAGATGAACCGCTTTCTCAAATGGGAACTTCCCGAAATCGATCATGGTCTATGGCTACCTTTGCCCCTCCAAAATATTAGTGCGTAAGCTGCGATCTGAGCGAAGTTAACCGCTTAATGATGAGGGCTCGAGAATTGAGTTGTCGACATTCTCCTAAAACGCGGTTTGATTGACCTCCGTCGTTCGACAGTATCCGTCTGACCAACCACATCTGTTAACCGTGTCTCGGCTGTGGTGGACTGTTGTCATGGCTGGAGAGACTGGAATGGCG
>JAJYSL010000167.1 GCA_021793595.1 Acidobacteriota bacterium
GTATGCCACTATAACGTGACACTACATTTTGAACTATTTGACAGCCGCTCCCAATAAAATCAACAGCTTACAACCACTCGGCATACTCAAACTGTAGAAGATGAGTCTGAGTGTCAGGCCCTTGGCCGTACAAGGCCGGAGTTACAGCACTGACAACAACCATGCCGAAGACAAACTGGCGGACAGCTGGAAAGCTTTTCAATTTATTCCTCCTTGATTGCGTTGCCATGTCTGTATCACCCTCCTGGTGCGGACAGGTTGAGCGGGTTCACTGAAACAGTCTAAGGTTAGGCCAAGGCCGGCCTGAAGGTATAGATATCGTGGATAACTCCGTCTTGCTGCTTGATGTTATAGCTTTGCTCCAGATACCCACAATCCTCTCACTACGTCAGCTCATGCTTGAAGAGTTGCAACGCCGCAACTTCGCAACCATGCGCACCTACCTACCCGCAGCCCTGCGGATTTAGGGCAAACTCGTTCCCGCTCTCGTTAGGTTTTTTTCGACATACTCTTGCGGAGTTTCCGGGCGCAGTGGCTTTCCACCCCCTATTCATCTTCAAAATTCCGCTATGGTGGCGTTAACTACAACTGCACACCCTCCCAATGCGTCATCCGACCCACAGACAAAGGCGACAGGCCAACACGGCTTGGTACGTAAGGCAGGCGGACGGCCACGGGACATTTCTTCGTTGCCAAAAACGGGCTTGACTGATATTTGTGGAGTGCCCGCCTATGCGAAAAATCTGGCTCACGCTGCTGCTTTGGCCGTTGTTTGCGTTGCCCGTCAGTGCGCAGGGTGCGTCCGTCTCCAACTTATCAATCAATTTTCCGGTTGCGCCCGTGGACCATGGCGCGCAACAGATTGCCTTGGGCAACTCGGCGCTGGCGCTGATGGGACCGTGGAAGTTTCGCACGGGCGACGATCTGGCCTGGGTGCAGCCCGGGTTCGATGACGCGGATTGGCACGACTACACGCTCATAGCGCAGGGCTGGCCGGAATCCATCCTCCCCGAGCGAACTGCATATGATCCGGGGTGGGGCGGACATGGCTTTGGCGGCGCGCCGAACTACGGCTGGTACCGGATTCACGTCTATCTGGAGCGTGTCCCGAGTTCCTTGAGCTTGGTGGTTCCGGGGGTCGACAGTGCCTACGCGATCTATTGGGATGGCCGCAAACTGGGCGGCTATGGCGATCCTTCCCGGCGGTGGGCCTACTTTATCCAACGATCCCAGGTGTTTCCGATTCCGTCCGCAAGTGGAACTGTCGGAGATCATGTTTTGGCGGTTCGCGCATGGGACATGCCTCTTGTTTTTACCGGTTCTGACAGGGGAGGATTGCGCGGCGCACCGCTGCTTACGGATGGCGCAACAGCTCCCAGGATCAAACATCTGGCGCTGCGATTGGAACAAATGAATCTCGCGGTGACCGCCGCGACTGAAGTGCTGCCGTCTCTTCTGGTGGCATTGATTTCCCTGTTGCTTTTTTTCTACAACCGGAAACATCGAGAGTATTTGTGGGCTGGACTGACGTTGATGTCCTTGCCTTTTGCAGACTCTTTGATTGTGCTGGACGGATTTTCAGCCACAGGATGGCTGACAGAGACTCAGTTTTTTATCGCAAATGCGCTGAGCGCGAGTGCGTTCCTGCTCAGTCTGCTGGCGCTGCAATGGCTGCTTGCTCTTGAGAACCGCAGAAGGATGCGGGTCGCAAACTTGATCGCGGGCGGTCTTACGTTTCTCCTGTGGGCGGCATTCACCATCAACGGGGAGTGGCTCTCCTCCGCAAGGGCCTCCGCATTTCTGTTCAACGCGGTCGAAATCTCCTTGCTGCCGTTCCTGGCCTGCGTTTTGTGGATGGCCGTGGCGGGGATTCGCAAGCTGGGGCGGGAAGCGTGGCTGATGTTGTCTCCCGGTGCGGTGGTGTCGGTTTGGGCCCTGTGGGTATTTTTTGCCAACGGGCGTCTGCCAACTCTGGTTGTGATCGTCGTCAACGACGTTCTGGCACTTTTGGTGCCCGCGTCCGTGCTCGCCATTTTGATCTATCGTTTCGTCCGGCAGTGGCGGGAACATCAGCGCATTGAAGGCGAGTTGCAGCAGGCGCAGGCGGTGCAGGCGCTGCTGGTGCCGGAGCAATTCCCTTCAAGCCCCTACTATCGTGTCGAGGGAACGTACCTGCCCGCCAGCCAGGTAGGCGGAGATTTCTATCAGGTGTTGCCCCTGCCGGAGGGCGGCTTGATCGTCGTGCTGGGCGATGTGAGCGGCAAGGGACTGCGCGCCGCGATGGTGGTCTCGATGGCGGTGGGCGCGGTGCGCGCGATTGCGAAAGAAACCAGTGAGCCAGCCGACATCCTCACTCGACTCAACCGCGAGCTGACTGGAAATTTGAAGAGCGGCTTCGTCACCTGCTTGTGCGCGCGGTTCGATATCGACGGAACGGTGACCGTAGCCAACGCCGGACACCTGCCGCCTTGGGTGAATGGAAAAGAATTCGCGATGCGGGGCGCGCTGCCGCTGGGCATGCTGGCCAACCAGATATACGAATCGCAAAGCTTCCAGATGAACGACGGCGACGGCATCATGGCGATGTCGGACGGCGTGGTCGAGGCGCGCAACGAAAAAGATGGCGAGATCTTTGGCTTCGAACGACTGGCAACGTTGCTGACCGCCAATCCCTCCGCGCAGCAGGTCGCTGAGGAAGCCATGAAGTTCGGTCAGGAAGACGATATTTCCGTACTGTCAGTGAGGCGAAGCATAGACCCGATGAGAAAGGCACGCGCATGAAGAAGACAGTCGCCGTGCTTTTGTTGTTTTGGTTTGCATGCGTTGCAGAGTATCCGCTGGCGCCTGGCGACCGGCTGATTTTTATCTCCGATGGAGTCGTCGAAGCAACAAACGAGAAGCGGGAACTCTTCGGCTTCGAACGCACGCTGGCCATCAGCAACCAGACTGCGCAAGCCATCGCGGAAGCCGCGAAAACCTTCGGCCAGGAGGACGACATCAGCGTGCTGGCTGTGACTCGCATCGCTGTCATGAAGGCCGCCCTCGTATAAGAACCAACGCTGGCGCAGCAGCATGAGTATTCTTAACATTGCATTGCTTGCAGAGCAGCATTGTTGAATCCCGCCTCACGGCAATTCGGCACCGCATGGATGCGGCATATCCCAAAACCGCCGACGGGCTCCACCAGGTCACCGACGAGGAGTACAACCCCGGTGTGCGCGGTGGCCCATGTCGATAGCGGCGGGTCTTACGATGCGACGCAGGCCGATTTTTCATCGGGATAGTGATGGGTGTATTGGTTCAGACCCACCACTCCCGCAGGAGTAGGAGTTTGAGTGCATCCGATTTGCTGACTCCCGGAACCATTCCTATGTGATGTATCACACCCAGAGGCAATTGAGTCATGGGGATGATCTGATCCATGCGGAGAACGGTCCGCGAATCGTGTGCCCAGCCGGGCATTCTAAAGGTCGACGCTGTGTATCTTACCTGCGGGATCCAAAGGCCTGTACCTCTCATTGAGGTAAGCAGCATTCACGAAGCGAGTGTGTCCGTTTTCAAACGTTCCTGCACCTCCGTGAATGTGACCGAAGATGTGTACCTTCGGCTTCTTCTCTTCGACGGCTTTAAGCAGTTGCTCGCATCCTAGATGCGCGCTACCCGGGGAGACTTGATCGAGAATCCCGAAGGGCGGCCCGTGGGTAATGAGCACATCCAAGTTGCCGGGGATTTGATCCCAGTATCGTCTGGCCTCCGAGCCGCGGCGATACATAAATGCCCAATTCAGAAACTCGGGGGTGTATGGCGATCCCCAGAAGGAGACATCGCCAATCGTGACCCCATCGTTCTCAAGATAGATCGCATTGCTGAGAAGGGCGCGGGCCTCCCGGGGGTAGTTCTGGAAATACCGGTCGTGATTTCCACTGCACACTATACGATCTTTGAACGGCTGCTCTCCCAGCCAGCGATTGAATGACGAGATCTCCTCGGGGTCAGATCCAGCGTTCATAAAGTCGCCGGCATGCACCAGAACATCGCCGTCGGGAAGGCCCTCGATCCTGTTATGGAGCCCGTGGGTGTCGGAAATCATTACAAGACGCATGGGTTAACCTCGGTGTCTCGAATCAGGAACGTTGTAGCCGCGCTCAATCATCTATCCAGCGTAGCAGGCAGTCTCAATCAACCCGGCGGCAGTTCCCTCCCCTGCCGTGGGAGTCTCTGGTCGCCGATGTGCTGCTGGCCGTGCGTTAGCCAGACTTTGCTGTTGGGTCCATGCTTACTGGCCGGCGAAGCTTTCTTCGGGCGCCTTCTTGATCCCCAGATTCCATGCTTCGAAGGCCCAGACGTCCGCGTCCTGTTGAATTTCCTTGTCCGTCGGCATGTAGATGTGACTTGTGCTTCCAGTGGTGCGCAAAAGGATCGGATTGGCGCAACCCTGCGCGCGCTGGATTTTCGCCGTGAATTTGAACTCATGGCTTGGCACCACTCGGTCGTCGTCCCATGATGTCGTAATCAGGGTGGGAGGGTAGCAGGTTCCTGGATGGATATTCTGCAGCGGCGAATATTTGATCAACCACTCGAAGGCCTCCTTGTTATCGGAACTTCCGTACTCCGGAACCCAGAAAGAACCACCGGAAAATTTCTGATAGCGGAGCATGTCCAGCACGCCGTGGCCAATGTAAGCTGCACCGAAAAGTTGTGGCTGCTCGGTGATAGACGCACCTACGAGCAGCCCTCCGTTGGAGTAGCCCTGAATGGCGAGCCGTTTCGGAGAAGTGTAGCCCTGTTTGAACAGGTATTTGGCGGCCCATGCGAAATCGTCAAATACGTTCTGTTTTTTGCCGAGCATGCCGCCGTGGTGCCAGGCTTCGCCGTAGACTCCGCCGCCGCGCAGATTGGGAACTGCATAAACGCCGCCCATTTCCAGCCATACCGGCAGGATCGGGTTGAAGCGGGGAGTAATGGTGATGTCGAAACCGCCGTACCCGTACAACACGGTTGGGTGGCTGCCGTCCAGCTGAATGTCTTTTTTCGCGACGATGAACATGGGCACTTTAGTGCCGTCTTTCGAGGTATAGAAAACCTGCCGGGTCTGGTAGAGCGAGGGGTCGAACTTGATCGTCGGCTTGAATGTCTCCGATGTCTTACGAGTGGCGACGTCGTACCGATAAATCGTGTCCGGATAAAGAAATGAGGTGAAGTCGTAATAAACGGTAGGTAAATCGTTTCGCGTGGAGATGCCGTCCACGGTACCGAACGATGGAAGCGCCAGCGTCTGCAGCAATTTTCCGCCGGTGTCGAACAATTCAAGATGACTCGTAGCCACATTCTGAAAGCTGACGAAGATATCGCCATCCGCCATGGAGGCACTTGAGAGTACGCCGCTGGCTTGCGGAACAACTGTTCTCCAGTGCGCGGGATTAGGGCCGGTGAATGTCGCGGCAACTACGCGGCCTCGGGGCGCGTCCAGCGTGGTCTGCAGGTAGAGCGTGTCGCCTTTGTGCCCGATCGGCACATACAGCGCATCGTTCGCAGTGTAGAGCGGCTTGATCGCTGCACTAAGATTGGGCTTGTCGGGGTTGCCCAAATTCGCATAGAACAGTTCGTTGTTGCTAATGGATTTGTTGATGAGGAAAAGATACAAATAGTGGCCGTCCTCACTGACGGCCCCATTAATCGCCGCTTGCGGCAGGTCCGGGCGTGCGTAGATCGGCTTGTCTTCAGATTGCGGCGCACCGACCTTGTGGTAGTAGAGCTTCTGGTTGACCAAGGCATCACTGATTTCCTTTTCGCCGCTTGGGGGTTGCGGATAACGAGAGTAGTAGAAGCCTTTGCCATCGTTCGTCCAGGAAATTCCGGAGAACTTTACCCACTGCACGACATCTGCAAGCGGTTTGTCGGTGGAGACATCGAGCACGTGGATGGTCTGCCAGTCTGAACCGCCTTTGGAGAGTGCATAGGCAAGATACTTGCCCTGCGGGGATGGCGCGGTGGCGGCCAGCGCGATGGAGCCATCGGGAGACAGTTGGTTGGGATCGAGGAGCATGCGCGGTTTGGCCGTGGCAGAGTTCTGCACATAGAGCACGCTCTGGTTCTGCAGGCCGGAGTTTCTGCGGAAGAAAAGCATGGCGTTCTTCAGCTGGTCGGGCGCGTCTTCCTTGGCGTAATTCCAGAGCTGCGTGAGGCGATGGTCGATCCAGCCCCGCACGGGAATTTTGGCAAGGTAGTTGTCAGTGAGCTTGTTTTCAGCATCGACCCACTGATGGAGCGCGGGGCTGGTGAGGTTTTCCATCCACTCGTATGGCTCCGGCACCTTTGTGCCGAAGTAGGTGTCCACGGTGTTGTCCGGGTGTGCCACTGGATATTTCAGCGCGTGTGAGGCTGGAGACTTGCATCCTGTAAGAGCAAGCGGGGCTGCGACAGCTAGCATGGAGAGCGCGCGTAGCATTGGCTTCATAAAGGCCATCTCTTTTCCTGGAAGTTTTGGAGACTTTCTTAAAACCCCAACAATAGAACCAATCGCAATGCTCGGAATGCCATCGATGGCGTGCCGATCGACAAAATCACCGTAGGACCCGTCTTCACCCCCCGGCAGCTACTGCGCGGTTTGACGCGAGGCCCAGGCGAACGATGAGCTGCTCAAAGGCCGGGGTACCATGCAAAGCGTCGTAACGTGGATCGACGTTAATCCAAACCAACTGCCGAATTCGCTTCTCATAAGATTCTTGGAGGCAGCTCATGGCGCCATCGTGATCTTCGAGACCAACGTGGACCAGTGCTGAGTTGAGTGGCGAAACCCAACCCCCTTGTCTGAGCTGCTGCAGCTGATGGAGTGTTGTGAGAGCCAGATCGCGCTGGCCCATGCGTGCATGGCAGTAGCCGATCTCGGCCAGTCCGGCGGGAATCTCTCCCATCGCGTGCCATGCGTGCTGGAAGCAGGTCAGGGCTTCTTCTGAACGGCCCTGCTCGAGGAGTACGCGCCCAAGCGACCAGTGCGCATGTCCGAACTCAGGGTTTGCGTGTAGAGTCGCGCGCAGAGTCTCCGCAGCCTCATCCCAGCGCCGCATCCTGTAAAGACATCCACCGACCGCGGTGTGCACAATGGGAGACAGAGGATCAAGCCGGAGAGCTTGGCGGAGCTCGCGCAAAGCTTCTTCGAGACGGCCGCGCGGGGTAAGGAAGTCCAACCCGTAGTGGAAGTGTACGGAAGCGAGGCCGGCTCCGGCTGCTATGGCGCGATTGAAGGTATCGCCGGCGGCCGTCCAGTCCCAATCCCAGCCCGCTTGCGTGATAGCAAGATCGCAGAGGCCCGCGACGGAGTCAGGTTGCAGCCGCAACGCGGAGCTCAGCGCAGATCGTACGGCGGGCACTGCTTCAGTGGCCGGTTCGAGCCCGTACCAGTCAAGCCGCATGTGGGTCTCGGCGATCCCGATCAACGGCGGAGCGAATGTGGGATCGGCGGCAGCTGCGCGGAGGAAGAGATCGAGAGCACGCTTGAACTCCTCCGGCGTTTCCTGATTGAAGGCAAATCTACCCTGGAGATAGAGATCATAGGCTTCTGCAGAGGGCTTCTTCGGTGCAGCTTCGAGTCCGTGAAATCTTGCGCCTAATTGCGCGCGCAACTTTTCAAGCACTGCAGCAGTCAATTCATCCTGGAGCGCAAACATATCTGTCAATTGCGAATCGAAGCGCTGCGACCAGATTTGATACCCTTCGCTGGTCTGGCTCAATTGCATAGTCAGACGAAGGCTACTTCCGGAGCGGCGAATGCTGCCATGCACGAGAAGGCTGGCCCCAAGGCGACGACCAACCTCTCGCACGTCCGGCGTGGTTCCCTTGCACTGGAACGAAGAACTCCGCGAGACAACCCGCAGACCGGCAATCTGCGTGAGGCCGTTGATCAGCTCCTCGGCGAGCCCGTCGCAGATGTATTCGTTCTCGGGGTCGGGACTGATATTGACCAAAGGCAAAACCGCAATCGTATGCGCATCTGCGGCTTCGGCCGGTGCGGAGGCGAGCACGGACCTTCCAGATGCAATGTTCAAATCCGCCAGCATCTCCCCCATCCCTCGGTATCGATCGGCTGCCTTCTTGGCCAAAGCGCGGCGCACAACCGATTCGAGCGGCGCGGGAATTTCGGGCCTCGCGTCGCGCATTGGGTCGGAATCGACCATCTGCATTGCGTACAGCAGGGACACAGCATTTGTGCCACGGAAGGGCAACCTGCCGGTGAGCAACTGATACAGGATCACTCCAAATGAGAAGATATCCGCGCGTTCATCCACCTCTTCGCCACGGGCCTGCTCCGGCGCCATATAGCCCAGGGTCCCCACGGTGAGTCCGCCGAAGATACTCATAGCCTGCGTCTCAGCGTCAGGGGAGAATGGGCGTGAAACCTTGGCAAGTCCGAAGTCGAGGATTCTTATCTGTCCGTCATCGCGGACAAGAATATTGGCAGGCTTCAAATCGCGGTGGACTACGCCTGCCGCATGAGCGGCAGCGACCGCCTTGCCAATGAGAGTCGCCAATGAGAGAGCACGGTCGATCGCCAGACCACCCTCCGGAATCAACTGCTGCAGCTGCGATCCCTGAACCAACTCCATCACGATACAGGTGGTTCCATCCACGAAGAGAATGTCGTAAATAGTGACGATGCCGGGATGACTGAGAGAGGATGTCAACTGCGCTTCGCGCAACAAAGCCGCTTCAAGTACGGGGCTGGAGATCCTGGCAGGAATGACCTTGATGGCAACGTTCCGTTCGAGGCGAGTGTCGTGTGCTTTGTAGACGACGCCCATGCCTCCGGATCCAATATACTCATCGATCCGGTAAGGCCCCAGCAGTGCCCCGATGGACAGCCGTACTCCGCTCATGCCGATCTCTGCAACCATGTCCCCGTCTTTGGGAGCGTCAGCGGATGCATCCGGGGGCAACTGTCTGGCGCTATGCGGGGTGGGCATCTGAGCTAGAACTCCCTTCAATGTGCGCTGTGCGGGTCCATCGGCTGGTTTGCGCGCCGATCTGGAATAGTTGCCAAAACGGTGTGCCCAAGCGAGGCAGGCGGCGTTCCCGGCCGTTCAAGTGCAGCGGCAGTGAGATCCGCATTCCTGGCATGGCGCTCAGTCGGCATAGCCCAAGCTTACAACCGCAAAGCTCTGCTCTAGTATCTATCAACAATCGCACGAGACACGGCTACCACTTTTCAAAGTGATGGGAACGCAGGAAATCGGTTCTGTTCTTAGCAAATTAAAATGTCCGGTTTTCTAAGCACATGAAATGTCCGGTTTTGTGTTTTCTTCTTCCTCATAATTCCGCAGCCGCCGAAAGGGAGGGAAAGTGGGAATCGCGCAGCGATTTCCAAGGCGGCTTTGCCGCCGTCTTTTCCATCCTCCCGGCCGTTGCTTTGGTATTTGGCGCTGTTTCGATCCTGCTGCCCTGGGCCGTGTAACGACCCAGCCGGTGGGGGCCGTACGTCAGACTCAAAGTTCCGTCCAGATGTTGGTGCACCGCGATCTGGCATCCGGCCAGCGTGCCGCGCCA
>JAJYSL010000168.1 GCA_021793595.1 Acidobacteriota bacterium
CGCCGAGCGCGCTGCTGGACTGGAATAACAATTATGGCGACAATCCGGACAAGGCGGTGTGCTTTCATTGCTCAAACCTGCCAAAACATTTCTTCAACGATGTCGTGATGGATTTTCAGGCGATCATTGCGGGCACGGTGGGCAAAGAAAACACCTTTGGCACCTGCGTGGGCCGCGTCAAAGCGGGCACCATGAGCTATGCTCGATTTTCGACTGATGACCGCAACGGCGAGATGCGCGGTTATGTCGGCGGCGGCCAATTCACGAACGACCCGCTGGAGACCTTCGGTGGCGCGGGCGTGGTGGAGATTCCGCGGCTGCAGAGCCTGCTGCGCTTCATCTGCCAAGAAGGCTTCGAGCACCATGTCGCCGCCAACTTCTCGGAGAGCGCAAGTGCCGTCTACGAAGCCGCCAGCAACTATCTCGACTGGAATATCTATTTCCACGAGCCGGAAGAAGATTAGCGTCTCTCGCGGCACGCCTCCCCCGGACTAAAAGTCCGGGGCTACCCGAGGAGAGTTTATTTCTGCGTTGAGAAAATATATTCTGTGATGCTATGAAATGTCTCGCCGGGTTTGAGTTCGGTCGACGGAAATGCTGGGTGGTTTGGAGAATCCGGGAAATGCTGCGTTTCCAAACATAACGCGGCGCGTTTCTCATAGACATGGCCATGTTTCCCATGAGCCGTGCCGTCGAGGAAATTTCCAGAATAAAACTGCACCCCAGGTTGCGTCGTTTTGACAGTCAATACGCGGCCGCTCTTCGGATCCATGACCTGGGCCGCCTCATGCAGGGCAGATCCCTTTGACGCATCGTTCAGCACAAAGTTCTGATCGTACCCTTTGGCAAATTTCAATTGTTTATTATCCTGATCGATCCGCTTTCCAATCACCGTGGGTGTACGAAAATCGAATGGCGTCCCCGCAACCGGCGCCAATTCGCCGGTTGGAATCAATCCGGCATTCACCGACGTGTAGTGATCCGCCGGGATGGTCATCACCTCGTCGAGGATGTTCCCATGGCCTTCTCCGGCCAAATTGAAATAGCTGTGATTGGTCAGGTTCAGCACGGTGTCGGCGTCGGTGGTCGCGGAGTATTCGATTTTCAAGGCATGTGCGCTTAGCGTATATCGAACGTGAGTCGTCAATGTTCCTGGATATCCCTGATCCCCATTTTTGCTGACGAGAGTCATTTCCACCCCATTTGGAATCTCATGGGCCGTCCACACTCGCTTGTCGAATCCGACGGTTCCGCCGTGGAGGCTGTTCTCGCCGTCATTCTTTGGCACTTCATACCGCTTGCCATCCAGAACAAATGTGCCATGTCCGATGCGGTTGCCGTAGCGTCCTACAATCGCGCCAAAGTATGTTTTGGGGTCACCCAGGTAGCCGGCAAGGGAGTCATAGCCTAGTACCACATCGGCGACTTTACCGTTGCGATCCGGAACATCGAGCGAGACCAGACGGGCGCCGTAGGTCATGACCCGGGCCGTTAAGTCGCCTTCGTGTAGCGTGAATATTTCAATTGTTGTTCCGTCTGGCATGGTGCCGAAGACTGACTTCTTAACCTCCGCCTGCATACACAACCCCTCGAGACCAAGAATGCACAACAAGCAAATATACGCGAATGCTCTGCGCCTTACGGTAACAACGTTCATTACACACTCCCTATTGCAGCGTTATATCGACGACCTGAATCGAGTACGGTGGAAAGGTGTGGCGCCAATCGGAGGAAACGTCACTGATCTCACTTTGGACCGGGACCATTCGTGTGGGGTCCGCAAGTGAGTTGGTTTCCTCAGTCGAATGCCCGCTGAGCGTCGTCAATGCGGCGGCTCCCGTGGGTCTGTTTTTGCCGGTCAGCTGAATCTCGAGCGACTGCGCCTTGGACGAGGCATTGACCACCTTCACGTACAGCATTCGATTCGACGCGTCCCTGGTGACAGAAGTGAACAGCAGCGGAGGCGCGCCCTTCAATGAGGATGCGGGCACTTTGTTGCCGACGTGGCTGCTGAACATCACTTGGACATAATAGCTGGGCGAACCGTAACTGTGCAGCGCGTCGTAGCCGATCAAATCCGGAACCCACTGCGACGCCCCGGGATTAACGTTGACAAATAATGGTGCATAGCTGGCCATGATCACGATGTCGCTATTACGTTCCAGGCCCGTCAGCCAAGCGGCATCCGCCAAAGCGGCTCCCATATCAGGCGTTGGCGAACCCTCGCGGGTAGCCCACTCTCCGACGAAGATCTTCGGGCCCTTACGATCAGTGTTGTCGTAGTGATGGGTGTCGTCGAAAAATTCCTGCGCCGTGCGATAGAAATGATCGTCGATCACGTCAGGCATCCGGCTCTTCACCGGAGCGGTTGCGATCACCTGCAGCCTGGGATATGCCTTTTTAATCGCGTCGTAGAATTGCGCGAACCTGCCATCATAGCTGCCGGATTTGTCGAATTCATCCTCGTTTCCCACTTCGACATAAGTCAGAGGAAAAGGAGCCGGATGCCCGTCCTTCGCCCGCACGGCTCCCCATGTTGTCTCGGGGCCGCCGCTGACGTATTGAATTTCCTCCAGCGCGCTCTGGACGTACGGCGCAAGCTCCGGACCCGGTGTCACATGCTCCTGTCCCATGGAGTAGCCGGCATATACGGCCAGCACCGGCTGCATGTGCAGGTCCTGACACCATTCCAGAAATTCCAGCAGTCCCAGTCCGTCGGAGCTGTGATAGCCCCAAGGGCTGGGATGCGTGGGCCGATCGACCAGTGGGCCAAGAGTCTCCTTCCAGGGATACCGGTCGGCAATGTGGTTGCCTTCCAAATAGTTTCCGCCGGGAAGGCGCAGGAACGCCGGATGCATGGCCGCGAGCTTTTCCATCAGGCCGATGCGGTTGCCATTGGGTGTGTTGTCGTAGGTCGGCGGAAACAGTGAGACAAGGCTGAACCAGACCGTTCCCGGTTGCGCCACCGTCAGAACAAGGTGGTTGCTGGAGGAGGTTGCGATTTGTCCGGTTTGCAACGCAACCTTATATTGCTTCCACTCCGCTGTCAGCGAGGGTACACTGGCGCTCGCGACGACGGCGCCCGTACTGTTATTCACCACGCTCATTGTTACTGGACCCGATGAATCGTGGTCAGCCTTGGCATAGAAGGAGCCAGCATACGTGGTATTGGGTCGAAGCGGGATACCCCAGTAGCCGTTGTTTACGATGCCAGCCGCATCGGAATTATCGGCTCGCTGCACCGTCAGTTTCAGACTGCTGGTCAGGGCAGTGCTGGGACCTGTGGACTTGTCGATCTTCATCGACGCGCGCACATTTCCCTCCCGCAAAATTCGCCAGTGGTCGGGGTGATTCGGATTGTCTTGAAAGGCGCGGTTGCGGATCAGCTCCGCATAAATTCCCCCGTCATAGGAATGATTGATTTCCTCGGTCATCAATCCATACAGGGTTGGACTGACGTTTGCGACAGATGTGTCCGTCTGGATTTTCATCACGGCTCCCGCGCTCTGGGTCGCCGGCTGTTGCGCGAGCAACAACGGTACCAACGTCGCGATACCGAAGATGGTTCCCCCCAGGCGGTGAATCGATCCAATCATGGCACATCCTCCATTCACAAAGTCAATCCATGCGTTTCACAAAACTTCGGCGTCTCAAGAAACTGCGGCGCAGGGAACGTTCGGCCACGCATTCTCCTATCCTTGCCACTGTATCGAGAACTGGCGAGGGATGCGAACCGGCTCGACGGGCCGCATTGAGTTCTGCGGTGTGGAACTGCAGTGAGCGCCGATCTGCGTGCCTGAACCCACAAAGGTGACCAATGGCTGCGGCGAGATCGTACCAATCCTCTCATTTCGTTAATGTTCTGCCTGTCATTCGTCGATAGTCAGGACATAGGCGGATGGAGTCTTTGAGTTGCGGCTGAACGGACTGCACTTGTTCCCAGAGATAGCCGAATTTGCGGCGTTGTCCAGCGCAGACGGTCAAAATGCGATTCAAGAAAAGTAGACCAGGCTGGTGAGAAAACAGGGTATGGAAGAAGCGATGAACGGACCGAGCACGGAAGATTTGTATGAGGCGATCTGTCGAGCGACAGAGCAGGTATTTGCCACCATGCTGAATATGGAGATCGAGCCCGGTGCGCCGATCTTCGAGCATGACTACACCGGGCGCTTTGACGGGGTGGTTTCCTTTGTCGGCATGGCGGGCGAATGGCTGGGAACCGGCGGCCTTTCCTGTGACGCAGTGTTTGCCCGTCGGATTGCGGGCTCCTTTTTGATGATGGACTTTCCCACCGTCGACGATGATGTGTTGGACGCCATCGGCGAACTGACCAACATCATCATCGGCAACGTAAAAGGAACCATAGAGCAATCCGTCGGCCCGATGGCGTTAAGCACTCCCACCTGCATTGTGGGACATGATCTGACAGCTCGTTCGCTAGGCCGGAACCGCTGGACGGTCATCCGCTTCCGCTGCGGGGAAGACAAACTGGACGTGATGATGTATCTGATTCCACGAAGTCCATTCGACCGGGAGGTGGAGAGCCGTCGGCGGATGATGGTCGGTTCATAACACGCTGGATCGCAAGTCGCGAATGGGTGGCATCCGTCGTTTCAAAGTTAGATCGCTTGGGGTTAGTCAAAAGAACTATGAAAGGGAAGCAGGCGCGAATCGTATGTCGAAAGCAATGGTAGTGGACGACTCACGCACAATTCGAATCATTCTGACAAAAATGTTGACGGAACTTGGATTCGAAGTCTGTCCGGCGGCCGATGGAAAAGAGGCGCTGCAGGTGGTGGAGCGCGAACAGGGAAGCTTCTCCGCAATCATGGCGGATTGGAACATGCCGGAGATGACCGGACTGGAACTGGTCAAACATCTGCGTTCCGACCCGCGACTGAGCGCGGTACCCATCATGATGATCACCACCGAGACGGAAACTCGCCAGGTGTTGGCGGCGCTGGAGGCAGGGGCGAATGAGTACGTGATGAAGCCTTTCAGCCGGGACATCATCGCCGACAAGCTACGCCTGATGGGAGTTCTGGAGTAGACCCGCCGGGGGAATCAGGGCATAGGGTTACCTGAGACTTTCTCTCATTGCCGCGTGTTTCTCGATGTGCGTGTTCCGCGCCGATATTGGAAGATTCAACCCGCCGCGGGCGCGGATGTGTATCAGGAGTTCAGTGAAGGAGAAACATTGATGAACGGCGCGGATGGCATGGACGACATTGTGAAAGAGTTCATTGTCGAAAGCACGGAAAACCTCGATCAATTGGACCGTGACCTGATCAGCCTGGAGAAGAATCCCACCTCAAAAGAACTTCTGGGCTCCATCTTTCGGGCAGTTCACACCGTGAAAGGAACCACCGGATTCCTGGGCTTTTCAAAATTGGAACAGGTGGCCCACGCCGGCGAAAGTCTCCTGAGCCGGCTACGCGAAGGCGTCCTGGTGCTGTCTCCTTCAATCATCAGCGGATTGCTGGCCATGGTGGATGCGGTGCGCACCATGCTGGCCACCATCGAGAAGACTGGGTCGGACGGAGATACGGATTACGCACCGCTGATCCAGTTTCTGACGCAGTTGCAGGCACAGCAGCCTGACGACAAAATCCAGGACGGTCAAATGGCGCCCGCGTCTTCATTCTGCGTGGTGGAGCGGGAGCAGTCACAGGACACGATCAAACCGAGCACCTCCGAGGAGGATGGCGACGATCAATTACCGCTGGGACAAATTCTGGTGGAGAACGATCTTGTGAAGGAAGAGCAACTGGCTAGCGCTCTCGACCAGCAAATGCAAGGCGATCCGCGAAGGGTTGGGGAGATTCTTGTGTCCTGTGGAGCGGTGCATCCAGAGGATGTACTGGAAGCATTGCAGGCCCAGAATGACGGGGTCACCCCAAATCTTTCCAGCAACAACATTCGCGTCGATGTGGGACAGCTGGACAAGCTGATGAACCTGGTGGGGGAACTGGTGTTGGCTCGCAATCAGATTCTGCAATTCAGTACGACGCAGCAGGACTCAGCCTTCCTGAACACCACGCAGCGTTTGAGCCTGATCACGACGGAGTTGCAGGAAGGCGTGATGAAGACCCGCATGCAGCCGATCGAAAACGTTTGGGGGAAATTTCCTCGCGTGGTGCGCGATCTGGCTCTCGCCTGCGGCAAGCGGGTACAGGTGGTGATGGAAGGTAAGGACACCGAGCTCGACAAGACCATTTTGGAGGCCATCAAGGATCCGCTGACCCATTTGATCCGTAACGCGGTCGATCATGGCCTCGAATCCCCGTCGCAGCGCGAAGCCGCGGGCAAATCGCCCGAGGGACGGCTGTTTTTGCGCGCTTATCACGAGGGAGGGCAGGTCAATATTGAAATCTCCGACGATGGTGGGGGCATCGACCTGAGCGCTGTGAGAGCGAAAGCTGTGGAACGGGGATTGATTCCGCAGGAACAGGCCACGCGGATGAGCGAGCGCGAGGCGTACCAATTGATTTTTCTGCCGGGATTTTCCACCGCGCAAAAGGTGACGAATGTATCCGGTCGGGGTGTTGGCATGGACGTCGTCAAGACCAACATCGAAAAAATTGGCGGCACGGTGGACCTGCAAAGTGCTGCGGGTTCAGGAACGACTGTAAAAATCAAGATCCCGCTGACGCTGGCGATTATTCCTGCGCTAATTGTGACCTGCGGCGGCGAACGCTATGCCATCCCGCAGGTGAGCCTGCTGGAGTTGGTGCGGCTGGAAGGCAATGGCGCGCGGCAGGGCATCGAGAGCGTTCATGGCGCTCCGGTCTATCGTTTGCGCGGCAATCTGCTGTCGCTGGTCTATCTCCATCGCGAACTCCATTTCGATTCCGTCGCCGCCCCTGATTCCCTCCAGAAAGATGTCGTGAACATCGCGGTGCTGCAGGCAGACGACTGTCAGTTTGGACTGATCGTGGATGAAGTGAACGATACGGAAGAGATCGTGGTGAAGCCGCTGGGAGAGCTGCTAAAAGGTCTTTCAGTATATACCGGGGCGACAATCATGGGCGACGGGCGAGTGGCCCTGATCCTCGATGTCCTTGGACTGGCGCAGCATGCCGGCGTGATCAGCGAAGTGCATCGGCGCAAGCTTTCCGAAGATGCGACACCGGCCGCCGAACGAGCCCAGGAGCGCAAAACCTTGCTGCTGTTCCAGAGCCCGGATGAGGGACGGATGGCGATTTCTCTCTCCGATGTCACGCGCCTGGAGACCTTTTCACGATCTTCGATCGAGCGCACAGGCGAGCAGCAGGTGGTGCAGTATCGCGGGACCATCCTGCCGCTGGTGCATGTTTCCCGCATGTTGGAGGAGCGCCGGCTCCTGCCTCGGGGCCCTTCTGCCACCGAGGAGGACAAGGTGCAGGTGATCGTTCACACACGCAACCGGCGCAGCGTTGGCCTGGTGGTGGAACGAATCCTCGATATTGTCGAAGACGATCTGGGCACACGGCGACCGTCCAGCCGCGATGGCGTATTGGGTTCATTCGTGGTCCAGGGTAAAGTCACGGAACTCCTGGATGTAGACGGCGTGATTCGCCAGCAGGATCCCACCTTCTTTGATCCGGAGCAGTTACTCACAGGAGTTGCATCATGAGCGATCTACAGCAGTTTGCCACCTTTTTTCTCGGGGACAGTTATTTCGGCGTAGAGGTGGAGCGGGTGCAGGAAATTCTGCGCAGCCAGGAGATGACTCCGGTTCCACTGTCGTCGCCGGTGATCCGCGGTCTGATCAACCTGCGCGGCCAGATCGTCACCGCCATCGACCTGCGGCGCCGGCTCGGATTGCCGTCACCCATCGACGGGCAGCCGCTGATGAACGTGGTGGTCCGCAGCTCCGGCGGCAGCGTCAGCCTGCTGGTCGATGACATTGGGGACGTGGTGGAGGCGGAACAATCGACATTCGAGCGTCCTCCGGACACCCTCGACGGGGATGCCAGAAAGATGATCCGCGGCGTGCACAAGCTGGACGAACGACTCATGCATGTGCTCGACACCGAGGAAGTATTGATTGGATTTTTCGAAGGTCAGAGTTAAGCCAGGCTGCAGCGGCAGAATGGCCACGCAAACGACCGCAACGGAACGCAACAAAATCAGAGAAACGAAGGGGTTGATATGGAAACGATGTTGGAGAAAAGTCAAAAGAATGGCAAGCCGAACGGAGCTTTTGTGCATGTCAAGGCAGGGAAAAAGTCTTCGCATCTCGGCTTGATGACAGAAGAAGCGGATCTTGCCCAGGAAACCATACGCCTGGCAAGGGCAGCCAAGGAAGGCTGGCTCAGCGAGCGATTCGATACCAGCATGTTCCAAGGGCGGGATCTGGAGGTCGCAACCGCCCTCAACGAAATGCTGGATGCGATTGTGCTTCCCGTGAACGTGACCGCCAGCTATGTGCAGGACATTTCCAGGGGAGTGATTCCAACCAAAATTACAGACACGTACAACGGAGATTTCAACGCGATCAAGAACAGCCTGAACGCGTGCATCGATTCTCTGGGCGGCTTGATCTGCGAAATGAATCGCATGTCGGAAGAACACGATAAAGGCGACATCGACGTGGTCATTCCCGAAGACCACTTCGAAGGCGCCTATCGCACGATGGCCCACGGCATCAACACCATGGTGCAGGGCCACATTACGGTCAAGAAGAAGGCGATGGCCTGCATTGCAGAGCTTGGATGTGGCAATCTGGACGCTCCCCTCGACAAGTTTCCCGGCAAGAAAGTATTTATCAACGACACCATTGAGCAACTTCGCACCAATCTCAAGTCTTTGATCCGCGAAATGAATCGCATGTCGGAGGAGCACGATAAAGGCGACATCGACGTGGTCATTCCCGAAGACCACTTCGGAGGCGCCTATCGCACGATGGCCCACGGCATCAACGTCATGGTGCAGGGTCACATCACAGTGAAGAAGAAGGCTATGGCCTGCGTGGCAGAGTTCGGTCGAGGCAACTTCGAAGCAGTCCTGGAAAAGTTCCCCGGCAAAAAGGCTTTCATCAACGAGACGATTGAGCAGGTTCGTGCCAACCTAAAAGCTCTGATTACCGATGCCAGTGAGTTGTCCAAAGCCGCAGTGGAAGGAAAACTAACCACCCGCGCCGACGTCGACAAGCATCAGGGTGATTTTCGTAAGATTGTTCAAGGTGTCAATAATACGCTAGACGCGGTGATCGGGCCGTTAAATGTGGCTGCCGCGTACGTGGATGAGATTTCCAAGGGAACAATTCCGCCCAAGATCTCGGATACCTACAACGGTGATTTCAATACGATCAAGAACAATCTAAACGCGTGTATCGACGGCCTCGGTGGACTTGCAGAAGCCAATGAGATTCTGCAGCAAATGGCAGCTAACGATTACACAAGTCGTGTCCAAGGGTCGTACTAAGGGATCTTTGCGGATGTAGCGGAAGCTACGAACAAGACTGCGGATACGCTCACAGCCAGCATGCGCGCCATCGGTCAGAACTCCCACACA
>JAJYSL010000169.1 GCA_021793595.1 Acidobacteriota bacterium
ACCCCGGCAGAGCGAGTACAACAATACCACGCAGTCAAAGGGTCTGAACTTCAACGCGTCACTGCCCGCCTTGCAAAACTACACCTCGGCAAGGTAAAACAATCACGTCTTATGCCATTCCCTATGGCCGCTTTTAACCCGATCACGTATGGCCGGATTTAACCTGATCACCGAGGCCCTCGACCAAGACGGCGTCTTCTTCGTCACCCGCATGAAGGAGAACACGGACTACGGCGTTCTGGAGCGGAGGCCTGTTCCCGAGCGCGGCGGCGTCCAGCGCGATGAGATCATCTTCCTTTACAAGGTGGCGCGCACCGGCCAGCGCGACCTGTTCCTGCGCCGCATCGAGTTCTGGGATGAGAAGCAGCAGCGCACCCTGGTCTTTCTCACCAACCATCGCCATTTCGCCGCATCCACCATCGCCCGCATCTACAAAAGCCGCTGGCAAATAGAACTTTTCTTCAAGGCCCTGAAGCAGAATTTACGCATCAAGACCTTCGTCGGCACCAGCCCCAACGCCTTGCAGACGCAGATCTGGACCGCGCTGATCGCCCTGCTCCTGCTCAAGTATCTGCAACTGCGCTCCCGCTTCGGCTGGAGCCTGTCCAATCTGGCTGCTCTGTTGCGCCAGCAGTTATTCGTCTATCGCGACCTCTGGCTCTGGATCGATGAACCCTTCCAGCCTCCGCCCATGCTCCCCGGCGCCGCACAGCAGATGCCGCTCTTTGCGTCCATCAACTTGGACAGCAGGAACGCCAACCTCAACCCGCAAACGATGGCCACGACATGAAAACACCGTAAATTTCCCTATCCCACAAGCCCGTTTCCGGCTAATTTGGACAGCAGTGATGCTCTCAATATGTTGCGCGTCCACCGCTGACGTCATAGCACTGGGCGGTGACAAAGGAACAGTCGGGACTGGCGAGAAAATGCACTACCGCCGCAATCTCTTCCGGTTTTCCGGTGCGCCGCATGGGGATGCGTTCCGTCATGTAATGGACTTGCTCCGGAGTCAACTGGTCCAGAAGCTTGGTCTGCACCACGGCCGGACTCACTGCATTCACGCAGATTCCCTCGGTGGCGACTTCCTTCCCCAACGACTTGGTCAGGCCGATGACGCCGGCTTTGGTGGTCGAATACGGCACCATGCGAGGATTCCCTTCCTTGCCGGCAATCGAGGCGATATTCACGATCCGGCCATAGCCGCGTTCGCGCATATGAGGCAGCACCGCGCGACAGAAATAAAAGACCCCGCTCAGATTGACCGTGATCGCTTTCTCCCAATCCACATTCGTCTGCTCCCACAAGGGCGCGGCGGTCCCGGCGATGCCGGCGTTATTGACCAACACATCGATCCGGCCAGTACGGCCCAGGACCTCGGCCACCGCCTTTGCGATGGATGCAGGATCGGTAACGTCGATCCGTACCGCGAAGGCATTTCGTCCTAGGCGCGTAGCCACGGCCCGCGCTCCTTCAACATCCAAGTCCGCTACCGCGACCGTCGCGCCCGCGCAACTCAAGCGCTCCGCGATGGCCTCTCCGATTCCTGTCGCCGCTCCCGTTACGATCGCAGTCTGTCCCGTCAACTCAAACATGTGCATAGCTCCATTCTTTTTTCCATCCAAGAGAACGGATGGTCCTTGCCGTCGTACCGCACCCGCATCGAAGCGAGCGCGAGAACGGCCGCTTGTGTTTTGCCAAGCCGGTCAAATGCGTTGGCTGAAAAAAGTACACCGGACTACTCCTTGAACAGTCCGGTTTGCGATATTCCGCTGACGGAATGCAAACCCTCCTGCGCGAGGAACTTTACTGTCGTTTGAAACACAGCACCCGGCGCCAGGGTGCTGGCACGTCCCTGGCGGATCGCGTCCTCAAGCTGTTGCGGATAGCTTGTGCCTGGCTCGACCAGCACCATGTGGTAGCCACGCCATCCGCCATACGAGGCAAATAGCCAGCATGATCGAAAGACTTCCCGAGAAAAGGTAAATCCAGCTGAAAACTTTTTCACCGGATCGGTGATCGCAAACCAGCCTTCCTGAAGGCCGTGCCCGTATAAGAAGTAGACCTCTTTGGAGGAGGGCGGTTGGATCGTGCGCAGGTCGGTTTCGCCGCGCTTTCCCGGGGCCAACGGCCACCTGAATGGCGCGTCGACGTCTGCCAACGTGCCAGGGTATGAAGGGTCCACATCCAGCAGCATGTCCGGAAAGTCGATTCTGTCACCCGCCGAAACGGCCATCGCGGGATGCAGCGCGAAGAGGAAGGGAAGTTCCTCTGGGCCAGGGTTCTCAATTTTGTAGCTGAGTTCGAACGATGGTTCGTCGCCGCGAAGCGTCAGCGTCTTTTCCACCGCGATGCCGCTGATGGGTGTCTGGCAGTTCAAGCGCAGAGTTACGGAGTCCGCTCCGCGTTCCGTCCGCGGCGTCCACGGCAGACTCCAAAGCTCTCCGTGGTCGGGAAACAGCTCCCCATGAATCGTGGAAGGGGTTGCCGTGGGAAACATTTCCTCCCAGCCGCCACACCAGTAGTTGTCAAATGCGGAACCGAATTGGACCCTTTGCGGAGCGATGCGCGGATTCTGCCAGATCACTTCGTGATCGAGCGGTTTGTAGACCACGCTCCAGATTCGACCGCCGAGTTCGGGAAGAATGACGATGCGAAGTATTCGATTCTCAATGATGACAGCTTTGTGAGAAAGAAGAGTCCAGCGGTCGTCAATGAATGGCATTTGTCTCATGTTCCATGGACCTGTGTTTGAAGGAGAGACATGGGTTATTCGCTTCCACAATCGGCTACGTTGCGGCAGGTTCAAGAGTTGTGATCAGGATCGTCCCCGCCAGGGTGATGCAGCCGCCGATAACGGTACTCAATCCAATGCTCTCGTGCAAGGTAATTGCCGAGAGGACGACGCCAAAAAACGGCAACAGATAGATTGAAACCGAGGCCTGGCTCACGTCCAGACGTTGTAAGAGAAACATCCACAAGACCATGGCCAGTCCCCAACTGAAAACACTCAGGACTAGAAGCGCGACCCAGGTGCTGGTGGAGTAGGCGCGAAGGGATGACCATGAAAACGGTTCAGCCCAATACATCAAAAGCAAACTAAAAACAAAGGCAAGCAGGTACCCGTAGGTGAGGACTTCCATGGGCGTGAAGCACTTTAAAAGTTCCTTGCAATAGACGTTGTAGACAGCGCTCCCCAGGCACGCCAGAAGCACGAGAACATTCCCCATCAAAAACTGGCCCTTGGAAAGGCTCATCTGACGAAGGTCCGGAGTCGACAGAATCAGTACGCCCACCAGCGCGATGCCAAGACTGGCCCAGCGCAGCCGGGTCATCCGCTCTCCTAGGACCATCGATGCAAGGACCGCCGTGATCACGGGAAGGGTAAGGTAGATGATGGCCGCGTTCGACGCGGTCGAACGATCCACTCCCCATGCCAGAAGCGCCGAGCCGGGAACGAGCCCAAAGAGGCTCACCCTCAAAAAGGCAAGCATGTTCTTCCTGGTCCAGATGGATGATCGCCTGTTGGCTTCGACGGCACCACATGATGTGGAAAGAGAAGGCTTCGCGCGAGAGTGGTGCCGTTCCCACGCGAGAAACGGGAATAATACGATGGAAGCCACGAGCAGTGTCCAAGCGCTTACTGTGAGCGGCCCCATCTTCTCTGCGGCAATTTTAAAAGCAGCATATTGGGCTGCCCACAGCATATTCACCAGCACCAGCAAACTGATGTCCACCACCGTCGCTTTGGTAACTCTCATCGACCGCACCCAATGCTTTCTTCATGCCTGTGCTCAAAATGGCCTGGTTGTACAGCGTGTGATCGTACTCATTCCAGGACGGTGATGGGTTTGTACAAGCACTGCGCTACGGTAGCCGCATCCAGATCGACTCCAATTCCCGGTTCCGTGGGAAGGGCCCATTTGCCGTCCTTGAGCTCGACTTCAGGCTTTGCCAGATGTGACCTCAAGTGGGAAGGGAAAAGATCCTGATGAAACAGTTCTGTATATGGGGAGTTGCGGGCGACAGCAGCAAAATGACGGGTCGCTGCCGCGGTCAAGCCAGTTTTCCAGGCGTGCGGGATGCAGTAGAGTCCGCGTTCTTCTGCCATTCGCGCACAGCGAATGGCCTCCGTCATGCCTCCTACTCTTCCCAGATCCGGTTGAATAACATCGCAGTGCCCTCGATCCATGAGCTCCTTAAATTCATGACGGGACTGAAGGAACTCTCCAACCGCGACCGGCGTCGTGGTGGCGTCGGCCAAGCGAGCCAGTCCGTCCAGATCGTCGGTATGCAATGGAGTTTCAATAAAGAACAGTTTTGCGTCTTCTACGCTTCGCAGGACCCACAGTGCATCGTTGAAATTCCTCCAGCGGTATCCGACGTCGACCATAAAATCGCGGTCGTGGCCGACACGTTTGCGGCACTCGTGGGTGAACCTAACTAATTCCCGATCACTCACCAGATCGTAGAACAGCATTTCCATCTTCATGGCGCGAAAGCCAAGCTCGAGCGCCTGATCAATCAAATCAAAGCAGATAGTCTGCATTTCTGCCCAAGAGCGACCCAAAGGCATACTGGGGAACAGCGTGGCATAGGGCGTGACTTCCGCGCGGGCGGATCCTCCCAAAAGTTGATACGCGGGAACGCCAAGCAGCTTGCCGCGAAGATCGTGAAGGGCAATATCGATGGCCGACATCAGCATGATGCCGAGTCCCCGGCGCGCATGGTAGATGGTTCCTTCGTAAAGTTTGTCCCACAGTGCCTCAACCTCCAGCGGATTTTGTCCGAGTAGGATTTCGCTGACGCTGCGACTCCAGATGTGGGCAGTTGGCGTCTCCAGCAGCGCCGCCATCACATTCGGCGGAGCGTCCGTTTCGCCGAGTCCGTACATGCCGTTGTCGGCGGTGATGCGGATGACTGCAGTGTCGACGGCGCCATCGCAGTCCTCAGGGCTAGCATGAGGGGAACGAAGCTGAAGGCATTCAATCTTCTGGATTTTCATGTAATCTTTCCTTCTTTGCACTAACAAGGTCGGGCGTTACCGAGGTTATTACTCAGCATCAAGATATGATTGCCTATCTTGAACTGAAGTGGACGGAGGAGATGCTTTCTTTGCAGGCCATTCCCGAACCGCATGATTCTCGTCGGATACGTTGGGCCGCGTGCAAGGTTTCCAGCGAGGCCAGCCATCCATGATCTCTGGCGAATGGTCGTCAAATCTGGTTAAGTATTTTCGAAGCAGAATGGTTTCTGAAAGATTGTCAGTTCGATTGCAGCCTTGCCAGTCCGTCCAGACATATTCAAGGGCGAGAAATCCGCGATAACTCCGATTTGCCAATCTTTCCAGCATCCCCTCAAAATCAATTCCGTTCTCTTTAAGCGAGGTTTGCAGGTGCGACTTTGCTCCTCCGCGCACGTGGACATGAGATGCAAAGGGTACCAGCGAATGGACTGTTTCCGAAAGTTGCCCGGCGGCTATAAAGTGGCCGTAGTCTAATGTCAGAGTTAGACGGGGGATGGCCTTCAAAAAAGTCAATGTGGAGTCAACATCCCAACAGATAGATCCTATATGTGGTTCGATGGAATAGAGCAGTCCTGCTTGCGAAGCCATCTCCATACGCCAAGCCGTTTCTGCCAGCGCACGGGCATCGTCGCGAGTTTTCTCGATTTCCGGATGCTGCACGCCGGGTAGACCAGAGAGATGCTTGCAGCCAAGGCTTGCACATAGGTCCAACACATACTGAAACACGGCGCGGTTCCGCTCCCGCACTAAGAGGTTCGGGTTATTCACGGCGCAATCGTCAGGAGTTTCACCGATTTGTAGAAAGACATCCGAAACGGACAAGTCAGCGTTATCCAGATCGTGTTTCAAATGCTTTATAAACTTGGATGGCGATGCCATGAGTGCTTTCGGAGACAGTTGTGATTCACGTGCAAACAATCCGAGGTCGACATATTGAAAGCCAAGGAGCCGGATCAGGCTTAGTCGCTGACGAAGCGATAGGAGAGGAAACGTATAGTCGGCGCAACTGAATTTAAGAGCCATCCGTGCTGCCTCTCAAACTGGCCCGGTACAATGCTTCAACAGTATCCAGGGCATCGGTTGCCGAAATGTTGTGCCGCAGATACTCGATGATCGGTAGGCCAGCCTGCTCTTGTAGCCCGATATAACCGTGGTATCGTGGCCTGACGTATGCATTCTGAATGGACGACAGAGTCCTTTCAAAGAATTTGTCAGTGACGAGATTTAGCGTCGGATCATTCCAGGCAGCCACGCTTGCTGGCTGGCCGCCCGCCAAGCCATAGAGGGTAGTTTGGCATTCGGCACTGGCGACAAAGAGGCAATACGAAAGGGCTACGTCAGGGGTGCCGCACTGGCTCGATATTGCGATACCGGTTCCTCCCAGAACAGTGCGCAGTAGGCGGTTCGCGCTCAACATTACAGGCGCACTAAAACGGAGCCTGTTCGGAGCGAATCCTCCTCTTGAGTAATTGCTGTATGTGTACGCGAATGGACAATAGGCGATGGCATTGCATCCCGCCATGATCTCATAGAGCGAGATAGGATTGTACGTATAAATCGTATCGGGCATCAGGCTTGCAAGTTCCCGTAGTTGGTCAAGGCATTGTAAGGCGATAGAGCGATCCAGAAGTTGATCGTGGTCGGCGGCAACGGAGCTGCCATATGAAAGGCATAACGCCACAAAATTTAGGAAAAGATCGACGGGAAAGCCGGGCATTCGAACATAGCCTAGGCGTGCTAGATCGATGATTTCCGCCCATGTTTCAGGCTCCTTTAAGTGTGCGGCATCGAGAATGTCGGGTCGACAGCTAGCTGCCGGCGCGGCCGCGTCAATGGGTAGAGCATAGAGTCTACCGTGGAACCAATAGCTCTCGAGACAAGGTCCAGTCGCATCTTTTGTCAATTCATTCAATGTCTCTGGAGCTAGCATGGGGTGCAAGTTCATGAGATTTCCAGCCTGTTCCACATCTCCTAACATCGGGTGGTCAATGACCAGAAGATCAAACGATTGCGACAGGGAGGAAAGGTCTGCATGGCCAAACTCATGCAAGCTGCGTCGCTCCCACCGAATCTGCACGTTCTGATTCTGCTCTTCAAACCGCTGTGCAGTTGCGACAAGAGGTGGAAAAGCTCGACTGTGATTCCAAGTGATGCCTCGTAAAGATACTGGCTTCATTTTGACTGCCTAACTAAATCTTGCACTGATATATTTGTGCCACTTCGGGCAGATATGCAGGCTGCTTCGATCACTTCCATGGCAGCCACCCCCAGTCTGCCTGGTGAATGGTTCTGGGTAGGATCGATGATGGAGTCAATCAGGTTCTTTGCGGGGGCCTCGTGCGGATAAATTTCCGAGTCATTCAGCGACGGGTAAATATTGTAGCCGCCAGACATTCCGCGAAATTCCATGTAGCCTTTCCACAAGTCTAAGAAGAGCATCCCATTTGTACCAAACACGCGCAATTCGAAGTCTCGGCGATCCAGACTGGTGGCGCCAGTACTGGCGATGGAGACAAGACTGCCATCCTCCATTTTGAGGTTTAGCGTGTCATAGATGTCGAGAAGCGCACCATCGTTGTGAAATCGTGCGAATACTTCGGCGGTCCGCATGCCGGTGAGAAACGCGATATATGCAGCGGCATGGCACACTTGAGCATAAATTTGCCCGGCGCCAGCAACAGCCGGGTCGCTGTATGTACCTTGTTCCGGAGCCAGATAGGGGGCGGAGGTGCCGTGCGTTGGTTGTGTACTGGTTCCACGAATTAGGTGACTGACGGGATTTGTCATCAGTACACTGATCATTCTGATCTTGCCGAGGTGCCCATCGCGAACCAGCCGTTGGGCAATCGGCGCATGGGGAGTGTAGTGCCAGGGGCAGCTGATCAGTAATTGGCGCTGTCGTTCGGAGGCTAACTGTTGGAGTTCCAATGCCTGGACAGTGGTCAGGGTCATCGGCTTCTCAATTAACAGGTGCTTTCCGTGGCGCAGTGCAAGGGTGGCCTGTTCATAATGCATGTTCGGGCTGCTGCTGATGACAACGGCATCCAGGCCTTCTATGGCTAGCAGTTCTTCGATAGTGGTGCAGGCATGGGGTATGCCAAAATCATCGGCAACCTTTCGAACTCCGGCAGGATCTCGCTTTTGAATCGCAACAAGCTCTGCGAGTGGATGCGCAATCAGAGCTGGAATATGAGCGTACGTGGCCCACCACCCCGCACCGATTACCCCGCATTTGATCTTTTCTGGCATGTTTTCTCCCGCAATCTTTGAACTGGTCCAACGCTCTCAAAATGCGATGCTTTCGAGGATGTCACGATTGAGTTCCACACCAAATCCAGGTGAATCTGTGAGCGTAACGTGTCCGTTGCGAGGCAATGGTTCGTTAACAATAGCGTCAAAAATCGGTCGTACTATCGTCCCATCGCCGACCGACAGGTATTCTGCGAAGGGAGAATTGAGGTTGGATTGCACAAAGTGATAGTTGTACACACCGGAGCCATGCGGGATGACAGGAATATCGTAAGGTTTTGCCATTGCGGCAATCCGTCGAACGGCAGTCAATCCGCCGCACCACTGCATCTCCGGCTGGATGACATCACATGCTCGTGCCGCGAGAATAGCTGCAAAAGCCTTGTAATCGAACTCCAGGTTGCCGATCGCCACCTGGACCGGAGATATGCGAGATCGCAGTTCCGCGTTGTGGCCTTCGGCCCAGCCATTTTGGAGAGGGTCCTCGAACCACTTGACATCGCAACTACGAACCCGTTCAGCCAATCTCGTGGTGAATTCCATATCCCAAGACAGGTAACAGTCGACCATAAGTTCCATATTGTCGCCCAAGGTCATGCGGCATTCCTCGATGCACTGCTGCATCTTTCTGATTCCTTCACGACGATCAGACGTTCCCCATGGGGCTGCGATCTTTACGCCAAGAAAGCCGCTGTCTTTCCAGTGTGAAACGAGATCCGGATGGGTTGTCACATAGCAAGGGATGCTTGCTTTAGTCTTTCCGCCTAGCAGCTTATAGACCGGCTGCTGCAGTGCTTTTCCTATCAAGTCCCAAAGGGCAAGATCAACCCCGCTCATGGCCATTGCGGTGACACCACCCAATCCGTATGGCATGCTTGATCGGTACATCTGGTCCCAGATCAATTCAATGTTGAATGGATCCTGCCCGAGAATGAAGCGGCTGAAATGCTGCGCAATGATCAGGCAAGAGGGAGCCCCGCCCCCATAATTGACGGCGCATCCCACAAGCCCCTCATCAGTGACGATTTCAATTGCGTATGGATCTTGTCCCGGGCCCATCCAAAGAGATCTAAGCCTGGCATACTGCGGATAGTTCGACATGGGATTGGCGATCAGTGCGTGAGTTTGCCATCCGCCGCCCCAGTATTGGGATTCGCCAAATCTGGCGCCTCTCTCTCCCAGATTCCCTGAACGAACCTGGTACAGCT
>JAJYSL010000170.1 GCA_021793595.1 Acidobacteriota bacterium
CTTTTTACCCACGGCTCCACCCTGGTCAAGCACGACATGCAGCCCGGGGAATCGATGCAATGGGTCATGGCGATCGACAAGCCTGACGTCACTCCGGGGATGTACCAATTCCGGTTTCCAGACAACGCTGGCAACATGGTCCGCGCTATCGCCATTTTCTAGGAGGTAACAACATGTCCGACTTGATCCCCAGCGTTAGCGGCTCAGAGTTTCCCGGCGAGGGAAAACAAACGATTATCGAGGCTGCTTCGATCCCCAGCGGTAGCGATCCGGGGTCCCCCGGCGACGAACGACAACATGATGAGCAAATCGACTTTATCGACCGGAAACAGGGCGTCGAAATCCTTGAACGGTGCTTCAAGGAAAGACCTGCCGGAGGCCTGAAAGAGCGGCTGGTTTGGGCCATCCACGACCCGATGTGCCCGGACGTCAAGAGTAAGGAGAGACCCCTCGCCGCAATCCACCCGTTGTTTCTAGCCGCTGTGATTTTTGTGGCGGCGGCAATCGTAGTGTTTGCATATTTCCATCTGAAAAGGGTTTGATTTAAGGCTTCAAAGTTTCGCGGTAAGCGAAAACGTTTGATGTTAGGTTTCAAAGTTTCTCGGCAAGAGAAAACGAGAAAGCAAACAAACGGAGGCAATTCGTGGCGGATGATCCAAAGCAATCGGCAGTGGAGCAGGAAGCGCTCCTCTTTGGAGCGTTTCTTTTTTTGGCCTTGGTCGGCGTTCTCGTATGGTTCGTGCATGACCGGTTGTACGTTACCGCCCGGGAAGTGACCGAAGCGACGATCTATGGCGTGTTGGCCATGCTCTACATCTTCCAGATCGTCCGTTATCGCTTGCACCGCAAGGAACGGTTGGCGGACATCTGGCCCAAACCCCGCATCCGCGTATCCCTGCAAGACGAAGAGAAATATCTTCAGGAGGCCGCCGGCCAGGACTCCGTCTTGCTTGGCTACGACGAGCTGGGAAAGCCGTTCTATTGGAAGAACGAAATCCGAAGTATGCAAAGCACGGCCATCGGGTCGACTGGGTCCGGCAAAACCGAACTGCTGAAAGGGATCTTCCAGCAGGACGTGGCCCGCGGCGGCCCGGTGATCTTCATCGACGGCAAAGGGGAGAAGAAGGTCGTCGACCAGCTCCTCGCCTACATCGATTCCATCGGCCGCATGGACGACGTCCGGGTGCTCGATCCCACGCACTCTGAAACGTCGGTCAGCTACAATCCGTTCTCCGCGCCGTCAGACCGGATCGACCAGCACGTCTCCTTCGTCTTCGATTCGTTCAACCGGGGCAAGTCCTCCGACTCGTTTTTCGATGAACACCAGCGCACATACCTGGAAAACATCGCGCGGGTCTTGTATCACACGGGGCAGCGCTTCAATTTCTACGATGTCCTGGTCGCCGCGTACGACGTGAATGTCCTCCAGCGCCTCATGCAGATGGCGCGGAACCGAGTGCGGCGCCCAGGAATCGCGACCAAACAGCAGGTCCTTACCCTCGAAATGAGCATTTTCAACCTGCTCAACACCTTCAACGAGCCGGACAGGATTTCCAAGATCCAAGGTCTGATCAACAACATGATGAGTTTCATGGGCGAAGACCTCGCCCTCATCACAGGGCCTTACGACAATCTCCTCTCGCTTGACGACGTGATCGACAAAAACCTCATCCTGATTGTTTCGCTGAATACGAACGTGGAGTCGAAGTCGACCATCGCCCTGGGAAGAATCCTGCTGCAAAATCTGCAGCTCATGATTGGCAAGCGCTATGCCGGGTACACCTCGGGGCAGGTCTATCCGTTTGTGAGCGTCTTCATGGATGAGTTCGCGCCCTTCGCCTATGCCAATTTCGCAACCATCATCAACCAGGCCCGCGGCGCCAATGTCGGGTTCCTCACCTCGATGCAGAACCTGCCGCAATTGGCGGAAGTGAGCCAGTCGTTCCAGGACAACGTAGGCAGCTCCGCCAACACCAAATTCATTCTCCGGACTTCGGAAGAAAAGACCGTCCAAAACTTCCTGAATGAATCGGCCAAGTTCACCAAGTTTCGGAAGAGCATGAAAATCGAGACGGGCGGCATGTTCAACGCCGATATCAAGGTTGGCGATACCGGCACGCAGTCGGAAGTCGTCGATACGCGCGCGCAGGACTTTCACATCAAGACCATGCCGACCGGCCAGATGGAATTCCTGATGAGCGACCACCAGGCGGGGAAAATCCACCAATTTCTTCATGTCCGCCGCGGCCTCAGCCATTTTACCGATGCACCCCCCGCCAGCCTTTATCCCATTCTCAAGACCCCGAAGTGGGAATCGAATGGATTGAATTTGCGGTTTGCCGAGCCCCAATTGGAATCTGCCCGGCAAGACCGCGGACGCAACAAACGCAGAGGAGGAATCTAATGCAAACCAAATCAATTCTTACGATGGCCCTCTGTTTCATTTTCCTGGGCGGACCGTTGTGCGCCGTGGCCCAACAAAATACATCCGCCCAAAGTCCCACGACCGCCCAGAGTCCTACGACTGCCCAAAATTCTACATCTGGAGAAAAAGAGCAGCCTACTCCAGATGACATCCTGAATGCCCAGATCGCCCAGGCGCGGGCGGAGGAGTATGCCCGCTATCAGCGAACCATCCAGATGGAAGAACAACAAGAGTATGAGCAGCGGCAACGGGCAATGGGGCAATATGGCGCTCCCGTACAGAATGGGTATGCCCAGGGACAACAGCCGCTCCAAGCTTCTCGAACCAGAACATACTCGGCGTCGAATTACGACCCGGCACGCCAGAATTACGATCCCGCCGCCGGGCCCAATGCGCAAAAACAATCATGGTCAGGCGCCCTGGATGCCGCAACCGGCCATGTCAATCCATGCAATCACGATTGGGGCGGCCTCCTCGCGCAGTGGCACATCGCGGTGGCCCAGAAGACCATTGAGAATGCCTATTTTTATGTCTGCTGCGTCGAATCTATGGTTTTGGTCCTTTTAGCGCTCTGGGTCTCTGAACTCCGTGAACAACGTAGAGTCCGGCTGATCATTGCCGGGGATGTCGTTGCGCAACTTTACAACCAATACGTGAACGCCAGAAATAAAGCCTACCAGACCATCCACGCATACAACCGCCTGGTCGAACAAACCGAAGACCGCCTCGATGCGTTAATGAGCAATGACGGTACATCCGAAATTACGCCTCCCGGTCCATGGACGCCAAACCCAAGTTTGGATATTTCCGGGAACATAATTAAACCTGCGAATACCGGGACGCAGTTTATTCGACGTACAAAGGAATCGACTCCAGCCGGCAACGATGGGACGACAGATCTAACCGACAAAAACGGTGCGGACGATTCGCTCCCGGAGCAAGAGCCTATTTCATTAGAGCCGACAGATGCCGGAACCGTCTCCGAGTCTGCGGACGTTGCAGCGGTTAATACGGATTCCCACAGCGGTATTCAGTCCCCCGACGAAAGTGAAACGATGCGGCGCCAGATTGAAACACTGCAGGCGCGGCTGCAGAACAAAAACCTTCGCATCAACGAACTCGAAGACGCTCTGGCGGTGTCCTCCAACAGGAACAAAATCCCGGAGCTATAAGCATGATTGTCCAGTGCCTTGGTTTCGGGACAGTTTGGTGGAACAGATTTGCGACGGACGGTCGCACCGGCGAATATTCGCGCCGACGTTCCGCCGTTTTCAATACGACCGGCTTTCAGGTCGGCAGCAGATATTTGCGGAATTGGGTCATCAAAGGGTTTGTGCGGCTCAATTGCAATTCGTTTTCGGTCTCTTCGGCGTCCATGGATCTTACCGGGCGTCTCTTCGTGTCCTCTGGCATTTATCAATATAGGGACACGAATCGGCTACAGCTCGATCATCCTGTCGGCGGTCAATGCAAACCAGATTTTGTCCTGTACGCTTTTCAAAGCCGGATGCACGGCATGATAAATTTTCGCGGCAGATGGAGATCGAATAATGTTCGTTTGATTTCCTTCAGTGCTAGAAACGGGTTGCAGGAATTCCTGCTATTGATGCCGATTGGCGGTCGTATCGCTACAACATTAGGAATATGGGAGGTAGAATGCCAGAAATCAGCCATGATGTGGTCCTGCAAGATAACCCTGTCGAGCCAGTACTCACAAAGGGCCGTGCTCGGCTGAATAATAATCAAGATATAGACATTCTTGAGATTGTGCGCGATGCGACTTTTATTACAAAGCACCAACTTAAATATTTATGTGAACGTCGTGGAATTGCAAAATCGCGCGGCACGTTCAACTGGCGTTTTAACAGGCTCGTCTCAACGAAGCTGATCACACCTCTTCCGACTCTGATTTATCCATTCAACAGCCCCGTCTTTACTATCGCGCGAACGGGTCTCTTCGTTCTTGAGAAGTTTGGCCGTGGGCTGGCCAGCATCACGTCTGAATCTGAGCACCTTGCGAGTTCAAAACAGGCCTACCACTTTCTTGAATTAAATGAAATTATCTTTCAATTTGATCGCTGTTTTCAGCTTGACTATGCCATGTGTGACCGCGTTCTTCGCTCCAGAAACTTGTCCTTGTCTACGCCATTGGCGAAGGATTATGATGCCCTTCTCAAAATCAACCGCTCAACAATAAACAAAGAGCCCTTGAACGTGGGAGTCGAATTCGAAGTAAACGTGAAATCGAGCGAGCGGTACAAAGATGTCTCGGCTTCCCTGAGTGCTGAACGATTTGTTCGTTTGGTTGTGTATTTGTGTGGATCGGTGGACGTAGTAAACCTACTCACCGAAAAGATCACTTCACGATCTGCCCATATTTGCTTTGGGACATCGTCCGATTTTCTAAGGGATGGAAATCAAACTGCCGTGATATTTATTCAGAAAGGCGAGAAACATACTGTGGGGCTTCAAAGGCTAATTGAGCTTGCATAATACACCGCGCAGTAAGGCATCGTTGCCAGATGAGTCATGCCATCACATCTGAAGGCCAGTCCTTTTCTCTAGTCTGATAATTCATCCGAATTTTCTTATTGCTTGTTTGCTATGTGTGGGAGAGATAGTCAGACCCTAACCGTCCCTTAGTTTCTAAACGACCACCGGCTGAAAGCCGGTGGGTTGGATTGCGACTGAAAGTCGCGGGTTGCGGCTGAAGCCGACCGAAGCGCTTCGCGCTTGGCTCCCTCCGTCGCATCAATTGCTGCTGCTCCGTTTGAAATTTCATGCGCTGTTGATTTTTCAACGTCAGCATCGCAAAAAAGAAATGATGCTGAAAGCTCACCGGCTGAAAGCCGGTGGGTTTAAACCTGGAAGCTGGAACTAAATCGTCGTCCTATAGCCAGTACCTAGACTCTGGCTGAATATTGTATTCGCCGTTGTCCGAGCATGAGTCTAACCGCACCTTAGCCACCCCAAGGTGGAAGCGCTTGCGTATCAGATACTTCCAGCTAACTACCCCTTAAAATACCATGTTTTGCCTCCTCAATTTCTCCGTACCGCTGTGGTTCTCGATTGAGCTTGCATTCTCGAAATCCTCGTGATGCGGTCTGTCTCAATTGAGCCAGCTTCATTGCCGCTGCGAACCGGGGATATGAGTGATTTCTCCGGTTATTTAAGCAGTACTATTAGCGAAACCATCGCCCAGGAGAAACATCATGTCTGACAAGAATTCTCAATTGAAGCCGATGTACCGGCCGCGCGCCCAACGCATGATTGGCGGTGTGTGTGCCGCCATTGCAATTCGTCGAGGTTGGAGCGCGACAGCCATGCGGATTCTTTTCTCGATCTTTGGAATTGTATTGTTCCCAATCCCAGAGATCGTTTATTTCGTTGCCAAGTGGATCATCCCGGAAGAAGACGATCCGAGATAAAGAAATCTTCTGTGGCAACGGGCCTCAGCTATCGCACATTTCCGGCACATTCATTTCTTTCCCTTCATCTGGATCCCGGCACCACCTGCCAGGGAATTGCACGCCTGTGTCCATCGAAAATGATCGGGATGAGCATTGAGGAGGGGGGCGCGCCACAATTACATCGCTACAAGGCACAAGGAGAGACTATATGCGAATTCAAGACATCCGTCGCAGACGGCAAGAATTACAGGCCCTGCTTTTCAAGTTGCTGGAGCCGCGCTCTTCCATTGGGACCAATATCGTTCGGGAGCTTTCCACGCTCGCCGACGAGGAAGACCGGATATTGGACCACTGGCACGTTACTTCCACCGTAGTCAACCAACAAGGCGCGCAACATTAGCGCCGCACTTCCGAAAGAGAGGGAATCAATATGGACCGCATTGCAACAGTAAAGACGCTCGATACAGCCTGGCATCTGATTGATTTCCTCTGCAAGGAACTCAAGGGCTGTAAATTCTAGGTGGAAATGCCACAGCGCGATTGTTTTGAGGTGTGGCCGGCGCACGGCTTTCCTTTACATCCACAAGAACGGCAATTGGCACATATGAAGTTAATTGCTTTCCGGCAGTTGGCTGCCGCATGAACAATGAACTGTTCGAGCCCAAGATGAGGCTTCATATCGCCTTCCACATTTCCCGTCAAGAAAGCTCGTTCGGCTTTTCAGTCCGTTAAATAAATCTGTTATTTCCATTCTCACGTCCCTGCGACCCGAATTTCTGGCCGCGCGTCGTCATGTTTTCAAACCAAGGAGAATTTTATGCGTAGACGTTCCGGTACATCCGCGTCATTTTGGAAGCAATTCAATGGCGGTCAGACTTATCTGCTTGTCGACCTTCGAAATAAGAAGATCGGTCAGAAGCCAATGGCAGAACCAGCAGCGCAATCACTCATCCACGGACCAGTCCTGCGTGTGGTTGCCGTCAATCCGCCCAAGAAGGCGGTCGCGTAACTGAGGGTTGTACCGATTCCGCAGCCATCTCTGCAACAAAGTGGAGGATATTATGCGTTAACAATCTGCACACAATTAAATAGGGCAAGACTCGCCATCTTGCCCAGCACCATTCAGTCCTGCAAAGTTAATTTCATCTTAAATAAGGAGAGTGTCTTCATGCGTTTCCCGTTCAACTCGATTGTCTCGAGTTTCCAGCGCCGGCAAAATGCCGTCGCAAATTTCTTCCGTCATGACACCTGCCCATATGAAACGATCTCTATTTCATATAAATCTGAAGATGGCTACGATTGTCGCTATGAGATGAAGCTTCCAGCGCCGATCGCCGTGAACATCGCATTTTCCAATGGGCGTCACATCCGAGTGAATTCTGAAGGGAAATATGAAGAATCGTCTTTGGAGTGTCACGTAAAAGAGTTGTATTCCATGTGGACCGAAGCCGATGAAGCCTGGTTGCAAGGGATGGTCGAACAACACAAAAAGGCCCGCCAGGTTTCAGCGTAAAAGAGAGACCGCGTGGCAATAAGAGGTTCAGGCAAAAAAGCCCGCTCTTATTGCCCCAGCCTCGTCTCTGAATTCCAATGGTAATTACGTATTTCGCACCCTGCCTGTCGTGGGATTTTCCGCCCAGCCAAACGCTACCGGGAGTCGGATTTCAAGTGAACGGGAGCCAAGTACGTAAATCCCATTCCAATGGTCCAGACGTTCCCAAGGCGCATACGCACGGATTGAGATGCAACCAAAACGCAGAACTATCGACGCACCTATATATATACAGACCGAATCCGGAAAAGGTATTGCCGCAATAGCGGGGACACGGTAAGATCAGTCTCAGGCCCGTGAGAGTTTCGGGCAGGAGGTCTGAGAACGATAATGTCGATGCTTGAACAAGTTGTTGGCGCCATCGTTTTCTTCTCGATTGTTGGAACGTTCATCGGTTTATTGATTTGGGCGCTGGTCAACCTGCGGAAGCCGGATCCCAAGTTGCAGCAGCAATACGATTTCGCCAAGATACGCGAACCGAGGATCGTCGAGATGCAACCGAAGCGCAGAATCATCGAAGCGCCTATCGATAGAAAGACGGTCGAGAAGGGTATTTCCGCAATATCAGGAATACGATAAGATCGGTCTCAGGCCCGCGATATCTCCGGGCAGGAGGCCACGCCGTGCAGCATTCCCCATCCATTTCCTTCGCATCGCTTCCCACACAAAAACAAGATCCCCGCTCGATCGCACTGAGCGCCGCCGTCAATCTGACCCTTTTGGCGGCGGCCCTGCTTTTGAGCCACATGGCGCACCAGGCGGTGCAAAAGCATTCTGAATATGTGGAGCTTGTATTTCCAGCAACGCCCCCTCGGGTCCCAGCCGCTGTTCCTCCTGTCCATCTTGCGGCCCCACAGAACATTCCCACATTGAAGATTGAGCCGTCCGCGATTGCGGCGCCCATCCGCCAGCCTGAACCCCCGGCCCCACGGGCGATCAAAGTCAACATGTCCGCTCCGGCCCCGGTCATTGAACAGGAAAACGTGCCGGCAGTGCATCTGGCCCCACAACCGAAATTGACGAACGCTTTCGATACCGCGAAGGCCCAGACAGCGTCCAGTCGCGCAAATATCGCCGCAGTCCGCTTTGGAGTTTCCCAGATCAATCCGAATGCCACAACTTCTGCCCACGTCGCGCCCGCCGGTTCCGTGTTCGGTTCCATGCAGGGCGGGGAAGCGAGGGGCCAAATCGGCCGCGTTGCATCCTCCGGTTTTGGGGGCGGCGCCATGGGTGGTCCTGCAAAGGCGCAGGGACAGGTGAAGAATGTCCAATTATCCGCTCCGGATGTAAAGCCTGCCGCAGCGCCGGTGGCTGCAGCCGCGCGCGAGACCCCGGTGATCGTGACCAATAAACCGGTCCCACAATATACAGACGAGGCAAAAAAGCTGAGAGTACAAGGTCGTGTGGTCCTTGAAGTGACGTTTGCCGCCAATGGCACGGTTGAGATCGTGCGCATCGTGCAAGGTCTCGGTCATGGATTGGACGAACAAGCCGAGAGAGCGGCCAAGCGGATCCAGTTCAAGCCCGCCACGAAGAACGGCGCGCCGGTGCCGGTGACAACCGAGATCGACATTCAGTTCGAATTGGCATGACCGGAATTCAGATTGTTCTTGAAGGGTCTGCGAAAGCAGGCCCTTTTTGTTGGATATTGAATTGCCATTCCAAATTTATACGAGACGCCCATGTGGGCCTGTCCGACGCGAATGGAACAACAGGGATGTACATCGAAGTTGGGGACAATTGAAGGGCCCCGGCGCTGTTTCGGTGTACGGCCTGCCAGGGGTCGTCGGACAACTTGATGGGGAATGCGCGAGCGTTCCCCGTGAAGTTTTCGAGAGCCTGTCTTTTTCGCCGGATTGCTTTTTCCCTTGAAGCTTCCGCCCAAGTTTCCACCGCATGGGTGTTTGCGATCCATGCAAACGTCGAGACCCCGGAGGTCTTGAGGCAGGTACGGAACCCTGCCACGAATTCAGAGAGAGCAGTTTCAGCGGCCACGCT
>JAJYSL010000171.1 GCA_021793595.1 Acidobacteriota bacterium
AAACCGTCACATTGTGGCTCTTGTGGATGTATTCGCTCACCACACAAGGCTACGCCGCAAGCGGCGGGGAATATGACCCAGAAGGGATTCGACTAGAAATTCACTCCCAACTCACTCCCAAAGCCCTATCGGCATCATGCTCGGATTACGCTGACTTATAACGGAAAAGAATCTGTCGACGCGCTCAACAATTCCTCTCGTCTGCACGTGCAATTGCTTCGAGGTTACAAAGGAAGTGCTGTAGTAGCGTGTGGCCAGAGTTTATGGGGACACAACGGATTGTTACCGCCTCTTGCGTTGCTTCCCACAACCGCAGGATTCTCTAATGATCAGTTCGGTCGGAAGCACAATCTGCGATGGCTCCGATATTTCATTCTTATCGAGCCGATCGAGAAGTAGAGACGCCGCTCTCCTGCCAAGCTCAACAATTGGCTGTCGCACGACAGTTATCGTCGGACGCACCAAACTGGCAGCGTCAAAATCGTCGAAGGAGATCAATGCCACCTGTTCGGGTATCCGCACCGACAGTTTCTGTAATTCACGAAGAACTTCGACTGCGAGGACATCACTCGTCGCAAATATAGCGGTAGGAGCAGGATTCGAGTTCAGCGCGAAGCTGAGTTGGTCGGACAGCGTTCCGCTCATTGGCCCAACCAAACAAATCCGGATGGGAAGTTTGGCCCGTCGCATGGCCTGGGAGTATCCGGTGACCCTCTCTGTCTTGGTATAGATCTTCTCGTCGTCTGCGACGCACAGAATGTTGCGGTGCCCGTGACCTATGAAGTGTTCTGTGGCCAGAGCAGAGGCGTCGCGGTTGTCCACTACAAGTGAGTCGGCATCGATGTGTTCCAATGGCCGGTCCAAAGAGACAATCGGTATGTTGCCCTTCGATGCCTCCGCGAAATGTCCGTTCTGCATGCCGCTCGGTATCACCAGCAACCCTGCAACCTGCCGTTGCATCATGATCTCAGTTTCGCGTCGCTCGATGTCCTCTTGATGGGCACATGCCGCTATCAGGGTCAAATAGCCTGCCTTTAAGGCAGTTTCCTGAATGGCATTGGCGCAAGTTGCAAAGAAAGGATCGGCCAGATCAGGAACAATCAGACCCAGAATCCGTGCGCGATGCCCCTTCAAGATGCGGGCAGCTTCGTTTGGTTCATATCCAATGCGCTCAATGGCTGCCCGCACCTTGCGCTCCGTGTCGGGCGTGACCTTACGCGTGCCGTTGACCACGCGGGACACCGACATCACTCCAACTCCGGCCACCTTTGCTACATCTGAAAGTGTTGGCATTTTGCTCATTCTACGAGAGTTGCATTTAGTGGATCGCACAAGCAATACGGCACCGTACGAATATTTTGGAAAGAGAGCACCCTGTTTCTCAGATTTCGGCTGCTCGCATCGGCAGCACAAGGATAACCTCTAAGGCCACCCAAGTGAAGACTTTTCGCGTCTCTGGCGCCCTGCGCAATCTTCAGGGATACGCAGCTGGCTTTAGTTTCCAGACGTCTGATCGGATGGGTAAATTCTTCCATGCACATTTCGTGCCGCTCCACGAGCAAATAAGACCACACTGCATGATCTCTGTCACCGGGCATTTCTGGATAAGGATATCGTGATTATCCAGGTCGACGCAAGGCGTCTTTCGCTGTTCTTCTTGCCGATACGACTTGATTGAGCTGGCTTGATTTAGGATACCCGCGGTTCCGCTGTCGACACCGTCATCGATGCAGATGCTGTTCCTGCTTTCAGTCGTGCGTGCACGCTGTTTGACAAAGATTGCTGAAGAGATGCTGGACAACAGCCGATTGTCTATTTACTACCCCTCACAATTTTCTCTTGACAATCCCTCACATGCGGGTGTTGAATCTTTTTCGATGCGGATAACGCTATCCATTGCAGCTCAAAAACGTAACGAGTCCTGATCTGTTCGTAAGAGCCATGGATGGTTCGGATTGTTCTGGAGGTTCGTTACGCTGCGGGATCGATACGGTTCAAAATTGAAAACTTTCTGGGATTTTAGGAGGCTAAATGGCATATCAGGGTAAAGTCAGGGGCAAAGTTGTTTATGCAAACAGCGGGCGGCGTTTGACCGCGCTACTCTCTCTGCTCATCAGCGCGTTTCTGCTTTTCATTGTCGTGCCGGTCGGAGCACAAAACCGGACCCTGGGCGAAATTCAGGGGACTGTGACGGACGCCAGCGGTGCCAGAGTTGCGGGTGCTCAAGTCGTGATCACGAACACGCTGACGGGGGTGAGTACCAAGGTCGTGACGAACGAGAGCGGCGTTTACGACGCCAACTCACTGGTGCCGGGGACCTATTCCGTTACAGTTACGAAAGTCGGGTTCAAGTCCACGACGCAGTCCGACGTGCTGTTACGCGCTAGCGCGATTATTGTAAATGCGGCCTTGGAAGTAGGCGCCGCGACGGAACAGGTGACGGTGACAGCTACGCCCACGCTGCTGCAGACGGAATCGTCCGAGGAGCGCATCGATATCAGCGAGAAGTTGGTCACCGGAATGCCGATTGTGCCGCCTTCGGGTGGCGGGCACACTGGAGAACTCGGTTTTACGGCCTTGGTCCCAGGGGTTCAGCCGGCGGGCGTCGGAGGTGGAGCGAACGGTCTCAGCAATAACCAATGGGTCGACGTTAATGGGAGTCAGGCTGCTTCACAGAACTGGACCATCGATGGAGGAACCAGGATGATCGGTGGGGAGGGGCAGGGTCTGTCGTATGCCGAAGTCCCAATGGACGCTATTGCGCAGATCAATTACCTGACATCCAACGTGGGCGCACAGTATGGAAATGGTTTCGCGCAATTCAACGTGACCACCAAGAGCGGCACCAACCAATGGCACGGCTCGGCATTTGAGTTTGTGCAGAACAATATTTTTCAGGCGCGCAACTACTTCAGCCCGGCGGGAGTGGCGGTCACGCCCTACCACTTTAACAACTACGGCGGCACGATCGGAGGCCCGATCAAGAAGGACAAGGCATTTTTCTTTTTCAGTTACGACTACATCCCTACCAATAGGCAATCCCCAAGCTATTTCAGTCTACCCACACAGGCCATGCATAATGGGGACTTTAGTGGTTTGCCGGTAACGATATACGATCCAAACTCGTTGACAATTGTGAACGGCGTGCCGACCCGGACGCCCCTTCCCGGCAACAAAATGAATCCTTCTCAAATGGATCCCGTGGCGAAGGCGGCCGAATCGTATATCCCGCTACCGAATTACCCTTACCCAGACCAGTCCGTTTGCAACTCCAGCGGTGTGCTCCCCTCTCAGTGCTTCTTCAATAACTATTATTTTGTAGGCAACTTCATCAACAATTCGCGCTATTACAACGAAAGAGTCGATTATGACGTTTCGCCCAGAAATCGACTGGATGAATCAGCCATGTTTATCTACATGACGAATCCTCAAAACGGTAATCCAGGCGCACCTCTTAATTCAGATATCAACACATTCACCGTGGACAACTATACGGGCCAGATCAGCGATTTCTGGACGATCAGTCCAAGTCTGGTCAATGAGGGCCGCTTCTCCATGAACCGAGAGGACCTCCACGCGTCTCCAGCCGATATGGGCAAAGGATATATGGCCAAAATCGGTCTGACGGGTTCATTGTCGCAGTTTTATCCGGGCCTTAGCTGGAGCGGTTACTCCAGTGGGAGTTTTAACAGCGGCGAGTTCGATACTCACATCGTCGAGAATACCTTCGCCCCCTCGGATATCGTGACCTGGGTAATAGGGCGGCATGTGCTGAAGCTGGGAGGCGAATTCGATCGATATCAGAGCAATTATTTCTGGAACAACAATGAAAGCTTTAACTTCAGCGGCATCGATACTCGCAATCCCGCCGATCCGTCGAGTACGGGCGAGGGATATGCCGACTTTCTCTTTGGAGGGGTGTCCAGTTGGAATAACTTCACTGCGCCGGAAGTGGGCGAGCGTTCATGGAGCGCGCAGACGTTCGTGCAGGATGACTTAAAGGTAAAGCCAAACCTAACTCTCAATCTTGGCCTTCGTTATGAAGCGAACTCCGCGTGGACCGAGGTGCAGAATAGAATCGCCAACTACAATCCCACCCTGCCTAATCCTCAAAGCGTACTAGATTCTAATGGCAATCCGTACGCGCCCGTGGGTACGTTCGGGGCCATGTGTTATGGCAAATCCACGCCTGGTTGCCCAACCGTACCCAAGACCTTGTGGGGGCTTTTTTCTCCACGACTGGGATTTGCATGGGAATTCAAACCCAACTGGTCTGTTCGCGGCGGCTACGGGATTTATTACGTACAGGATTCGCAGCAGACCTATGGGACAAACGGAGTCGGACTTGGGTGGGCAATACAAGGCTTCAAGGCGAGTACGGACAACGCGACTCCCGTATTCCAATTGGCGCAAGGCATCCTGCCGTCGTACTACACCTATCCCACTGCCGAGTTCCGCCAGCCCTATTCGCAGAACGGCAATTCGGTCAATTACACCCCCTATAACGAGGCGCTGACATACATGCAGGAGTGGAGGCTGGACATCCAACGCGCCGTCGGGAGTTTCCTCCTGGATGCGGCTTACGTTGGCTCGCACGGCAACAATCTTCCGTTTGAGAGGAGCATCAATCAAGTACCGGAAAATATGCTCTTCCACGCGGCGAGCGGGGCCAATATGCAGCAGTATCGTCCAAACCCAAACTTCCAAACAATCAATACACAGCTGAACGATGGACACTCCATGTATAACTCCTTGCAGTTGGGCCTTCGCAAGGAGTTTGCGTCGGGGATGTCGGTCATCATGAACTACACGCTATCGAGAACTACGGACAACGGCTCTTCCGCGCCTCAAGGTAATTCTGCTGCCAGCCCTATCCAGAATGATTATGATTTGAACGCAAACGAGGCAAGGGCTCTCTCAGATGTACCGAACCTCTTTGTGACGGGCATTGTGTATCCTTTGCCTGTCGGCGAAGGGAAAACCTTCCTGAACGAGGGTGGAGTGCTGAACACCGTCCTGGGCGGATGGCAGGTGTCCTCGATGATACAGGCGCATTCAGGTCTTTTGTTCACCCCGTTGGTTGGGACAGCAAACCTGAGCGGGGCGCTCGATGGCAACTGGTTTCCCAACCGGTTGGGGAGCGGAGGCACGGCGAACCCGAACATCCAACGGTGGTTTGATCCCTCAGCCTTTGCGGTACCGTCTGTCGGCACTTTCGGTGACAGCGGACGGAACATCCTGCGCGCGCCGGCGATGAGGCAAGTCGACATGAGTCTCATGAAGAACTTCCGGCTCCGCTTCCTAGGGGAGGGAGGGACGTTCATGCTCAAGGCAGACGCATTCGATTTGTTCAACCACCCAAATTTCGCGGTCCCGAACGCGCTGATTGGGACGGCCGGAGCTGGACAGATCACCGGAGCCGACACAAGCCGTAACCTGCAGTTCGGAGCCAGGTTGGCCTTTTAGTTCGCTTTCAGTAAAAGGGCCGCTGCCAGCCCTGAGCCAACGAAGGAGTACTATTGCCGCGAAGGGATCCTCTTCGCGGCAATCTTGGTCATGGATGGTATTGCTGCTTCAGGAAGTGCAAGGGGCGCAGCCCCTGTTTTCCTGCCCGGAAGTAAGCCGAGCTTTCATTGAGAGGTAGGGCACATGAGTATACGATTTGGTCCGGGTGGTGTGCTGGTCTTGCTGTCCGCCTTGGCAGCAGGGTCGCAGGTTCCCGTTCATAGCCAAGCCGGCACCTCCCACACCGCAGCGATACGGAATTACATGCAGGAGGCTGCGCAGGCCCTTCAGGCCAACCAGCCTCTTGTCGCAACGCAGGCATATCGGAACATTCTCAAAATAGACCCCCGAAATGTGGATGCGTATGCCAATCTTGGAGTCATCGCTTTTGTTCAGGGGGACTGGGCGGCAGGCGCAGAGGAATTTCGCGAGGTTCTCAAATTCCAGCCCTCTCTCTGGAAGGCCAAAGCGCTGCTCGGCCTTTGTGAACTGCATCTTGGCCAGAGCGCCGAGGCGGCCCAACATCTGTCGCAGTCCCTCCCTCATCTGAATGAGCCGAAGTTGCGTTTGGAGGTGGGCTTAGCGCTGGCCGAAATCTGTTATCAAGCCGGCGAGTTGGCGGAGGCGAGTGCAACCATCAGCGATCTCCGGCGCTCCTATCCGGACAACATCGCGGTCCTGTTTGCGGCATATCGCATTTACTCAGATCAGACTTTCCAAACCCTTGATGCTATGGCTTTGGTCGGACCCGACTCCGGACAGCTGCATCAAGCCCTCGCGGAACACCAAGTAAATGAAGGGCACATGGAAGCCGCAATTATCGAATACCAGAAGGCCATAGAGCGTAACCCTAACTTGGCTGGACTGCACTACGAACTAGGTGAAGCTCTTCTACAGGAATCTCATGTGGAACCTGGACTCACAAAAGCTCAACAGGAGTTTGAGCGCGCATTGACTCTGAACCCCGCTGACTCGACGTCCGAGTGTAAACTGGCGGAAATTCAGCAATTGCGAGGAAATCTAAAATTGGCCCACGATTATTATGTCAGCGTTCAGAAGCTGAACCCGCGCACTTCATGCGCCAACCTGGGGTTGGCGGGGTTATTGATAGACGAGGGCAAGGTCCAAGACGCGCTGAGCTATCTTCAAACATCTGTACAGATCGACCCATATGATCCTGAAATCAGGTGGCGGCTGGCGAGCGTCTACCGCCAATTGAGACGGAAAGAGGACGCAGATCGGGAACTGACAGCCTTCCAGGAACTGAGTAAGGTGCGCACACGCATGCAGAAGTCTTATGAACAAGCACTTCCCGCGAAGTGACGGCGCACGCATTATGTTTGCAGCAGTGCTTGAATGCAGGAAGCGCCGGAATGGTGAGATCGATATCCTGTGAGTCTCTGCACAAATTGAGTGCACAGACCTTAAAGCGTTGCCGGCAAATGTATTCCATCTAAAGGCTTGACAAGGAACTTTCCGTTCCCCTAGGATCGTCTAATCCAACTTGGATAAGGATATCCCATGAGAATTAAATGCCGTTCAAGCTTGGCTGCCGCCATGATTCAGCGCCGGTCTCCCTATGGGGGCAGCGTGTTGATCCGAAGGGATGGCACGATGTTCGATTCCCGCGGCCTCCTCATGCCGTCACCCCGGTTGTTGGCCGCATTACCCATTAAAATTGCACCGTTTTATGGAAGAAATCAACCTACAGGAGCAGACTCCGAATGCCAGCAAAGCCCAATCAAACTCAAATCGAAGACACCGTACAGGAGCCGCTTGCCGAAGATTGCAGCGGTCCCACCCGGCGCGAACTTATAAAACTGTGTGCCGGCGCTCTCGTTGCATCAGCCCCTGCAGCCAGATATCTGCGTGCCGAGGTGCCGATGTACCCCGCAACACAGACTGGGCCAGCGGCGCTGCATTTTGACACCCTGCCATTCTTGAAGGGAGCCAAGACATTTCAATGGTCCAGTTGGAGCCGCCCCGAAGTATTTGACCCGTTCTATGCCGACCCCGATGGTTATGGTTGCATTCTGGATATAAAAGGGCCAGGGGCCATTACACATTTCTGGTCGACAGACATGGATTCAGCAATCCTGAAATTTTACTTCGATGGGTCAACCACTCCGCAACTTACGGCGCCAGTGCGCGAATTCTGCAGTGGTAAGCTGGCTCCGTTTCTTGAGCCGATGGCGACGACCACCCACGGAGGTGGCCACCACCATCCGTCCTGCATCAATTTCTATCAGTTGGCCTTCAGGACCGGTTGCCGGGTCACAGCATCGAAAGTGGCCTTCTGGCACTTCATAACAGAGACATACCCGACCGCCGAAGGGATACGGACATGGACCGGCAAGGAGGATTATGCCGCAGACCGCCAGATTTGGGCCAACGCCGGTATTGATCCGAAAGGCACAGCCGGCAACCGGACCGTTACCGGTTCGGCCCCCTTGCCGATTGGGAATACAAATGTCATCTACGACAGGAGAGGGAAAGGGTCCATTGCCAGCATTCGGATCAAACCCGGCACCAACGAGGTTTCGATACTGTCAAAGACTTGGATCCGCTGTTACTGGGATGGAAGCACGGAGCCACAGGTGAATGCACCCTTGGATTTTTTCTTCGGCGCTGCAGATAAAATCGTCCCCTACAAATCCCTGCCTTCCGGTGCCGAACCTTACTACAATTTTTTCCCAATGCCGTACTGGAAGTCTGCGCGGATAGAGGTTGTGAACGAGAGTTCCGCCGACTATGACGCTTTTGACTACAGCATCGAATACAGGCCTTCAGAATCGATGCACTACCCGGAACACTCCTGCGGATATTTCTGCGCCACATACCATCAGGGCAATGTCAGTACAGGCGAGCTTAACTATATTGCTCTCGATGTAGAAGGTCAGGGGCAGATTGTAGGGCTTGTAAAGGGTGGCCGTGCAACGGGCGAGAGCGACGAGGAGGTCTATATCGACGGTAACCTGAGCCCGCAGTACTGGGGAAGTGGCGGCGAGGACATGCCATTATTCAGCTGGGGCCTTTGGGCTGGGCAATACCCGCTCTGGGGAAGCTCAAACGGGCAGAACTACTACCGGTATTACATCCCGGACAACATCGTTTTCCATAACCGTATCCGGTTTGGGTTGGAACATCACGAAAACTGGCGCGAAGCATGGAAGAACAACTCGCTGCGGAGTGATGACTACGGCTGGAACTTTCCGCAAACCTATCCACTCAGCAGCCTGTGCTTCTATTACTGGCGGCCAGAGAAGGAGATGGTTCTGACCGATAGTCTCGATATCGGCGACCTGGCATCGGAGACGGCGCACAAGTATAGGGTCGTTGGCCAGACTTGGAGCGGTGTCTCAAAGTATTCCTACGAAGCTGAGCGGTATCTGGAGGTGATCGCCGACAGCGGCAGACGGTTCAGCGGCTTCAGTGAATTTACCGTTAGGCTTGATCCCTCAAACACCGGGGTGCAACTGCGCCGAAGGGCAGAGCAGATCGGTATCCAGGAAGCGAAGGTGTATGTTGACGGGAAGGAAGTGACTGAGTCGCGGTTCTACTCCCCGGTGCATCGTCCGAGCACGAACATGTTTTATCAGTCTGGCCAACTCTGGCGAGACTTTGAATTCGAAATTCCGCGGTCCTATACGCAAGGCAAGAGCACTATCCAGATCAGGATTGTAAACACTGATTCGGCCTTATCCAACCACAGCAACTGGAGTGAGTATTACTATTGGGTCTATTCGCATCTGGGGTGGCGTAAATAACGACCTTAGTACTACAGTTGTAACTACATGATAGACTGAAGATGCTCCGGCAGGTTCTCCGTATAGGCGATGGAGAAGACGATCCGAGGTTGGAAGGACGAGTTGATGCGCG
>JAJYSL010000172.1 GCA_021793595.1 Acidobacteriota bacterium
GTCCCTTTTACGGCCATGACATCCCATTCAATACAATTCTTAAAGGCGATGTAGCGACGCCTCCAGCGGCCCGGCAATTTGTCAGAACCGTGGCCCGCTATTTCCGCAAGTCTCAGTAGCCGGAACCAGTCATGCAACAGCAACAAAGGCGAGCCCTTGCTCGCCTTTGTTGCGTTTGGAGGACCCATCAACTATAGAGAAAAGCCTAGTACTGATTAGTCGTCTGCGAAGTCGAATTGGAGTTCATCGTTCTGAAATCGCTGCGGCAACCGAAGTTCAGAATGACTCCATTTGCGATCCAACCCCAGTGACCATCCATCCGCTTTAGCGCATGGACTGTTCCACCTCTTGCAGCCACCCAGCCGGCTTGAGAATCTCACGAGGGCGGGAGCCGTCCGCCGGCCCGACAATTCCATCGCGCTCCATCAGGTCAATCAGGTGAGCGGCGCGACCGTACCCAATGCGCATGCGACGCTGCAACAGGGAAGTGGAAGCCTTGCCGAATTCCAGAACGAGGCGAACCGCGTCTTCAAAGAGTTCATCGCTGGCTTCCTGCTCTCCCGCTTCGGCGCCATCGCGGCCTTTGTCGTCATGCGGAGCTTCGAGGAATCCTTCGACATATTCGGCGGTACCCTGAGACTTCCAAAAATCAACGACGGCGCTGATTTCCTTTTCCGTGACGAAGGGCGCGTGAATGCGTTGCAGCCGCGACGTCCCCGGCGCGAGAAAGAGCATGTCGCCGCGTCCAAGCAGGGATTCAGCCCCGTTAGAGTCAAGGATGGTGCGCGAGTCCACCTTGGTGGCCAGGCGGAAGGACATGCGTGTAGGAACGTTCGCTTTGATCAGACCGGTGATGACATCGACCGAGGGCCGCTGCGTGGCCAGCACCAGGTGGATGCCGACGGCGCGTGCCATCTGTGCCAGTCGAGTGATGGATTCTTCCACATTGGCGCGGTCGAGCATCATCAAGTCGGCCAGCTCGTCGATGATGATGACAATGATCGGCAGCGGCTTTTCGTCCGGATTGTCAGCCTCAAACAGACTGGGCGTGGTTTCGAAGAGCTTGTTATATTGCTCCAGATTGCGGACGCTGCGGGAGGCGAGCAGCTTCAGACGCCGCTCCATTTCGCGAACGGCGTTGCGCAGGGCATTGGCGGCCAGTTTGGGTTCCGTGATGATGGGCGTGAAGAGATGGGGAATGCCTTCATACATGCCCAACTCCACGCGCTTGGGGTCGACCAGGATCAGGCGAACCTGCTCCGGCGTCGCTTTGAACAGAACCGACATGATCATGGCATTGATGGCCACGGATTTGCCGCTGCCGGTCGAGCCGGCGATCAACACGTGGGGCATGGTGGTCAGGTCGGCGTGAATGATGCGGCCGTTGATGTCCTTACCCATGGTCAGGGTCAGCCGGGATTTGCTGTGAGTGAAGCTGTCGGCCTCAATCATGTCGCGCAGCCAGATGGTTTCGCGTTCGATATTCGGAACCTGCAAGCCGACGGTACTCTTGCCGGGCATGCGTTCAATCAGGATGCTTTCGGCGCGCATGGCCAGACAAAGATCGTCTTGCAGGCCGACGACGCGGCTATATTTCACTCCAGCATCGGGGCGAAATTCAAATGTGGTGACGACAGGGCCTGGGTTGATTTGAACCACCTGCCCGCGAACATCGAACTCGGCGTATTTTTCCACCAGAACGCGGGCTTCTTCGAGCAGCGCATCCTCGCGAACCACCTGCTTTTCGTCACTACGGTGCAGTAGCGTGCTGGGAGGCAGGCGGTAGCCTTCAATGGACTTGGCGGTGACGGTGACGGACTTGGATGAGGCGTCGGCGCGGGTTCCAATCTGAACATGCAGCGCGGGAGAGGCATCCGCAGGCGTGTGACCGGGTTGCAGTGACTGCAGGGAGGGGATGGGGCGAGCGAATTCGATCTCCTCCGGCTTGGCCTTGGCAACAGCGGGAATGGTACGCGGATGTTCGATGGCAGTGGCGAATGCGTCGTCATCCATGTCGGTTTGCGAAGAAACTCCATGCGCCAACTGTTGCGGCGGAGGAGCGGGAACGGGTTCCTCCCAGAAATCGGGGCGCTTGCGGACGCGGGTCGGGACCACATCCTTGCGAGTGTCCTCAAACATGCGCGGATCGTCTTCCGGATGATTCGCCAGGGCGGCCTGTTCCTTCGCCAGGGTGCGTGCGGCAATGCGCGCGGCTTTGCGCTCGGCACGGCGAGTACTCCAATTGCGCCAGCGGTCACGCCAGGCGGCCAGGAACGCAAAGCGGACAGTGAGCCAGTTGCGCAGGCTGGCGACGCTAAAGGTGGTGGTCATGTAGAGCGCCGCCGCGACCAGAGCCATCGACAGGATGCAGGCGCCGGGATAATTCAGATAATGGGTCAGCAATTCGGCGATGGCGCCGCCGATAATGCCTTCAATCGGGATGGTATGGAGCCAGCGCAAATGGCCGGGGAGCAGGCCCAGCAGCGTGGGAACAAAAATCAGGCACAGAAGCCCGCCAATGAGCTTCGAAATGGGCGAACCGACAGGGCGGGAGCGCAGCCAGATCCATCCCAGGCCACCGACCAGCAGGGGTACCAGGAAGGCCGACAGACCCTCTGCCTGCAATAGCAGATCGCTGAGTCCGGCGCCGAGCAGGCCAGCCCAGTTATGCGCAGGACGGCCCGATAAATAACCGCCGGCGGTGTCGAGAGAGGGATCGAGTGGAGTATAGGATGCCAGAGCGAGAAGCAAGAGGAGGGCGCAGGCCAGCAGCAGCAAACCGACCAGCTCATTCAGCCGGCGGTTCTTGGTTGGCGAAAAGACGCGTTGCACTACTTTCATGGGGGCGCTTGAACACTTTGGCGGAAGCGACAGTTGATCGCCGGCCGCTAGAATGCCAGAGACACCAGAGCAATTCGATTATGCCAGAAACGGAGGCAAAAGCAGTGAAAAATCGGATGGAACCGAAAAAGTAGCCATCTGCGAACCGCTTCCCGTTCGGTCGCCAAACGTGTATGAAAGAGGGGAACTCCACTTGCGAAAGGAATCGCCGCCGTGCTCCAAAGTATGTTCCATCTACAGGTTCCGCTGCTCGAGAAGATTCTTCGGCCGATTATCGTGTATTTTTTTCTGATCTTTCTGCTGCGCATCTTCGGCAAGCGGGAACTGGCGCAGCTGAATCCCTTCGATCTGGTGGTTTTGTTGTCGTTGTCGAACGTGGTGCAGAATGCGTTAATTGGCAATGACAATACGGTCACAGGAGGCATCCTGGGGGCGCTGTCGCTGCTGACGATCAACTGGCTGGTGGTGCGGTTTCTCTATAGCTCCCCGAAGGTGGATCGCCTCGTGGAGGGCACGGATCGGCTACTGGTGGTGAACGGTGTTGTGGATCGCAAGGCGCTGCGCCAGGAACTGCTGACCGAGGAGGAATTGCTGTCGGTGATCCACCGCCAGGGTTTCCGCGGATTCAAAGCCGTCAAAAAATGCGTTCTGGGACCGAATGGCTCGTTCTATGTTGAAGGCCACACGCCGAGCGAAGCGGAAGAAAATTATCACGACATTGTGAGCCGGCTGGAGCAGGTGCAACGGGAATTGCAGCTAATTCGCCGGCAATTGCCGGCCAATTAGCAAAGGAGGACTGACACCGCAGCCGCACGGAGCAGACTGCTCGACTGGCCGTCAAATTTCAGTGATGCGAAAAAAGGTGCGAGAATTATTTCGTGCGGTCCGAGAAAAATGAGCATGACTTTTGAGTTGTCGCAAATCCAGCGGAAATGGCAGGTTCTTGCCGCTGTCGCGTTTGTTGCATTCGCAATAACACCACCCGTTGGAGCGCAAACACAGGCAACTGGCGATGGACATACGTTGCGGCAGATTGCGGTCATCGACTTGCCTGGCCCAAAAGGCAAGCGCTTCGATTACCTGACGATCGATCGCGGCGACCACTATCTGCTTTCGGCCTATCTTGGGGCGGGCATTCTGTACGTCATCGACATGAAGTCGAATGCGCTGGTGCATGCGATTCCAGGAGTACCGGGAATCGAAGGCGTGGTCTACGTGCCTGAATTGCATCGTGTGTACACGTCGGACTGGCTGGAGAGCAAAATCGGCGTGGTCGACTTGCAGCAGATGAAGGTGATCGCCAAGCTACCCACCGAGGCGAAGCCGGATGGAAGCGCGTACGCGGCTCCTTTTCACAAGGTCTACGTTTCGGATGAACGCGGCAAGGCTGTGGCCATCGTCGATGTGCGGACGGACCGCATTATCCAGACATTGCATTTCAACAGCGAAACCGGGATGCCACAGTATGATCCGATCGCTCGACGGATTTATGTGAATCTGCAGGACCAAAATCTGTTCGCCGAAATCGATCCTGCCACGGACCATGTCATCGCCAACTACCCGGTGGGAGAATGCAAGGGCAACCATGGTATGACGCTCGACCCCGTCCATCATCGAGCGTTTCTTTCCTGCGAAGGCAACAGTCTGATGACCGTCTTCAATCTGGACACGCACAAGCCCATCGCATATCTGCCCATGGCTGCCGGCGCGGATGTGATCAAGTACGATCCGGGCTTGCGGCGTATTTATGTGGCTTGCTTCAGCGGCGCCATTTCCGTGTTCCATGAGGACAATCCAAACCATTACCGCAAACTGGAGGATTTTCCGGTGCAGCATGCAGTACATAGCCTGGCCGTCGACCCGGTGACACATCGCGTTTACACCCCGGAGCAGCAGGAAAACGGCAAGCCTGTGGCGAAGATGATTGTCTATGAAGCCGTGCAATAATCCTGTGGAGCGAATAGTTCAACCATGACAGAACCAATCGATACAAGTTTTCAGTCCCTGCTGCATGAATTGCGAGTTATCCCTCCACCGGAAGAGTTTGCCGCCAAGGCACACATTCGCAGCCTGGAGGAGTATGAGACTCTTTATCGCCGTTCGGTGGAGAACCCGGAGGAATTCTGGGCGGCTGCCGCCAGCGACTTGCATTGGTTCGAACCCTGGACCCAGGTGCTGGAATGGAATGAGCCGTGGGCCAAGTGGTTTGTGGGCGGCAAGATGAACCTGGCCTACAACTGCCTGGATCTTCAGGTGGAGCGCGGGCGAGGCGGTCAGACGGCGATCCTGTGGGAAAGCGAATCGGGTGAGGTTCGCAAATATACATTTCTGCAACTGCTGGAACAGGTGCAGCGGTTCGCCAACGTGCTGCGCCGACTGGGCGTGCAGAAAGGCGATTGCGTCGCGCTGTATATGGGCATGGTGCCGGAACTGGCAATTGCCATTCTTGCCTGTGCGCGCATTGGGGCCGTGCATTCTGTGATCTTCGGCGGATTTGCCGCCAGCGCATTGGTCGACCGCATTAACGATGCGCAGTCCGTACTGGTGATTACGCAGGACGGAGCATGGCGCCGCGGCCAGCAGATCCCGCTGAAAACCACGGTGGATGAAGCGCTGGAAAAATGTCCGTCGGTGAAAAATACGATTGTGTTGCGTCGAACCGGAACCAAGATTTCCATGCAAGCCGGTCGCGACGTCTGGTGGGATGCGGAGATGTCCCAGGTGGACAATGTGTGTCCCGCCGAGCATCTCGATGCGGAACATCCGCTCTATATCCTTTACACCTCTGGAACGACCGGGAAACCGAAGGGGATTGTGCACACCACCGGCGGCTACGCTGTGCATACGTATTTGACCAGCAAGCTGGTATTCGATTTGAAGGACGACGATGTGTACTGGTGTACCGCCGACATCGGCTGGGTCACCGGGCACTCGTATGTGATCTACGGAATTTTGCAGAATGGTGTTACCTCGGTGATGTATGAAGGGGCGCCGAATTTTCCGGAGAACGACCGCTTCTGGAAGATCATCGATGATCACAAGGTCAGCGTTTTCTACACTGCGCCGACCGCGATCCGCGCCTTCATCAAGTGGGGCGATGAATTTCCCAACCGCCATAAGCTGACCAGTCTGCGGTTGCTGGGCAGTGTGGGTGAGCCGATCAATCCTGAGACTTGGATGTGGTATTCGGCGGTGATCGGCAAGAGCCGCTGCCCGATTGTGGATACGTGGTGGCAGACAGAGACGGGCGGTATCATGATTACGTCCGTCCCCGGAGCGGTGGCGAATAAACCGGGGTCAGCGGGCAAGCCATTCTTTGGGATTGCGCCGGACGTCGTGGATCAAGTAGGCCATCCGGTGCCCGAGGGTCATGGCGGCCTCTTGATTATTCGCAAGCCGTGGCCGGGCATGGCGCGCACCATCTATAACGATCCAGATCGCTACGTGAAGCAGTATTGGTCGACCATTCCCGGCGCGTACTTTACCGGAGATGGCGCGCGTTGCGATACCGACGGCTATTACTGGCTGATGGGCCGCGTGGATGATGTGATCAATGTCTCCGGGCACCGACTGGGAACCATGGAGATTGAGTCGGCACTGGTGGCGCATCCCAAGGTGGCAGAGGCCGCAGTGGTCGGGCGTCCGGATGCGTTAAAGGGCCAGGCGATTGCGGCATTTGTGACGCTGGAGTCGCAGTACAAACCGTCGATGGCGCTGAAAGATGAGTTGCGCGCCTGGGTGGCAAAGGAAATTGGCGCGCTGGCGCGGCCAGATGATCTTCGCTTTACCGATAGCTTGCCCAAGACGCGCTCGGGAAAAATCATGCGGCGACTGCTGCGCGAGCTGGCGGAAACCGGCGAAGTGAAGGGTGACACGACCACGCTGGAAGATCTGGGCATTCTGGCAAGACTGCGCGAGCAGGAAGAATAGCCGGGTGATCTGCCAAGCCGTAACAGAAGAAAGTGAGGCGCGAAATGAGCATCACGAGACGCAGATTTCTCGGGATTGCGGCATATGCCGGCACGGGTGCGGTGGCGGCGTCGCTTCTGGATCCTTCGGTGCTGTTCGCAGCACCGGAGCAGGCCGACGGATTGAGACGCTACGCCACCGGGGAACAAATGGCGGCAACTCCGGCGACGTTTTATCGCGCCTATCGGTCGAAGCCGACCACTGATCCTCATATCACCACCTGGCTGCAGATTGACCTGGGGAAGAGTCAGGCAATCGACGCAGTGAAGTTGTACCCCGCGTGCGAGCGCATGTATCCGCTGCTGGATGAATATTACGGTGGCGAGGGTTTTCCGCTGCGGTTCAAAATCGAGGCATCGAACAACGCGACGATGGCGAACGCGAAAACGATTGCAGATTTTTCCGACGCGGACTTTCCCGATCCAAAGAACAACATTACGCAATTTGCAGCGGCGGGCGTGACGGGGCGCTATGTGCGCCTGACCGCGACAGGAATGCGGCCGGTGAAGACGTCGCAGCTATTGGGGTCTTCGCTGAAGAACAGTCCCGACTACAGCCTGACGCTGGCGAAAATTGCGGTGATCTCGGGAGGCCATGATATTGCAGTCGAGTGCCCGGTGACAGCGGACCAGACCTATGGCAACGCGTCCGACCTGGCACAGATTACGCGTCCGCTGCGCCCACAGGGCGAAGGGATTGTGACCGATCATCCGGAGAATGTAACTTCGGCGAGTGAGTGGAAGGCTGCGCTCTATAAGGTTCAGGTGCCGCGCGGCGGAGTGACGTTGCAGGGTGGAATTTTTCAGACGGCCATGGAAAACAACATCGTCTACCTGATGAATTCTTACTCGGTGGATCAGTTGCTGCGGCAATTTCGTGAGCGCGCGGGGAAGCCCAATCCGCCGGGGCTGCCGAAGCCGGATAAATTCTGGGAGGAAGATCTGGCTGGATCGAATGCCGGACGATTTTTGATGGGCGCGGGAAATACAGTTCGCTGGATTGACGATCCCGCTCTGCGCCGACGGATGGATGCCGTGGTCGATGGAATCGAGCAATGCCGCCAGCCGAATGGCTACATCATGGCGTATCCCGAGGATACGATTTTCTATTCCGAGCGCGGCGCGTATACACGCGCATGGTTGACGCACGGGTTGTTAGAGGCGGGATATGGAGGCAATCCAAAAGCGTTTGGATTGCTGCGCGGAAATTACGACTGGTTCAACCAATGCGAATATTTGCCGAAGCTGTTGCGCGGGGCGGTGCAGGGCGGTCAGGGAATGATCGCTAACACGCGCATGAGCCTCAGCCCGGTGGGCAAGCCGAAAGATGCGCAGGTGATCCAGCAGTATTTTCAGGAGAATTTTTGGCTGGAGCATCTGGCTCGGCAGGAGCAGGAAGCGGTCTGGCAATATCCCTACGACCGGCCGCATTGTTACTTGTTGACCAACATGGAAGCCTACGCCGATTTGTATACGGCGACGGGCGATCCGCGCTACCGCGATGCTGTGCTGGGTGGATGGAAACTGTATCGGGACAATTGGCAACAGATTGGCGGCAGCATATCCATCATCGAATTTGAGAAGGACCCGCCGGGTTCAAACTATGTGCATCAGAAGCTGGGGGAGAATTGCGGAAGTTCGTTCTGGATCCTGCTAAGCCAGAGATTTCACCAGCATGATCCGGACGATGAGAAGTTTATGGCCGAGATTGAAAAGTCGATTTACAACGTGATCCTCGCGAACCAGGGCGGGACGACGGGCATTCGATATCACACAATCATGGCGGGGAAGAAAGAGGAGCCGACGCATAACAATACGTGCTGCGAAGGGCAGGGAACGCGGATGCTGGGTTCGCTTCCAGAGCATATTTATTCGATCGCTCCCGATGGCATGTATGTCAATTTGTTTGAGCCGTCGACGCTCGAATGGCCGCCGACGGGAGCGCCCGCGCGGTGGAAGATGACCACACAATTTCCCATGCAGCCAGAAGTGAGCCTGCAGGTTTCTGCGGCGCAATCTGTGCCGGCGAAGATTCGTGTTCGAGTACCGTCATGGGCGGCGAAGGAAATGCCGATTTATGTGAATGGCTCGCTGGCAGCAACGGGGAAGCCGGGAACGTACGCGGTGATCGAGCGGACGTGGGCGGACAACGATGCGATTACGTTCACGCTGCCGATTGCATTTCGCTTGACTCGGTATACCGGCGCTGACCAGGCGGAGGATGCTCCGCGATACGGATTGGAGTATGGGCCTATCCTGATGGCCGCGATTGGATCGCCAGAGACGGTGCTGCAGGTGAAGGGCGGCAAGTATGCCGAAGACCTGCTGGGCCAGATCACCGCCGTGCCGGGTGCGCCGCTGCATTTCCAGATCGAGCACAACCCGGGCGTGGAGTTGATGCCTTATTGGCAGGTCGATAATCAAACATTCACGTGCCTGCCGGCGGTTCAAATTACCTAAACGCCCTTCGGCTATTCCCAGAAGATGCGTTTTGGCGCAGCCGCCTCTAGGTTCACCTTGACGGGCGCAGCGATGGCGGCCAGGGTATTGATGTCG
>JAJYSL010000012.1 GCA_021793595.1 Acidobacteriota bacterium
TCGAATTGTTTCGGGAGAAATTCCCGCAAAAAAGATTTTCGAAGATGAAGTTTCAATCGCCTTCGCCGACATCCATCCCCAGGCGCCTACGCACTTTCTCGTTATCCCCAAAAAGCACATCGACTCGCTCGCCCAAGCCACCGACGCCGACAAGGGATTGTTGGGTCATCTCACACTGGTCGCAACTGAATTGGCGAAAAAAAGCCTCAGCAAAGGCTTTCGAGTTGTCGTGAATACGGGACCGGAAGGCGGCCAGACTGTCGATCATCTGCATCTGCATGTGCTCGGTGGCCGCGCCATGCACTGGCCCCCAGGATAAGCAAATCGCCAGTGTCGACGGGGTATTCATTGCATAGCGGGCGCTGACTTCCGAGCGTGATCCGGCGTTTTTGGATGCGGCAAACTCGGATCGCCCTTGTAAGGTTCTTTGAGGAACTGCTGATACTCGGCATGTCCGCGCTTCAGCTTGTTGTAGTCCACGTCGTTGTAATACTGGCTGATGTAGTTGAAGGCATACGCCGCATACCACGGGATTTCCTTGTCTGGATGCTTGGAGTCGATCACAGGATTGTTCACCGGCTTGCCCTGCGCCGCTGCCCACGCGAACGGCGCCTCGCGGATGTCATACCCAGCCAAGTACATCTGCCGTATGCCAATGCGAAGGGCTTGTTCGCTTTGCCAAGAACCAAGGTTCCAAAGCTCCACGTCCATAACCGGGTATAAATGACGAGGCCATGCACGATAGCCCTGCTTCTGTAATACGGATGTAATTGCGGATGAAATAAGCGTAGCCAACTGAGCTTCGTTTTGCAGTCCAGCTAACATCACATCTGGTATAAGAATCGTTCCATCTGGCGCAGCAACAATGGTATGCACATAATCATGCATTGATGGTTTACTATAGGACGCGTTACTATGCCAACCCCAGTGCAAAACTTGGTATTCCGGCATGACACCGTTTGCCTCGACAAAATATGCTCCGAGTCGTGCCGGAAATGCATGGACGGCGTAAAAGTGAAAATGTACCTTTGTTTCGTCGGATTCAGAAAGCTGTTTTTGGTAAGCGGGAACTAGTGTCAGGCCTAGATTAGATACAAACTCCTGTATTGTTTTGCTCGGCAACATTACGATTGGCTTGGCACCTTTAAATTGAATTATTCCCGGAGTCATTTTGGAATAGTCCGGCTGGCGAACCGCCATAATGAAGTTACCGTTATATCTCTTTTCGTCGGTATCGACCCAATTAGGCCACAATTGGAGTTTAGTGGCTATGATTGCTCCGCTCGGCGTGCGATTTGCATGGAATAAGACGCATGTGTTTTCTCGCGGCATTGTAGCGGGCGAGAGTGGTGGAAAATGCTCGGAGCGTAGTTCAGCATGGGCCATAATCCTTGTGAAATGGAAACGAAAGCGAAACTTTGTACCATCTGGCTCACGGGTCAATATCGTATGTGGCGTTATGGTAACGGGGTAGCCGTCCATCCATATTTTCTCGCCCCCTTGCTGTTTGCTCCCAGATAGATCAGGAGCTTCTTCAAGCACTACGCCATCTTCCAGTCTGCGGTGATTCGGATCAATGTCATACACAATAATCTTGCCAGCTACTAATGATCCATCGCTCGGTCTGATCTTCCCTTCAACATGGACACGTGAATAGATAGCAGCGGATTTCATATTGCATGAAATAGCATGAACATCGCCCCATAACACTGGGCCTAAACGAGTAGTACTTGGGTCCCTACTCTCGCCATGAGGAGGAGGCGCAGCAAAGGCAGTTTTTCTTATTCTGCAATTTGTCTTTTCATTCAGCACTACATGGAACGTCCCTACGTTAAATTCTGTTGGCGAGTCGATGCGGGTGACGAAACCATCTATTGTCTCTGCAAACGCTGCAGTTTCCAGAAAACAGAATGCAAGCACAGCAATGGCTATGCATTTCGTAAACGTCACACTGCTTGCATATGTCTTCATGTTGATAAATCAAGGTCCGGGGGTCGGAATTATGGTTGCTGATGGTTGGCCGAGAATTCCACTAACACTCAGGTTTTGATTAGGTATCCCAATGGGCGATGTCCCTAATCCTCCGAGGTCTGATGGTCTTGGCAAGAGGCTTCCGGTGAATTGTGGCCCACCCCACAGGTCAGAAGAAATACTATTGAAGAGTGAGTAAACTAGATATCCGACGCAACCTGGACTCTCAGGGCCACCGCTGGCGCACAGTATTGCGCCGATTACGGCAGTTGTATCTCCAACTACCTTGCTTGCCACGCTTCCATTACCAAATGCTATTGAAGCCCACCCAGATGATCCTCCGCAAGCAACAGCATTGAAATTATCAATGCTGCATGCAATTGTGACTGCGGCTGAGATAAATGGGGTTATCTGTTGAGTAGTTGCATCGACGCTTGTACTCAGATTTGTGCCAAGTATCGAATTTAAACCGAAATCAATGCTATTCACAATGAAATTTGGAATCGCATCCAACGCGGAGTTGGCGATTCCATAAGCTATTACAGAGGCAATTGGGTTGCACGGATTGATTGAGCCATAGGTGATTAACTTAGTATCCTTGCCAAGCGTACATACTTCCCCCCAACCTGTGACTCCCCCGCCAGCCCGCTGGGGTCGACATAATTGAGCGGGCTGCCGTTGACGTACATGTAGCGGTTGAAGCTCTGGGGATTGTTGAGGTCGTAGCTGCCGTTGTAGGGGTCGGGGGTCAGCCAGCGGCTTTGCTCTGTCGAGTAGTTGCGGTACCAGGCATCGTCGCCGCCGTACTCCGTGTCCTGGTAGAGACCGGCAAATGCATACGGGTCGCTAGTGTTGGAGGACAGCGTTTCGCCGTAGGGCATCATCAGGTTGGTCCCGGTCACGTTGCCGGAATTGTCCGCGGTGGCAACCAGCGAGCCTTCATGGTCCAGCAGCCGGTAGACTGGCACGGCCGTCTGCGTTCCCGCCACTTCCGCCAGCAGGTTGCCGCCCGCCCAGATCAGGTCCGTCCACGCTCCGCTAGTTGCATTGAGCAGCGCCATGGGATGCCCGTTGAAGTAGACAACTTCCGTCGGGTTGCTGCCGCCGGTCTTCTCCACCGTCTGGTCCAAGGCATCGTACAGATATTGCGCACTGTAAGTCGGGCTCAGCATCCTATGCGGATTATAGGAACGGAAACTCGGATCGGATACGGGTTCAATCAGGCTTCGATGACTTGCGCCTGATCGTCCTCGATCTCGACTTCAATGCCGTAGCGGCGCAGCAGGTTTGGCAGCGTCTGAGAAAATGCCGAGCGCGGCATCACCGTATCGCATCCCGCCTCGATCGCTTTGGCCTTCAGCTCGCCCTGCAGATGCGAGAGAAAACCGACGATGGAAGTGGCGCGCTTCAGCTTTGCTTTCAGTTTTGGAATCAGCGTGAGCGGCTTGGCGGTCGCGCTGTTCAAATCGAACACAATCAGCCGCGGTCGCTCCTCTTCCGGCAACGCCAGCATGTCGGCAATTGTGTCCTTGTCATTCTTTACAAATGCGACTTTAATCCCCAGCTTGCGCGCCGTCTCCTGAATTTTGGCGATGAAGAAGAGATCGTCAATAAAGCAGTAGATGCGCGCTGGAGTCGCCGCGGCGACGTCGGCTGCGGTGCTCGCCGAACCTTGAAGGTCGTCGACGGAACGGCCTCCATTCCCCGCGCTGGAATAGTCGGCATTGAAATTTCCGTTGCCATTGCCGTTATAGTGGGCGTTGGCAAATCCGCCCTGCAACTCAATTGTTGAGGGCGGCCCGTCGGAATAATTTCCATTGACGGCGCGATAGCTATGGTCCATAGGGCCGACAAAAACCTTGGGTCGGCGCTGCTTGCCGCCACGGCGTTGCTGCTGGCCAGCGGAGTTGCCGCGCGAGTCGCCGCGCGCTCCACGCGCATTTGCCTGACTCTGACCCTGACCCTGATTTTTTTTGAAGAAGCGCTTCTTCTTGCGGGGCAGATTCTCATTGCGTGGGGCATTGCCCTTTGACGCGGGCACCGCTGCACCGCTGGCCTGCTGTGTGTTCGCGGCGGCCTGCCCGGGATTGCCCGCCTGGGCTGGATTCCCGGCCGATCCGCGGCGTTTGCGGCGACGACGAAAGCTTTGCTTTTGGCGGGGAGCATTCTGTCCAGCGGAGGAGGGATTTCCTTGAGGAGACGGAGAAGAGTTCTCCGATTGCGGCATTGAATCTTCTGTCATTCAGACACTTCCTTGTACCTTACGTTGACTTGTACTGCGCGCGTCGCTGATACACGACAACTGGAATAATCTCAGTTCCGTCCGGCGCGGACGCTATCGAGCAGCATGATGGAATGTTTGTCTCAAGCTAGTTTCATTTGCCTGGCAGGATGTTGCCTCGGAGCTTGCCGGCAACCTGCTGGCATAACAGTCCTTAGAGCGTTACCGCTATGGAAGCGCATTCCTGAAGCGCGCTTCCGAACTGTTCTGTATTATTCCTATCCGTAACATGGTATCGGCGAGCCGCGGATCCCAGAAAGGCATGCAGCTTCAGCCAAACGATGAGCAAGATTGATGCTACTCCGGAGAAACGAAATCGGCAAGTGGCGCGCGAAAAATCCTGCAAATCACAGTAACCGCCGAACAGAACTTGTTCCATTTGTTGATGAAAAAATCAGGTAGAGCTGTCCGCGTCGCTCGTCTGCCAGTGATTCCTACCCCTTGGAACCTTGGCCCGCCATTGTTCCACACGCACCAAGACGGATGCGGATGAGGAACACTGGAGACTCAAATTAATTGGGGCTCTGTGGGGGATAGGTAGAATCAGATACTACATTTGGTAACTAGAATCGGGTCACTGGCCTCCCGGATTTGGGTGGACCCGCTTCATATTGCCTGCTGCGATTCGGTTCGGGTGGAGCCGACTGGTTTCCTTATCGAGTGCCGGAAACTCTGCTGACGGCTCACATTTCCTGAACTTTTCTGTCTTTTCAAGCCTTTCGGCTTAATGTGCATTCACTGGCTTGCCCTAAGACATTGCAACTCTGATACCAAAGTCACAGCTCACAAAGCAAAGGAGTTACGAAAAACAATACTATCGATTTTCTGCAATTTCATAGGAAAAGCATCGACGTCATCCACAAATCCATAGATCAACCGCCTTCAGTGCGAGATCATTCCGATTGTCCGCAGCCAGGTTTCCACGAAGATAGGCCATGCCGTGATTGGCTGGGTCGTTTGCCGTAATCCAAACGCATGACCCCCATGTGCAAATAAATGCATCTCGACCTGGACTCCAGCGTTCTTCAGCGCGATGTAGTACGACAGCGCGTCATCGACATTGTCCACGTGATCGTCCTCTGCCTGCAGTAAGAAGGTGGACGGTGTTGCACGGGTAACCGGAATCGCCGGATTCAGCGTAAGCTCCTTATCTGCACTCGCCGCGTGAGGGACGCCGAATTTTGTTCGGGCTTGTGCCGCATCCCACTCCGCCGCAGAAAGCGACAGGTGCCCGGGATAGAGCGCCGCGGCAAAGTCGGGTCGACAACTTTCCTCATCGGCCGCGTCGATGGCTGGATAGAGTCGCTTCGCGTAATGGGTGCTGATCGCCGCTACCAGGTGTCCGCCGGCTGAAAATCCCAGGACTCCAATTTTATGCGGATCGAAACCCCATTCCGCCGCGTGCAAGCGAACGAGCCCTATGGTTCGTTGCGCATCTTCCAGCGCGATTGGCGTTTCAGGATACGGCCCCGACTTTGGGTACGCCGGTTTCGGATATCCGGCATCGGGGGGCACGCGATACTTTAGCAGGACACACGTGATTCCTTTCGACGTCAGCCAATCGCAAACCTCCGTCCCCTCCAAATCGATCGCCAGCCCTTGATAGCCGCCGCCCGGAAAGACCACCACCGCAACTCCTGTGTTTTTGCCCTGCGGGGAATAGACCGTCATCGTAGGCTTGGAGACGTTGTCGATGTAGACCCATGGCTGCCCAGCGAGCAGGTCTTTCGTGTCCGTCCCCATCTGTTCAGTGCCACTGGCAGGCTGCGCGTCTGGGGCGTTTCCAGGCCAGATCGCGATTTGCGTGTGCCCAGGCGAGGGCTGCCATTCAGCAGTCTGCGCCCACAGTCCACCGACTATAAAGACAAGCCAGATTGCCAATGTCAGACGCTTCATTTCTATCCCCCGCGTTTTTTCTCGCCACCGCATGCGTGACTACGCCGAGTGTACGAGGATCTCCAAAAGATTTTTCTACGTGTCGCACTCGGAATCGATTCAGGCAACAACCACGATGAGTTTGCGTCGCTCACCAGCAATCAAAACGTGGCGGCAGGTTGGCTCAGTGTTGGCAGTGGGGACAGAAGTGCGTGCCGCGGCCGGCGACGAGAATGCGGCGGATGGGTGTGCCGCAGACCTGGCAGGGCTCGCCGGTACGGAGATAGACCTTGTGCTCCAACTGGAAAAAGCCCTTCTCTCCGGAAGCGTCCACATAATCGGAGACAGATGAACCGCCAAGTGTGATCGCCTCGCGCAGGACAGATTGGATGGCAGTGCGCAGCCGCTCCAGTTCCTTGATAGTCAGGCGACCGGCCTGGCGTCGCGGGCGGATGCCGGCGCGAAACAGACTTTCATCCGCATAGATATTGCCGACTCCATGGAGAAGTTTTTGATTCAGCAGCGCGGATTTGATGGGCGTTCGACGGCCTTGAAACAGCACGCGAAACGCATCCGGGGAGATATCTAAGGGCTCCTGGCCCGGACCGACAAAGCCTTCTCCGGAAGATCCAGTTCCCTTCTCTCGCTTGCCACTTTTCGCTATGGCCTCAGAGGAAAGATCGAGCAACGACAATCGCCCGAACCGGCGTGGATCGACGAAGCGAACTTCGCGGGCATCGTCGAGTTGCAATATGGCGTGGGTGTGCTTCGGCGTCGGTTCGCTGGGCTGGCAGACAAGGAGGCGGCCTGTCATGCCGAGATGGACGAGCCACTGACCGCGCCACGGTTTTGCTCTTTGCGCCGCAGCCGTCGAGCGGCGCCGGCTGGCGGCAGAGTCTCGCGTCAGATCGACCACGATATGTTTCCCAACGCGGCGGACGTGTTCGACGGTACTGCCAGTCAAAGCTTTCACCAACTCAGCAGGCGTCGAGCGGAAGGGCTCCGGCTTGGAGCCGAGCCAGACAGATACGATCACGTGCCCGCGCACACGCGCATCGATGCCGTTGGCAATCGTCTCAACTTCAGGCAGTTCCGGCATCGGCAGTTTTCTTCTTCCACGCGGAGGTATGGGGCGCGTCCGCTTTCTGCTTTGATCGTGTCTCTCGGTAGTATAGGATTCTTAGTTGAGTACATGAAGCGTTGGCGATTCGCCAGCAACCCTCCTGCACAACATTGTTGCCATACCAATCGTGGCCGGACACAGTTGGAACCGCCTCCTGAACCACGGGAGCTTCCGCGTGCCCGAGCCGCGGAAACGAGCGGAAACGAGTCGAAATGCAAGCGAAGACGGCAGTGGTTTTGGGCGCCCAGTGGGGCGATGAAGGCAAAGGCAAGATTGTCGACGTCCTTTCTGGACGATTTTCCGTGGTGGCGCGCTATGCCGGCGGCCACAATGCAGGACATACCGTCATTATCGACGGCAAGAAGTTCATCCTGCAGTTGGTGCCGTGTGGGGTACTGCGGCCGGATTGCCGCGCGGTCATTGGCAACGGCGTTGTCCTGGATCCGATGGCGTTTCTTAAGGAAGTGGCACACCTGAGGGATCTGGGTGTGGATGTGGCCGGGCAACTATTCGTGTCCGATCGTGCCCATGTGATCCTGCCCTACCATCGGATGATCGAACTGGCGGCGGAAAATGCTCCGGGGCGGATGAAGATTGGGACCACCAGCCGGGGGATTGGACCGGCTTACGAAGACAAGATGAAGCGCGGTGGTCTCCGAGTCATCGATCTGCTGAACCCGGAACTGATGCGCACCCACATTCAAAATGCGTGCCACGAGAAGAATACGATTGCTCATGCTCTGTTCGACAGCGAGCCGCTGGACCCGAACAAGATGTACGAGGACTATGCGCGGGCGGCCGAAGCAATGGCGCCGTTTGTGGCCGACACCTCCCGCATGTTGAACGATGCTCTGAAAGAGGGCGAAAGCATCATGTTCGAGGGGGCGCAAGGCACGCTGCTTGATATCGATCACGGCACGTATCCGTTTGTTACCTCGTCCTCAGCTACGGCCGGCGGAGCAGCCACAGGAACAGGCGTGGGGCCGACGAAGATTGGCACGGTGATTGGTGTAACCAAGGCGTATGTAACGCGGGTGGGAGAAGGACCGTTTCCGACGGAGATCCGCGATGGCCTGGGTGAGCACATTCGAGCCCGCGGTCAGGAATATGGAGCAGTGACGGGACGGCCTCGACGGTGCGGATGGCTCGATCTGCCGCTACTGCGCTATTCCAGCCAGGTCAACGGCACGGAATGGCTGGTGGTGACCAAGCTGGACGTGCTGGACACACTGAAGGAGATCCCAGTGTGCACCGCTTATAGAATTCATGGAAAGATAACCGACACCATTCCCGCGGATGTGCGAGGCTTGGAATCAATTGAGCCCATACTCACCCCCATGAAGGGTTGGGACGGGGCGACCGAGAATGTCCGAAGCTTCGATGCACTGCCGGCCGCGGCAAAAGAGTACTTGACGTTTCTCGAAGCGGAATCCGGCGCAAAGATCGGAATGATTTCGACTGGACCCGACCGCGACCAGACGATTGTGTTGCCGGAGTTCGCGGCAATGCTCGACCGCATGTCGGCGAGCCCAAAATGATTGGCCCTGTTGAAAGGGATTGCAATCTCGATCAGTGAGACTGCAATCTGCAGACCTTGTCGCCAGTTTGCCTGCGACGCGATCCCCACGTAACGCGACAGACGGGAAGCATATCCCGAGGAGAAGCTGGAATGATTTCATTTATTGTGCGAATGCGATTCGCCCAGGAAGATCGCAAACAAGTTCTGGAAGCTGTTCAGCAATTGGCGGCAGCGTCTCGGCAGGAACCGGGATGCATCAGTTATATTCCACATGAGTTGGCGGGCGATTCCAGCCTGGTAATGATTTATGAGCAATACCGCGATGAGGCCGCGCTGGAGGCTCATCGGGCCTCGCCCCACTTTCACAAGTACGCCATCGGCGGCCTTTTTCAGTGGATGAAGGAACGCAGCGTCGAGGATTTGAACGCACTGGCGTAAATTGAATAGTGAGGAGCCGGGGACATCGTTAAAATTTTCCGAATTATCCTTTGACTCCGGCGAAAGCTCGAACTAACATCCCGATACAGCCATGCAAGCGCAGTGTCACTCCACGATTCGATCCTCCGAAGCGCAGAGCCTCGCACGCGGAAGCGTCGGAATTTTGCTGCTGCTGCTTTGGCTTCCCGCCGCCCATGCCACATCCATACCGCATCCCCACCCGCAGCCCAGGCAGATCGTCCACATCATTGAGAAGCTGGAACGGATGTGGCAGCAGGCAGAGTTGACCGGCAATACGGCCACTATGGCCAACATGCTTTCTGAGGATTACCTGGGGATTTACGGGGACGGCACACTGGCGACCAAGGCAGAAACCATTGACAGCTTCAAAAAGGGAAAGACAAAATTCAGCCACATCCATACGTGGGATCGCAAGATTCGCGTGTTTGGCAGCACAGCCGTCGTGGTATCGAAGGCGCGCGTCACCGGGGAGCACGAGGGAGAAAGTCTCAGCGGTTACTATCGCTACACGCGCGTGTATCACCGTCGCAATGGGGTGTGGCGCATCGTCAGCTTCGAAGCCAGCGCCAGCCGCCCTCCCAAGCAAGGTCCACACGCAACGCCGGACACAAAATAGGTGCCGACGACTGCTCCGGTGCCGACGGCTCCTCCGCAATGATGTGACGGAGGTTGGCGCATTTAGCACGGCCCTTCTAGCAACGCAGCGTGCAGACGCTCCCAGGTAATCTCTAGAGGCTCCGGTAATACCCGAGTCTCGCCAACCACCGTCATAAAATTTGTGTCCCCCGACCATCGTGGCAGCATGTGCATGTGCAGGTGGCCAGTCACTCCGGCGCCGGCGGCCTTCCCAAGGTTCATGCCGAGATTGATGCCTTCGGGGCGATAGATTTTTCTTAAGGTCCGCTCCAGTTGCTGCGCCATCGCCATCATCTCCTGCGCTTCTGCGGCTTCCAGCTTGCCCAGTTCCGCGGTATGAGCATACGGCAGAATCATGACGTGGCCGGAGTTATACGGGAAGGCGTTCAGGCAGATAAAGCATCGCTCGCCGCGCGCCACAATGTTCGCAGCATGATCGGCCTGGGAGGTTGGCAGGCCGTTTGCCACCGCATGCGCGGAGGCCGCCAGCAAATTGCAGAAGACACAACCGGTATCTCCGGGCCACGCAGCCAGTTCCGATGGCACGCCCTGCCGGGTGGCCGTGTCCACGGTACTGACATAGCGATAGCGCCAGGGAGTCCACAAGATATCCATATGGGGAAGTATAGTCGGGTGCGGCGAACGGGAGAGAAACTGGACTCGTGCGTCGCTATGAACCTTCATGAAAATAATGCGGTGGAGAAAAAACGGCCGGACGCAGAAGACCATTACTTCCAACTATAAGAAGAGATGACGCTCTGCTACGCGGATGATCGCTACTGCCCCCGAGACTAACCGACGTCAACATCTGCGATTCGCGCTGCCTTATGAACTGGCTCTATCACACCATTCGGCACGCGCTATTGCATTGGGGATATCTGGAGGTCGTGGGTTGCCTGCTTGCGGAAAACGCGGGCCTGCCGCTCCCAGGCGAGACAGCACTGATGTTTGTCAGTTCTGGCGCACCAAAGTTCTCAACTACAGATCGGATGGGCGATTGCGGCCGGGATCGACGACAATACAGGCCATTTGATGAAGGTGGACGGGGCCGTGATCGGATACATACTGTGGCGGCGCCAGAAAAAGCGCATGCGTGAAGAACGCGAAAAGAATCAAAGCCCCGAAAGCGCTCAGACGTGAATCACAAGCTTGCCGATGTGGGTATCTCCGGGTTCGAGCAGGGAGATAAAGGCATCGAGAGCTTTTTCAATGCCATCAATGATTGTTTCCTGGTGCAGAACCTTGCCGGCACGCAGCAGCGGAATCATTTCCGCCAGAAATGCGGGCATGCGGTGAAGATGGTCGGCAACCAATAGCCCCTGCATCCGCAGACGGAGAATGATCACCTGATGCAGATTGGTTGGACCTGGCGAGGGTGCGTTGTATCCCGCGATAGCGCCGCACATCACGATGCGGCCGTGATTCCGCATGGAAGCGAGGGCCGATTCCAACTGCGGACCGGCGGTGTTGTCGAAGTACACGTGCAGACCATCCGGCGCAGCGGATTCCAACTGCCGCAGCGGATCCTGCTCGCGATAGTTGAAGGCGTAGTCAACATGCAACTGCTTTTTCAGAAAGGCGACCTTGGCTGCCGAACCGGCACTGGCGATGACCTGACAACCCTGCAATTTTGCCAGTTGGCAGGCTACGTTGCCCACGGCGCCACCCGCGGCGGAGATAAAGACTGTTTCCCTTTCTTTGATTTTGGCAATGTCATTGAGGCCGACCCATGCCGTTAGGCCAGTGGCCCCCAAAACCCCCAGGTAGGCAGAAGGAGGCGCAACGGTCGCATCGATCTTCCGCAACTGCGACGACTGGGCGGTGTAGTAATCGCGCCAACCGCAGAAACTCAATACCCAGGTACTGGGACGGAAAGCGGCGTCGCGCGATTGCACCACCTGTCCTACGGCGGCGCCATCCAGAGCTTTGCCGACAACGAAGGGCATAATGTAGGACTTGCCCTCATTCATGCGGCCGCGCATATAGGGATCGATGGAGAAAAAAGAATTTCGGACGAGAACTTCTCCCGGTTGCAACTCAGGCAGTTCTACGGTTGTGAGCGCAAAATTTTCCCGCGATGGCTCCCCCTGCGGACGAGAGACGAGACGTATTTCCTTTGCCTGAATGTTCATGTTCGGCATGTAAAGTACCCTTGGATGCGATGACCGCGGACATGAATCGGATTCGCGGCGATGCTTTTCTTCTATTACCGCATTATCCGCTGTTCGCCATGGCCATGGCCATGGAAACCGTGAAAGCAAAGTCTCGCATGAGGTGGAATGAATTGCCTGAGTGGTGCGTCTGCTCGCTGTTGTACCGATGAGATTTCTCCCATTTTTCCCACGAGCCGTCTAACTTTGGAGCATTTTCTGAAGTCACTGCACGCCTTGCACGCTGAAAGAATCAACGTGCGGTTGCCCTCCACGACGATTTTGTTCGTGAAATTGGGCGTTGACGTTGAATGATGTGAGGACATGGGATGAGAGTTTCTGGAAGCGGATCGCCCCTTTGTAACATCTCTGAAACACGCGGTTGTGGACATGTCTGTGATGCGAATCACGCGTAATGGCGCAAATTTTCTTTCAAGATCGATGGATGCAGTGCAGTTCTCGTTGACACTGTTTTCCACCGGTTGATATAGTTTGAATTGGGAGCGAAGCGGCCTAGGACTCACGCGCTCCGTTTCCCAATCCAGGGTTCCTTTTCTTCCCCGGCTCAAAATCTCGATCATGCCTGTGTTTCAGGTACCACCCATGGAGTCGTTTTCTGACTTTCAGGTGATTGCACTGCTGACAGCGTTTCGAGCCAATGGCGAGAGAGAATAGCCCCAGATTTCATGTCCGGCTGAGATGCCATTTCAACAGCCAGTCGCCTCGGCGACCACAGTCGGCTTGATGGGATGATTTTCGGTTTCCCCAGGGAAACCGGCGGTTGCCCGATACGACGCGCCGGTCGCGCCGTATGAGTCCGGAGTCCCCTAAGTCTTATGGTAGACGTCCTCAATCCCGAACACACTGCGAGCAAAACCCTGAACACTACATTGGAAGCCAACGAAGTCACAACCCTCGAGACGCAAAACCAAGCGCCTGAAAACAACCACCACGTTTCTGCTGTGGCAGAAACCCAACCAGCTGAGCCTAATCCCCAGACATCTGAGCCGGCAATCCACGCCGAAATCCCGGCGCCAGCGAGTGAGCCGGAAGCGGCTTCACCCCAGGCCGCGGAAGCGCACGATGCCTCTTCCCATGAGGAAGAGATGGACTTTGGCGCCTTGCTGGAGTCTTTTGAGCACGAGCAGGCGGCCCAGGAAGCCGCACAGGCCGTCGATGGCAATGTCGTCACCGGCACCGTGATCAAACTGACCGACAAGCATGTCGTGGTCGACGTGGGTCTGAAATCCGAGGGCTTGATTCCGATCGAGCAGGTGCTGGACCACACTGGCCAGCCAAAACTGCAAGCGGGCCAAACGATCGAAGTGGTCGTTGAACATGAAGAACCCTCCGGCGTCTACTTACTGAGCTATGACAAGGCGCTGCGCCACCGCGTGTGGGACACGATTGAGAAAGCTGCGAACGACAAGACTCCTGTAAGCGGCATCGTTGTGAGCCGTGTCAAGGGCGGCCTGACGGTCGACATTGGCATCAAGGCATTTCTGCCGGGTTCACAGGTCGAGATTCGGCCAGTCCGCAATCTGGAATCCTACATTGGCCAGACGATTGACGTTCGGGTCATCAAGCTGAACAAGAAGCGCGGCAACGTGGTGGTTTCGCGCAAGGAGTTGCTGGAGAGCGAAGCCTCGCTGAAGCGGTCGCTGACGCTGGACCATCTGGAAGAAGGAACGATCCTGACCGGGACGGTAAAAAATCTTACTGAGTATGGAGCGTTCGTCGACCTGGGCGGCATCGATGGACTGCTGCATGTGACCGACATGTCGTGGGGCCGTTTGACGCATCCTCGCGACCTGGTGAACGTCGGCGATGAGATTCAGGTGAAGGTGTTGAAATTCGATCGCGAGAAGCAGCGCATTTCGCTCGGATTCAAACAGCTGACGCCGGATCCATGGCTCGACGTTGCGGAACGCTATCCGATTGGCGCGCGCGTGCGTGGCCGTATTTTGAGTGTGACCGACTACGGTGCGTTCGTGGAACTGGAACAAGGCATTGAAGGCCTGGTTCACGTTTCCGAAATGACGTGGTCGAAACGCATGAAGCATCCGACCAAGCTGGTGAAGCCGGGCGATGAGATCGAGACCATCATTCTGAATGTGAATCCGGCGGATCGCCGCATTTCACTCGGCATGAAGCAGCTGCTCGAAAATCCGTGGGAGCATCTTTCCGAGCGCTACACGACCGGCAGCGTGGTCGAAGGGCGCGTGCGGAACCTGACCGAGTTTGGCGCCTTCATTGAGATTGAAGATGGAATTGACGGCCTGGTTCACGTCAGCAATATGAGCTGGACCAAGCGCATCAAGCACCCGTCTGAGGTGGTGAAGAAAGGCGACAAGGTCAAGGCCGTTGTGCTGGGAATTGAAGCGGAACATCGCCGTCTGTCGCTAGGTATCAAGCAGCTACAGCCGGACGTGTGGGAGTCGTTCTTTGCGCAACATCAGGTGAACGATGTGGTGCATGGCAAGGTACTCCGTATGGCACAGTTCGGCGCGTTTGTGGAGTTGGCGGACGGAGTCGAAGGTCTGTGTCACGTATCGGAGGCCACCGACCTGCATGGTGTTCCGATCAAGCTGGATGTCGACCAGGAGCATGACTTCAAAATCATCAAGATGAACGCCGAAGAGAAGAAGATCGGCCTGAGCCTTCGCGCCGTTGGCGATGAAGCGACACGTGCAGATGTGGAGCAATACAAAGCGCCACATGCGAAGGAGCATGGACACGGGCATTCGCCTTCCGGCGGTTCGCGCGAATCTTCCTCCTCGCAATCTTCCTCGTCCACCACTCTGGGCGATCTGATCAACTGGAAGAAGCGCGAGCGCGAAGAATAGTCGTACCCACAAAGAAAAAGCGCTGAATGCCTGGCATTCAGCGCTTTTTCTTTGTGGCAGAGATTGTTGAGTGAGTGGATCTACTTGCCGGTGTCAATCCGGATGATGACGCGAAAGACAGCCCGATCGTCGAAGGAACTCAGGATCTTCGGCTTGCTGGTCTTCCCATCCACCTTCGCCCAAAGCTTGTAATCGTCATGGGGAGACAGCTGCTCAAAGCGATACGCTCCATCTTCCTGCGTGATGTAACTCTCCACCGTCAGGGTGTGCTGGTTGCTTAGATACACAATCGCACTGCGAATAGGCACATCGTTCTGATTCACGACACGGCCCTGGACAGAGCGCTGCGTGGTCTGAGCGGCCACCGGTTCTGTGTTGCCAGAAATTCCTAGGAGGCAGGCGACAAAGAGAAAAAGAACTGCAATCGTCAGTCCACGTCTTTTACCGGAGCACCCGGCATCCATACTATTCATTCAATCCGCACCTGTTTATTCTTCCTCTTCGTCATGAAAAACGATTGCGCTTTCGTCGTATCCGGACTCTTCCACTTTAACCAATTCCACCGGATCCGTGTTGACGACTTCATACTCCGCACCGCACTCTTCGCAGAGAACGACTTCGCCTTCTTCCACTTCGTCTTCTGCGAAGGTCAAGGTGTTTTCACATTCAGGGCAAACTTGCATGACCGCTCCTTCAGCGTCGCTCAATGTTGGTTCATTTTTACACCTCCGCGGAGGTGTAACGAAGCTAGTTTAAGGAAATCGTTGCGTACGTCAAGTAGGAAACGATTCCATCAACATCTTTATTTTTCGATTCTCTCGCGCAGGGCCTCCATTAAGAATACCGGAATGCCGGGGGAGGAACTGCGGTTGAAAACCTTCCCTATGTTGACGTAGAGACGGGCCCCAGGGTTACCCGAGGAAAACCAGAATTTTTTCCCTCTGAAATGGAGGCGGCACCGTGGGGCCGCCGCCCTTGCCCAGTTTTCGGGGCAGTTGTCCGGTGTCAGACACAAATCGAACGGGATGGCTAGCGCTGCGGCGCGGCTGGTCGTAGGCTTGTAATGTATGCCGCGTTCGAGTTCGATGACACTGTCGTTTCCGCCGTTTGAGGGAATGATCCGCAAGATCATTCTGATCACGATTGCGATTTTCTTTTGTCTGCTGCTGCTGCGCTGGATCGCTCCCGGAATTGCTGTCAGCATTTTTACCGTGGGTGCTCTGACACCCGTGATGGTGCTGCATGGAGCCATCTGGCAACTGGTCACGTACAGTTTTTTGAGCGGAGGAATTTTCCAGGTCGCGTTCGACATGTTGTCGCTGTGGTTTATCGGTTCCTACCTGGAGAGTACGTACGGCACGCGCTGGTTAACGGAGATTTATTTTTTCTCGGTGGTGGGAGCTGGACTGACGACGATTGCCGTTTCGTACACCCGCGTCTTTCACATGTCTCCGATGCAAACGACGTTCGGCGCCCTGGGCGGCATCTTCGGTCTACTGGCTGCGTGGGCGGTGTTGATGGGCGACCAGAAATTCCTGATGTTCCCGTTGCCGATTTCGATTCGCGCAAAATACCTAGTCATGATCTTCATCCTGATTGCGCTGGCGAGCGTGTTCGAGGGGCCGAACGGATTTCTCTCGCTGGCATCTCTAGGCGGAGCGCTGTTCGGATACCTTTACCTCAAAGTGGCTCCGCGGCGTGGCTACGCGCATGCGGCGACGGAATGGGTCTTCTCGCTTCGCAATGGATACTATCGCTGGAAGCGGCGGCGCGCGGCGCGGAAGTTTGAAGTGTACATGCGCAAGCATGACCGCAATGTGAAGTTCGACGGGCAGGGGCGATATATCGATCCCGACGGCAAAAAAGATCCCACCGACAAGCGCTGGATGAACTGACCCGCCCAGGAGAATCAGACAGCAACGGTGAAGGTGTCGCCCGTGCGCTCGACGGCGCGATAGAGGGTGTCCCGCTCCACTGGAATGCGACCGGCTTCTGTGATCAGGCGGACCAGATCCACGCGACGCATGCCCTGCGGTGTCTCCGCGCCGGCGTCGTGATAAATCTTTTCCTCGATCACCGTGCCGTCGATATCGTCCGCACCGAAACGTAGAGCGATCTGGGCAATCTTCGCCGTCATCATCTGCCAGTAGGCTTTGATATGGCCGAAGTTATCGAGCATAAGGCGGCCCACAGCAATCTGGCGAATGTCTGTCATCCCACTGGTGCGCGGCAGATGATCGAGCGCGGTATGATCGGGATGAAATGCAAGAGGAATAAAGGTCTGGAATCCACCGGTTTCATCCTGCAAGGCACGCAGGCGCGTCAGATGATCGACACGGTCTTCGTCATTTTCCACGTGCCCATACAGCATGGTCGCATTGGAGCGCATGCCAAGCTGGTGCGCGATGCGCGCCGTCTCCAGCCATTCGCCGCCATCAATTTTGTGATCGCAGATGATATGGCGGACTCGATCGGCAAAGATCTCTGCGCCGCCTCCTGGCATCGAATCCACGCCCGAAGCTTTCAACTTCTCAATGGTCTCGCGAATGCTTAACTTCGAGCGTTTTGCCAGGTAAGCAATCTCCACCATGGTGAAGGCCTTGATGTGGACCTTGGGAAAGCGCTGCTTCAGACCGCAGATGAGGTCGAGGAAATATTCAAGCTGCAGATCCGGATGAAGACCGCCGACCAGGTGAAACTCCGTAACCGCTTCCGAATAACCTTCGGCGGCGCGCTGCCATGCTTCTTCCAATGCCATGGTGTAGGCGCCGGACGCGTCCTTCTTTCGCCCGAAGGCGCAGAGACGACACGCTGCGACGCAAACATTGGTGGGGTTAATATGGCGATTCACATTGAAGTAGGCGATGTCGCCATGCATTTTTTCCCGTACCCAGTTGGCCAGCCAACCCACCGCAAGAATATCCGGCGAGCGATAAAGGGAGACGCCATCGTCAAAGTTGAGGCGCTCTTCGGCAAACACTTTTTCGGCGATCGGGATTAGACGCGCGTCGTCGGTCTGGAAGGAGTGGCGGGATTTCTTAATTTCTTCCAAGGTCAGCCCCTGTGTTTATGATATCTGACCGTGCCAACCCCGAACAAATGAGTTCGTATGGTTCTGGCATGCGGTTGGGTTATCCTTCAACATGTCGATAACGCCGCACTCGATTGGACGAACTCCATGGTCACCAGGATCAAGCGTCTCGCGCTGGCAATTCTCGTTGTGCTATGCGCGACTATAGCTGCTGGTCACGCCGAGGATGTAACGCAGCAGAGGGTCAAGAACTCCGTTGACGCAGTGATCACAGCAGTGATGACGAAATACGGCGTTCCCGGCATGGCGGTCGGCGTTACTGTCGCGGGCAAGCCTTACGTCTTCACCTATGGCGTGGCATCCACCGCAACTCGAAAGCCGGTCACGCGTGACACATTGTTTGAGATCGGATCGATCAGCAAAACCTTCACCGCGACTCTAACGTCCTACGCGCAAGTGATGGGCAAGCTTTCCTTATCAGACCAGACAGGCAAATATTTGCCGGCGCTGCAGGGGAGTCCGTTTGGCAACATCAAGCTTCTCAATCTCGGCACGCATACGCCCGGCGGACTTCCGTTGCAACTGCCGGACAACATCAAGAACAACGATGAACTGCTGCAGTATCTCAGGAGCTGGCGTCCCGCATATCCCGGGGGAACGCGTCGGACCTATTCCAACATCGGCATCGGAACGCTCGGTTGGATCACTGCCAAGAGCATGGGGCAGGATTTCGCGACGCTGATGGAGCAGCGCTTGTTTCCAGGGCTCGGATTGAAGGCCAGTTACATCCACGTTCCAGAGTCTGACATGGCGAACTACGCCCAGGGTTATACGCGTGGCAATACGCCAATCCGCATGGACAGCGCGGTTCTGTCTTCAGAGGCCTACGGGGTCAAGACCACAGCGCCCGATATGATCCACTTTGTGGAGGACAACATCAACTCCGAGGGTTTGACCCCGCAGTTTCATCGCGCGATCACAGAAACACATACGGGCTATTTCCAGGCGGGGCCAATGACGCAAGACCTGATATGGGAGCAGTATCCATATCCAGTGTCGCTGAATGCGCTCTTCGAAGGAAACTCGGCAGCCATGGCCTTTCATGCGACACCGGTGACGAAGATCAATCCGCCAGAGAAGCCGCGCGAAGACGTCTGGATGAATAAAACAGGCTCGACCAATGGCTTCGGGGCCTATGTGGCGTTTGTCCCGGAGAAGCGATTGGGAATCGTCATTCTGGCCAATAAGAACTATCCCAACGATGTACGGGTCAAGGCCGCGTTCAGTATCCTGACAGCAATTGCCAACGGAATGGGAGAAAACTCCAAATAGCGCTAATGAACGGCTGGCGCAAGCCGCCTCACAGCCGTCAACTGAGAGGACAAATCATCCAGGGATCGCCACGGCTCGACCTGGATTCATAAGCCGGCCATCTGATCGCGGAATACCGACGCCGATCCAGTTAGACGGAGGTTCGATTGTACCGCCTGGACATTTCTCGGCAAACCAAAATTGACGGATCGCAGGAATGGCTCATTTCATAGTGAACCAGCGCGGCTTCGTCTTTCGTCTTCGCGATGGTCATGAAACACGTTGTACAGATCGATTCGAACGATCCATCGCAATTACGCCTGTGTGGAAAAATAGCTTTCCTAGAAGTATTCACGGTACGCCCCAATTTCTGGGAGAGAGACGAAAATTATAAGGCTGAGCCACCCGGTTCTGTCTAGTTTTTTCTCACCTTTGCGGATGCGTTCACTATTTCTATGATTCTAAAAACGAAAGCGCAGGCAAGACGATATTTGATGTGGAAACGGCGGGCAGAAAGTATATTTTCTCTTTCGGTTTTGGTGGTGCTGATACGCTGGGACAGGAACAGTTGGGAGCCTATGCGTCCTCGTCCTCTGCTTGCACGTCTCATCGTTGTGCTGCCAATCGTTTGGATTCTTGCTGGTCTGTTGGCGAAGGGCGCGACATCCCAGCCCGCCCAGGAACTTGGAGAGTTTTCGGCGATCCATGCCACTAGCCTGAATCGTACTCACATGCATCTGCCCGCCGATTTTTCTGGCCATTTGAACCTGGTCATCATCTCGTTCGCGCGGGAACAGCAGCAGGCGGTCGATACCTGGATTCCGGTAGCTCGAAAAATCGAGTCTGCGCACGGCCAGTTTCGCTTCTACGAATTGACCACCATGTCGCGCGAAAACCTGCTGTATCGCTGGTGGTTCGACGAATCCCTACGCAGCAACACGACGGACAAGAATCTGCGCAGCAGAATATTGACAGCTTATGTGAATAAACGTGCCTTCAAAAAGTCTCTGCACATCGAGAACGAGAAGCGAGTAGTGGCAATCCTTGTCGATCCAAAGGGTAGAGTCTACTGGCGCGCGGACGGCTCCTGCGCAGACTCGGATATGTCGGCGTTATTGTCTGTACTGGCGGCGCACGGAGAGTAACGACCGTCCACATGGCCAAAGCCCGCGCCCTAAATCACGGGTACAGGATTGTCTTCCGGTGAAAACGAAAAGGCGCAGCGGCTAGACCAGGTTCTTTTCCATCTGCCACGCATCGATGCTTCGCAGGTAGTACTGCGGAACGCGATGGACGATGCGGAATCCCAGTCGTTGATAAAAGGCAACCGCATTTGCATTTTCGACCGAGACATGCAGATGGATGCTGCTTCCTCCCCACTCGTGCAAACTGGCCTCCAACGCCTGATAGAGCATGCCGCCGATCGATTCTCTGCGATACTCAGGCAAAACCTCAATGGTGACAAGCTCTCCATAGCGCGCCGCCTGAGGAGTGCGGCGCCGTCGCTCCAGAGCAGCCACGCCGACAATGACGCCGGAACGTTCAGCGACCAGAGTGATGACGGCGTGATTCGACAGGAGAAACGCAATCTCTTCGCGGGGATAAGCGATGCCGGGCGGAAAGCAGAGAGCGTCAATGACAGCCAGCGCATCCAGGTCCTGCGAAACTGCCGGACGGATCGAGAACAAAACCTCCGGCAGTTTCGTCATGGAGAGACCTGGCGACCGACTTAAAAGCTTCCCGCAGCCAGCTGCTTTTGCTGTTCCACGATTACGCCATGGAGCAAAGTTGCAGCCACCAGGTGACCGTCAGAGGAATCCACAATATGAGTGCGCCATCCGGGATTCCAATAGTTCCAATGTTTGCCCGTCGCATCGATGCCAAAGACCAGGTCGGAGTCAAAGGCCGTGGCCACGATGCGCTTCAGCTGCGGATCATACCGAAGCCCACTGATGTCATTGATCGGAACATCTACGGACTGCCAGCTTTGACCTTGATTGTCGCTGAAGGCAACCCCCAGGCGACCGCCTACCCACAATTTGCCACTGTCATCCAAGGCAACATAGCGAACCCGATGCCAATTTGTCGGCAACGCAACAAACTGCCAGGTTTTCGCCTGATCGGGCGAGAGGTAAAGAACCGTCTGCCCGTTTGCAAAGACCGTATTACCGGACACTGCAACTCCATAGATTGGGATCTCGGTGGGTTTAACTTGCGCGCTTTCGTGACCTTTCTCGGCAGGCCGCGAATGGAGAACCGCACCGAGCCAGGCAAACTTAGAGTCGCCAGTTGAGTAGAGACCCTCCTCCGTTGCGGCATACCACTTGCCACTTGAGAAGGCGACCCCGTGGACCGCATCCTCAATCTTGCCATCGGGAACCGGCACATACTCCGTGGTGTAGGTCACGTGATGCTTCTTGCTCATGTGTCGAATCCTGTGTGGAGTCTCTATCACCCGTGCGTCGACGAGTTCCCATCTGTTATCTCTCAAACGGAAGGCCCCATGATTGGTGCCGGCCAATAAGACGCCGGCGGGAGACATAGCCAAGGAGAAGACATCATCTCCATCCAGGCCGGCATTGATCTGCGTCCACGCCTGGCCACCATCTCTGGAAACGAATACTCCACCAAACCGTTTGTCATTCAGAACGCCGACATACAAAGTGTTCGGCGAAGTTGGATCGGCGACCATAGAAGAAACCTGACGTTCGGAAAATCCTCGATTGGCGTCGTGAAAACTGACCGCGCCATCACCACTCTCAAGGACGCCGCTGCGGTCCGTCGCCATTAAGATATGCTGCGAATTTTTTGGATCGACGTAGATATCGTTGATGATGATGTCGTTCGGGGTCATCAATGTCCACTTTTCGCCGGCATCCACCGTGCGATAGAGACCTTCCGTAGTTCCGGCGTACACGATGTTGGGGTTATTCGGATCCTGCATCAACACGCGAGTGCGGCGAGCGGCGCTGGGAATGCCTTGAATCTTTCGAAAATTTGCGCCGGCGTCGATGCTCTTATATATCCCCGAGCAAGCGCTGGTGTACACAGTGGAGGGTGCCTTGGGATCGATGATGATGGAGAACACGTCCGAATCCACGATCAGTCCCTGCTTGATGTTCTGCCAGGTTTTGCCGCCGTCGACGGTTTTCCAGGGTAGATGCCATGTGCCGGCGTAAATCACTTGCGGGTTCACAGGATCAATGGCAATGGATTCCACTTCATGCAGTTCGGTGCTTCCCATGGGGCTGATCAGCTTCCACGTCGCGCCGCCATCTTCGCTTCGATACACTCCGGCGAGTGTACCGGCGACAAATACTTTCGGATCCGAGGGGGCTTGTGCGAGAGCGCGGACAGATTGGCCTTTCATGCCGCTGACGGGATTCCAGTGACGGCCTTCGTCTTCACTGATATAGATTCCGCCATCCGGCCTGTCCAATCTCCAGGCTCCAACCAGGACGCGATTGGGATTCACTTGATCGAAGACGATGTTGTCGACGACCAGCGAGTCATTCGCAGCGATCTTGCTCAACCTTGTCCAGTGTTGGGCGTCGTCAGTTTCATACACCCAACTGTTGGTGGTCCCGAGAAGGATATGGGAGGGGGCTGCCGGGCTATACGCAAAACTGCGAGCATCTCCGCCATAGGGGCCAACAGCATTCCACTGTTGTGCGTTTGCACCGGTTGCAGAAAAACTGATCAGACCAAAGATAACTGCCGTAATCGAGGGGAATATTCGTTTCATCTTGTAATCCATCCGTGTGTATCGCTCTATAAATTTGAGGGGAAAAGCGAAACCCACCCACAGGATTCTCATGGAGGGTGATCCGTCATTGCTGCCGAACTCGAGTATGCTCCAATCTCTACTTCAATGAAAAGGGCCAGCCGCTTCTCTAGCCGGCCGGCCCCCTCATGCTTCCTTTAACCGTTACTGCTTGGCAGGAGCTGCCTTGTGGTGACGGTGGTGGTGCGGTGCTTTCGAAGCTGCACGTGCGTGTCCGTAGGCATTCCTTGAAGCCTTGATGTCTCCGGATACAGGTGTTGTGCCCTGCACGTCGTTGTCGAAGGTGGCGCCCGATGGTACCAGGTAGTTCTGGACGGTCTCAGAACCGGCGTTTCCGGTGCGGACGTCGATACGGGAAGGATCAATTCCCTTTTCGTTGACCAGGTATGCCTTGGTATTGACAGCGCGCTCAGCAGCCCGCTTGTCAGCCTGCCGCTCGTTCGGAGCGCTGCTGCCGACTAGAACTGCCTTGGCATCGGCACTGCGCTGGAGATTCAGAGCGACATCATCCAGACAAGCCTTGGCTTCGTTGTCGACGCGGACGGGACGACGCTTGTCGCGGCCGAAGCTGATCGAGCACAGAGTCTCGGTCTTCGGTGCGGGTGGCGGCGGCGGCGCGTTAATCGTCACTTCAGTGGTAGAGGATGCGGTTTGCCCCTTATCGTCGGCCACGTTGCAAGTGACGGTGATAGCACCTGGAGCAGCCCCTGTCGTGTTCAGAGTTGCGGTTGTGTTCGAACCGCTGATCTGACCGGACGAAGCGCTGTAGCTGTAGGTGAGAGGACGATTCTGCGGGCTTACGCCATGAGCGGTAATGGTCGAGGAATCGCCAGGATTGAGCGAGGTCGGATTGGCTTCGCAGCTAATCGTCGGCGGCTCAAACTGCTTGACTGTGAAGGTGGCGTTGCAATCGGCAGACTGGCCGGCCTTAGGACCTTCCGTCACGTGACCTGCAACAGTGTAGGTTCCAGGAGCCAGATCGGTGGTATCGACCGTTGCGGTGGTCGAAGTCCCGCTAACCTTGCCGCCCGTAGACGTCCAGCTATAGGTCGGCGTTTTCTTCGGATTCAGATTGGTGGCGTTGCCCGTGACGGTAATTTGATCGCCAGGATATCCTTCCGTCGGGCTGGCCGAGCATGAGTAGGCGACCGGTGGCGGCGGCAAAATGCTGCCAATGTGGTAGACCAAACCTGTGCTCAACTGCGCAGCGTTGATGTTGGCACGGCCTCCGAGAATGGCGGTTCCGAGAGCGTTGGGATCCGTGGTGGCGGCGGCGCGAAGACCGCCGCGGCTGGAGGGGGTGACAGGCATCGCGTTGGGATCGGTGAAGCTGTTCGCAGGACCGAACGAAGCGTGCATATATTGATAATCGGCCTGGAACACACGCCACGACAGCCTATGGTTAAAGAAGGGTAGCGGGAAATCCATACCGCCGCCAGCCGTCAAAGACACTCCCCAACGATAGGGATTGACGAAGTTAATGGGACCGTAGCCGTCAGTGTAATAGCCGACGTAATTCGGACCGCCGATGCGAGTGGTGCCCACTAGACCGTGAATGAACGGTGTCAGGCCATCTTCCATCGGAAAACGTGCGATAGGGCCGGCATTGATGGTCGTAAAACCATCGCCCGGGCCATCAGGATGGGAAGCCAGGCCGGCCTCGAAACCGAAGTTCTTTGAAAAATAATATGCCCCACTGCCAATCGCACCCAGATTCACGGCTGCGTATTTTGCTCCATTGACATATCCATGGGGTGCCAAGTAAGAGTAACCAAGAAAAATATCGGCCCGCGACGGATTGCTCGCCGTCGACGCCGCAGGCGCCGTGGGTGCAGCCGAACTTGACGAAGTGGCGGCAGTTTGCGCCATCAGAGTCGTTCCCAGCCCCAATACGCAAACAGCTGTTATCCAGCGGCCCTTGGTGCGTAATTTTGAATATTCCATCCCTATCTCCTCCGCAACTTTGTGTAAGCAGATCCAATTCGTTTTTGTAAACCGCAAGCGCTTTGCTTTGTTCATCCCCAAGCGCTGGACGCGTCATGATGCCTTGTGGTCCCGTCTTACGAGTCCAATGCAAACGATCCTAATCCACAGCAATCGCTCACTCGATTAGAGCACAAGACTGAATCAAAAGGTTACCCCTTTTGTGGGGGCTATTCCCAAGGTATACCAAGAGATACCTGAACGCCAAGAATTAATATAGAAATGACCCCACTGGTGTTATGGAACCTTCTCTTCATAGAGTCCTAGAGAAATGCCAGTTACTCGAGGTTCAGGACCTTTTTTACTGTTCCGCGCTCCCGCAGGATCTTCTCCTGGAGCAGGGTGAGAGCGTAGATCAACTGTTCCGGGCGGGGTGGGCAGCCGGGAACATAGACATCGACGGGAATGACCTGGTTTACACCTTGGACGAGAGCGTAATTATTGAAAACCCCTCCAGAGGTCGCACACGCGCCCATGGAAATGACCCATTTGGGATCGGGCATCTGGTCGTATAGCCGGCGAATAACGGGTGCCATTTTGACCGATACGCGACCGGCAATCACCATCAGGTCCGACTGGCGGGGTGAGGGACGAAATACCTCAGCGCCGAAGCGAGCCACGTCGAACCGGGATGCGCCCATCGACATCATCTCAATCGCACAGCAGGCCAGGCCAAATGTCATCGGCCAGATTGAGCTCTTACGCACCCAGTTCAAGGCGGTATCGAGGGTAGTAAGGATAACTCCCTCATTCTGGTCATATCCGTAATTCACCTCGCGCACTTTGCGCTGATTCAGCGCGCTGCTTTCGAGGTTTCCGAAGAGATAGTGATCTTTTGCCGGGTGTGTCTCTGCCATATGGATTCGCTCCATTCCAGTATCTCGCATTTTGCGCCCGAGAGCACTCTCTGCGCACTACGCGTAATTGAAAATCTCAATTTACGGCAAGCATTGGTCGCTTTCGCGATTGACCTTGAGGCGACCATGCTACAAGATGGCTGCAAATGGATTCTCGAAATGTTTTGCTGGCTGTCTGCCTTGCGTTTGCTCTGGCGCCGATGGCGAACGCCAAAGTATCTCCATGGATTGAAGTACGCAGTCCGCATTTTCGTGTGCTGACGAATGGCAGTGCAGCAGACGCCCGCCACGTCGCGCATGAGTTTGAACAGATGCGATATGTGTTCGCCAGCCGATTTGCGGGTCTGCGTCTTGATTCGGGCGCGCCCATGTCGATCTTTGCGGCGCGCGATGAGAACACAGCCAAGTCTCTTGAGCCAAGGATTTGGACGAGGAAAGGTGCGAAACCGGCTGGCTGGTTCAAACATGGATGGGAGAAACAGTACGTTATGATCGACCTGGACCGCCATACGACCCATCTGAACACGTACGCACTGGTCTACCACGAGTACACCCATTCCATCCTGCACATGAACGCGCACTGGCTGCCGACGTGGCTGGATGAAGCCTGGCAGAGTTCTACGGCTCTACAACTATATGGGAGATGCTGTCGAGGTGGACGTGCGCGACGATCTTTTTGCAGCGGACAGCGGAACCGGAAAGATGACGGCGGTCGCCAAGTAATAGTTGTCTTGACTTGCCGTCGCGGAAGCAGCAATGCTAGACTCCGTAGTCCTTCGAAGTACCGGTCGAAACGGTCGCGTGTGCGAAGGTTTCCACCGGCATTCGATGCGGGTTTCGAGCGGAAATTGATTTCTATCGGCAGGATAAGCAGCTTTCGCTATGAGGAAGTGCGCGAGATGGAATCTCAGCGCCGACCCTACCGACGGAACAGCCGCTCTCGGAGAAGGTGTGGTTCCAGCCTCGGAATGCTGGGCCAGCCGTGTCTTTTATCACGTGCATCCTTTTCTAGTATTGCGGCTCTGGAGGACTGGCATGAAGACGTACCTGGGCAACGAGATTCGTAACCTGGCCTTTGTCGGCCATTCGCACTGCGGAAAAACAACACTGATTGAAGCTTTGCTGGCGACCGCCGGCACAATTCCAAACATGGGCAGCGTCGAGGACGGGACCGCCGTGACCGCCTACGACGAAGAGGAAGTTACGCGGCGAGTCACGCTTGCGAATGCGGTTGCGTTCTGCGAGTGGAGCGGTGTCAAGATCAATGTGATCGACACTCCGGGATTCAATATGTTTGTGCCGGAGGCGCGTTCCGCCATGTTGCCGGTGGAAGCAGTGGCGGTAGTCGTCGACGCAGTGGAAGGTCTGCAGCCGATGACGCAGCGCGTCTGGGACTACGCGGAGGAATTTAAACTGCCGCGTATTCTTGTGATCAATGCAATGGACCGCGAACGGGCCAAGCCGGACGCCGTGCTGGAGAATCTTCGAGCAACATTCGGCCGTACAGCCACTCCGGTTGCACTGCCGATTGGCGAAGGGACGTCCTTCAGCGGCATCGTGGACTTGATTGGAATGCAGGCGTATGACTATCGCGCCGCTTCCAAGGGACGTGGTCAACCCATTCCAATTCCGAAGGAGTTGCTGGAACGCGCGCAAGCGGGACATGATGCCTTGGTGGAGTTAGTAGCCGAGGGGAAAGACGAACTGATGGAGGAGTTCTTCACGGAAGGCACCCTCTCCGAAGAGCACCTGGTCCCGGCGCTGCATGAGGCCATCCGCGAGGATCGAATTTTCCCGGCGATGTATTCTTCCGGACTGAAGAATATTGGGGCCGACCGGCTGCTGGAGTTTTTTCGCGTGTATGCCCCGGCTCCTATCGAGCGCACACCAGTCTCGGCCACCATGCTCTCGTCCAAAAACACAAAGGGAGCAAACGGCAACGGAGATGAGGCCGCGCCCGAAAAAGAGGACCAGAAAGTCGTCGACAATCGGCCGCTTTCTCTGTTCGTATTCAAGACGATTTCAGATCCATTCGCGGGACAGATTTCCTTCTTCAAAGTATTTTCCGGGTGCGCCCACGATAACGATTCAGTCTTCAATTACAAGCAGCAGGCACAGGAAAAGCTGGCGCATCTCTCTATCATGCAAGGCAAGAAGCCGCTGCCGGTAACGGAACTGCATGCCGGCGATCTGGGCGCGGTGGCGAAGCTGAAGAGCACGCACACCGGCGATACACTGGGCGACAGCCGCCATGCGATCTTGTATGAGCAGGTGCAGAATCCAGAACCGGCAATTGCATTTGCGATTGAGCCGCGGACGCGCGCCGATGAAGACAAGCTGGCAAATGCGCTGCATCGCATTATGGAAGAAGATACTCTAATCCGCTTCTATCGCGATCCGCAGACGAATGAGTTCCTAATAGCGGGAACTGGCCAGCAGCATATCGAAATCGTGGTGTCGAAGCTGCGGCGGCGGTATCACACAGAAGTAACGCTGAAAGCGCCTAAGGTGCCGTACCGCGAAACCATCCGTGCCGCTGCCGAAGGACATGGTCGGCACAAGAAGCAATCTGGCGGACACGGGCAATTTGGCGATTGCAAGATTCGCATTGAGCCATTACCGCGCGGCGGCGGTTTCGAGTTTGTCAATGACATTTTCGGCGGAGCGATTCCGCGCAACTATGTTCCTGCGATTGAAAAAGGTGTGCGCGAAGCAGCCGATCGCGGCTATCTCGCCGGCCATCCGATGGTCGACTTTAAGGTGACGGTGTTCGACGGTTCGTATCACGAGGTGGATTCGAATGAAATGAGTTTCCGCATCGCAGGGCGGCTAGCCTTCCGCGATTGCATGGAACGGGCACGGCCAGCGCTGCTGGAACCGGTGATGCGGGTCAGCATCCAGACGCCCGACAATTTTGCCGGGACGGTGATGGGCGATCTTCCAGGGCGGCATGGCCGCGTACTGGGAATGGAGCCGAGTTCGGTTCCCGGGCAGACCGTCATCCAGGCGGAAGTCCCTATGGCCGACATGCTGACCTACGGAGCCGATCTAACTGCGATGACACAGGGGCAAGGCAGCTTCCACATGGAGATGGACCACTACGATTTTGTTCTGCCGCAAACGCAGGAAAAGCTTGTGGCTGCAGCCAAGCAACACCAGACGGCACCGGACGACGAAGGATAATCTTCTTCGCTTTGGATACAATCAGCCCATGCAACTGGCAGAATTGGCACGCCGACTGAACGCGCGTTTGGAAGGCAGCCCGGAGAATCCTGCGCCCGAAACCATCGAAGTGACAGGCGTCGCGGGCATTGAAGAAGCTGGCGCACATCAGGTGACGTTCGTCGCCAACCCAAAATATGCGGCGCTGACAAAAACGACCCAGGCGGCGGCTGTCCTCGTTACCGAGGACTTCCCTGCTATTGCAGCGGCAACCTTGCGCACGGCCAATCCATATCTGGCCTTTGCACGCGCCATTGAAATTTTCTATCAGTCACCCGTCTACGCCGCGGGCGTCCATCCCACCGCAATCATTGCTCCGACGGCGAAGCTCGGTCGCGATTGCCATATCGGCGCGTACGCGGTGATCGACGAGAATGTGGAGATTGGCGATGACGCTGTGGTGTTGGCGCATGTCGTGATCTATCCCAACGTTCGCATCGGAAATCGTTTTTTTGCGCATTCTCATTCCGTGGTGCGCGAAGGATGTGACATTGGCGATGATGTCACCTTGCAGAATGGGGCGGTGATCGGGTCGGATGGATTTGGATTTGCAAAAGATGACGCCGGCCGCTGGCACAAGATTCCGCAGTCCGGCCCCGCGATCCTGGAAGATCGTGTCGAGGTTCAAGCCAACGCCTGCGTGGATCGTGCCAGCGTTGGAGAAACCCGGATCGGCGCGGGTGTGAAAGTCGACAACCTGGTCCAGGTCGGCCATGGATGCACGGTGGGCGAAAATACGCTGCTGTGCTCGCAGGTGGGACTGGCCGGTTCTTCTCACCTGGGCAAGAACGTAATCTTGGCAGGCCAAGCCGCTGTGGCGGGACATTGCTCGATCGGCGATGGGTCGATCCTGACGGCGCAGAGCGCGGTGTCGCACGACGTCGCTCCCGGCAAAGTAATGAGCGGATCGCCGGGACTGGACAATAAATTGTGGCTGCGCTGCGTGGCCGCGTATAGCCGCCTGCCCGAGATCGTAAAGACTGTACGCAAGCTGGCAGAGTCAAAACAGTAGCCGCGCATCTGCACATCTTTTTCTCGCCTACACTGGAGACATGGGGAAACGGAATCAACTGCGCGGATCCTTCGGGTTGTTCATATTGGCGAGCCTGATATTCGTGGTGGGCTGCCGCTCGAAGCTGGTCGTGGTGCGCGTCATCAACTCCGGAACAACCGAACTGCACAATGTCGAGGTCGACTATCCCAGTGCCAGCTTTGGAATGTCCAACCTCGCTCCCGGAGCGACGTATATCTACCGCATACAACTCCAGGATGCAGGCCGCATGAAAGTCGAATTTTACGATGGCAAAGAGCAGATTCACTTCGGCAAAGGTCCGTATGTGGAACAGGGCCAGCAAGGCAAGCTGACGCTGACGCTCGATGCAAGCGGCAAGAACGAATGGGCTCCAGAGTTGCAACCTGCAGTGACAGCGCCCGCGGAAGAATAGGGCATTTTTACAGGCACCTTCCGCAATTCCGTTAATGACTCGACAGGGCAATCCCGGATGCGAGGGCACAGCCGCAGGCCGCTCCATTCGGGAGGTTGGTGGCCGTGCCATTTTGCCAATGTGTCGGTATGTTGTTGGCCGCGCCGTTCTTCCAGTAGGTCGCTATGATTTCGCCGGTCGTGGCGCTGGTTGTATAGCCAGCCGCATAGACATTGCCGCTACTGTCGACCGCGATCGCCGACGCACCCGCATACGAAATTCCGTCGGTAAGTTTCGTGGCCGTGCCGTTTCTCCAGTAGGTCGCTACGGACTCGTAGGTGTTGTGGCCGGTTGCAACGCCTGTAGCGCCCCCGATGTAAACGTTGGTAACTCTGCCGCTACCACTGCCACCGCCACCGCCACAGCCGGAAAGTGAAAGCAGTAGGAGTAGCGCGGTTGATGGAAGAATCCGTTGCAGCGTCATTCGCGATTGTTTTGTTCTTTTCGCGAAATTCCTGGATTGAACGTCGCTTTCCGAATGTTGAGGCATTGTGCGCGATCCTTCCTAACTGGACACGGCTTGCCAGCGCATACCTGAGACACAGTAGACGAGTAAGTTCGGAGAAACATTGGCACGCTCCGCACGATAAGTCGATTGGAAAACTAGAACGGTGGTCCGGGGGATATTTTTGGTGGAAATCCCTTACTAAATAGACTGCACGGGGATGAGAGTCAGGTCTTCGACCAGGCCGACTTCTTTTTGCACAAACGGCTCTGCATAGCGCACGCCACCGAGCATTCCATAGAAGCGTGCCAGGGCGAAGGTGCGCTCGCGAATCTCTTCCTGCGGAACAAAAATTTTGCCGCCGGAATCTTGATTCTGATACTGCGAGCGATAGGCCATGAGGGATTGAAAGCGTTGCTCGATATAAGGAGTAATGTCGACGACAAAGGTGGGACGGACATCCGCGTATAGGCTGGCGTAGAGAATTTTGAAAGGACGATGGGGCGGTGCGCCCGTTTCGACTTTGGCAAGACCGGCAACGAAGCAGGCTTCGTAACCGAGCGTCGCAACAATGGAATGGTCCGGGTGACGTGCCTGCCAATACGGCAGAATGACGACACGCGGTTGGGCTTGCCGCAGGACCGTCGCAATTTTCAGCCGGTTTTCCCATGAATTTTCGATACGTCCATCGGGAAGATCGAGGGCGTAACGCCAGGATGCGCCGAGAATTTTTGCAGCTTCCTCGGCTTCCGCGGCGCGTTCGGCGGCGGTGCCGCGCGTTCCGGCCTCTCCCAGGGTCAGGTCGAGAATGGCGGTTCGAAGGCCGATAGCAGAGGACTGCAGCAGCGTTCCACCGCAGGTCTGCTCCACATCGTCACGATGCGCGGCAATTGCGAGAATGTCGACTGGCTGGATCATGCCGGTGGACCATGGAACATGTTCGCTGCGGGTTGAATCGCGGGGTCTCAAAGCCGAGACCTGGAGCACTCATGTGCCGCTGCTTATGTTTGCTTCAGAATGGCGGACCTAATCCGAAGCGTTGGTAATCGCATCCATATAGGCGACGTCGAATGCCGTTCCCTGCACGGTCGTGTTACCGTTATACAGCTCGCTTCCAGCCGAATAGCCGACACTACTGGTGGTGATTCCTACGTTCGTGGTGGCGTAGATGTGAATCTGGCCGCCGTATGCGGTATACATCTTGTGCCATTGCAGAATGGCGCAGAGGCCCGTCAAATCGCCGTACCAAGGCTCAACCATCACCGTATTGGTGCTTAAGTTGAACATGGTCAGGCAGCCGGTCTCTTTCTGATTCGTCGCGACGCGCTCGCCCGTCTGGCACTGCTGCGAGCCGATCCACAATGTATTGTCGTCGCCAAACAGCATCTTGGTATGGGTGCCGTCGGAGATGGGATAGCTGGCGGTCACCTGGCTGGACGCCAGGTTCAAGACCGACAGAAATCCTTCGAACAGGCCGTCCTTTTGCAGTTGCTGACCCGAGACATATAAGGTCCCATTCCCATAGAGAGCCATGGTCGCGCCCCCGGGCACAGGTATTCGCTGTTCCTCCGTGGGCGGCGCAGGGTTGGCCGGCGGAGATGGGTAGGTGCTGCCCGGAAAGTTATAGATGTCGAGCACGCCCATGTTCAGGAAGCTGACGCTCGACTGCTGTCCGCCGCATTCCGGCCCGCAATTGAGGAGCCAGCCGGTGGTGCCATCGGACGAGAAGATGGTGTTAAATGGGCGATCGAACGGAATGGGATTGCCATGCTGGTCGAGCACCGGGACAACGCAGTACACGGGAAGGTTGATCGGCTGGCAATTTACCGGGGCGACTTCCTTCGGCCAGTTCGCCTCATTCGGGAAGGTCGGCACCGGCGCGACGTTTCCATTGGGCTGCTGCAGGTGAATGATGCGATACGCGTAATTGCTATTCTGCACAAATGCCAGCATCACCGTGGCGCTTGGATTGACTTCTACCTTGTACACGTTGGGGAGGTTTAGATAGACGGTGACTCCCTGCACGCGATCCTGTACCGTCACGTATTGAGCGGTTTGACTAGCGGCAACGACATAGCTTCCGCTGGAGGGCACAAAGATGCTACTGGAAGGCCCTGGCAGCCCACTGATGTTCCCCGTCGCCGATTCGCTGGCATAACTGACAGCGGTCACGCTGCCGTCACCGGAGCCATACACATAACCCTCAGATTGCTCGGGATAGTTGAGTATCATGCTGGGCAACGAACCCTTATAGCCGCTGATGAAGAAGCTGGGAACCGTGCCGTTCTCACTGTTGCGAATGTCGTAGCGGGCATCCAGAATCTGCAACTCTCCGGTTACAATCGGGGACGGATTCTGAATCGCGACCATAACGCGTTCGAGGACGAGGCTGGGCGGAACAGGACGTCCGGCGAGGTACGATCGCTGGCCGAGACAACCTATCATCCAAAAGAGGCTTGTGGCGGTAACGACGCTGAGGACAACGCGGACAAAGCTACTACGACTCATCAAAGCTCAATGCTCCAATTCGAGGGCACATTCGACGTTCCTGGCTGAAAGGTTAGTGTATACCAGACAACCGGATCTGGCGCTTCTGTCCCACAGCCACGAGACCAGATTTCCTGTTGCTATTATTTGCCTCGAGCCCTTACGTGAATCCATTCTTGAAGGAATGGATGCGTAGACCTTATTCCCTTGGCGCACACCTACCGGAAAACTGGTCTAGGATAATCAGACGGACCAATTTTCGATGCCAACAAGCCTGAGTGAGCTGTTCCAAACACGAAGCGTTCTGTGCGACGGCGCGATGGGCACCATGCTGTACGAACGCGGTGTGTTTATTCATCGTTGTTACGACGAGTTGAACCTGTCGCAGCCCGATCTGATTCGCACCATCCATGAGGAATATCTGCAGGCCGGCGCGGAGATCATCGAGACCAATACCTTTGGCGGCAATCGATTTCGACTGCAACGGCATGGCCTGCAGGACAAGGTCCATGACGTGAATGTCGCAGGCGCCAAAATTGCGCGGCAGGCGGCGGACCAGATACATGACAAGCAAGCCACGCAAGCCTATGTGGCCGGCGCCGTTGGCCCGATCGGGGTGCAGATTGAGCCGCTGGGCAAAGTTTCTTTTGAAGAGGCCCGAGCAGCATTCGCCGAGCAGATTGGCGCGCTGGCGGAAGGTGGCGTCGATCTCCTGGTGCTGGAGACCATGACTTCTCTGAACGAAGTACATCAGGCGATTCTGGCGGCGCGGGAAGCGGCACCCCAATTGCCGATCCTGGCGATGATGACGATCGACGAGGATGGAAATACGTTGGATGGCTCCTCCCCGGAAGTAGCCGCAAAAAAATTGACGGAATGGGGCGCGGACGCCATTGGGTGCAATTGCAGTGCGGGGCCGGCGACGATCTTAAGCGCGATTGAACGAATGCGCACTGCAACAACGCTGCCTCTGGTAGCGATGCCGAACGCGGGCATGCCGCGCGCCGTGGATGGGCGAAACATTTATTTGTGCTCGCCGGAATACATGGCCAGCTTTGTGCGCAAGTTCGCCCAGGCCGGAGTGCAGTTTGTCGGGGGATGTTGCGGAACGACGCCCAGCCACACTCGCGCCATGCGTTCGGCGTTGCGGGCGCTGGACGCGCGCAAGAGTGGCCCGGTGGCGGCCGCGACCGTGAGCGTGCAGAGTGCGGTAACACCGCCGCCGCTGGAACAGCGATCCAAGCTTGGCTCCGATCTGGTGGCGGGCAGGTTTGTGGCGCTGGTGGAGATTGTGCCCCCGAGGGGCATCAGCGCGCAGCGCGAGTTGCAGGCGGCAACCATGCTGGCGCAGCACGGCGTGGAGGCGATCAACGTTCCCGATTCGCCGCGCGCATCGGCCCGTATGAGCGCGCTGAGCCTGTGCCTGCAGGTGCAGCAGCAGGTTGGAATCGAGAGCGTGCTGCACTACACCTGCCGCGATCGCAACGTATTAAGCATCCAGTCGGATCTGCTGGGAGCGGCTTCACTTGGGCTGCGCAACATCCTTTGCCTCACCGGCGATCCGCCCAAGCTGGGAAATTATCCAGATGCCACGGCCGTCTTCGACGTGGATGCGATTGGACTGGTGAACATTGTTCGCAATCTAAACAGTGGCTTGGATATTGGCGGCAATTCAATCGGTGCGTCCACTGGATTTGCGATCGGTGTCGCTGCCAATCCCGGTGTGCCCGACCTCGACAACGAGGTGCGGAGATTTGCCTATAAAGTGGAGGCTGGCGCGGAGTTTGCCATTACGCAGCCGGTTTTCGATCTGCGCCTGCTGGAGGCTTTTCTCAAGCGGGTGGAGCAATTTCGTCTACCGGTGATTGCCGGCATTTGGCCACTGGTTAGTTTGCGCAACGCGGAATTTATGCGGAACGATCTGCGCGTCTTTGTGCCGGATGATATTCTGCTGCGCATGCAGCAGGCGGACACGCCAGAGCTGGCACGCGCAGAAGGCGTCAAGATTGCCCAGGAAATGCTGGTCGCGGCGCGCGATATGGTGCAGGGAGTGCAAGTCAGTGCACCGTCGGGCAGATTTGAAGCAGCCTTGACCGTGATGGAAAGCGTGCTGCCCAACAAGTCCAGGCAGACCATCAAGTCAACTGCGGTTGGATCAACCGGAAAAGTGCAACAGCAAGCAGAACACGGAGTCAACCTTGGCTAGCTTTGAAGAATCTTTAAAGCAGTTGGAGACGATCATCGCCAAACTGGAACGCGGCGACTTGCCCCTGGAAGAGTCCGTGCGCTTGTTTGAAGAGGGCGTCAAGTTGTCGAACGCCTGCAAGGGAGATTTGGAGGCTGCGGAGGGCAAGATCCAGATCCTGCTGAAGCAAAAGGATGGTAGTCGCAAGGCCGAGGAGTTCCCTGCCGTCGATGATTCCACCGGCGAGTTGAAGTAGTCGCGACGATTTCATCCCGTCATCGCGGCTGTCTTCTGCGACTTTGTGCCAAGAGAAACAGAAATGCGATACCATGAGCGGACTTATTTTGCCGTGGCAGCCGATAGCTTCTGCATGTCAGGATTGCTGGACAAACTTAGTAAGTCCACAAAAATGCGATAGGCTCCGGGGACACCTTCCGGTAGCTGGCGATAAAATGCATATGCGTCGTACACATAGAAGCCCTTGCCATAGGGAGCGATCAACAAGCCACCTTTTTGCGGTTGCTGGTTTGGATCATGGGTTTCAGTGGGCGCCGTATAGCGTGGGTCCCAACTGCGCATGAAGCCATGACCGCGCTCTTCTACCCAACCACTGAAATCTTGTTCTGTAATTTTGTTGGGCCAGGTCAATGCGGGGTAATTCGTATCCAAAAAAGTTACGTGCGAGTTTTCATCAATCACTTTTTCCGGGTTGCCGCCAAGCTGAAACGGATAAGGGCCGGAGGTATCGCCTAACTCCGTCAGATTGTATTGGACGATGAGCGTCCCACCATTTTTGACGTAGTCGAGCAGTCGCGCATTGAAAGTCTTCAACTCAGGCCGAACAGCGTAGGCACGTACGCCAAGCACGATGGCTCGGAAGCGATCCAGGTCGCCCGTTGCGATATCCTGCGCGGAAAGAAATGTAGTTTGAATTCCCAGTTCCTGCAGCGAGGCCGCAAGACTATCGCCCGTTCCCGCCACATATCCCACGGTTAAACCTGCAGGAATATGGATATTAACTCCCGTTGCACGGTAGGTCGCGTCTCGATAGTACGGATAAGAACGTAGCCCCGGATATCCAACCGCAGTTGAGCCCGACGTGTAGATATGCCCGTGGTATGACGCAGTTGCGGTGATGTGGTACGGTTTGGCCTCAACCCGTTTCGGGACCACTTCGAAGTCAATATTCTGTTGGCCGCCATTTTGCTGAATGGCAAATTGCGCCTTCACAGGATTGGATGTCCAGCCTTCGGGCAGATTCAAGGACACACTGCCGGCCGCGGCGCCTTCAACATCGCTGCGAACTTGGACGTGTATTGTGAGCGATTTGCTTATCAGGGGAACGATGCCGGCCTTCGGCGATACCCATACGGAAATTGCCGGAGCCACCAGCATGGGATCCAGAACCGGCCCGTAGCCATGCACCGAATGCACGGTCTGCACCACCTGATCCAAAACTACTTGCGCGCCTTGATAGCTGAAGGTGGCCATCGCCGCGAGAGGGTACGGCATCCAGGAGCGATTCAGATACTCCGGATTCGAAACGTCGTAGTACGGCTGCTCCAGGTTCGGACGGGTGAAGTATGGCTTGGTGATAGTCGCGTCCTCGGGAACAGTGACGGAAAATTTCGCATCCTCGGTACCGTCCGCGCTGACTGAAGTCGGCACCGTACCGAGCGACGCGAGTTTCCAGTCCTTATCTGGCGTGGTGACGAGATGGACATCTTTCACGGTGACCGGATCGGTTCCCTGATCGGCAAGATGCACGCTGACTTGAAACGACTGACCCGGAATGGCGGATTGAAATGTGTTCGAACTGCCTCTGCCATAATGCCCGCGTCTTGCACCGTCGCCGTTCGAAACCACCGCTTCAATGCTGAGGCCGAGCGCCTGGGTGAGAGCGGTGTTGAATTGCACCTTCTTCACGCCAAGCTCGTGCAGCATGTTATAGCGAGCATCTTCCGGCAGCGGTTTCTGTTGGATTTGCTGTATCAGGGCTTCGGTTTCTACCAATCCGTGGGCGAGCAGCGGCGCAATCTTTTCCGGCGCGTTGATGGAGTAATTCTGGATGGCCTGCTCCACGAGGGCATTGATGGAAGTCAGCCTGGCGCGAATCCAGCCAGCCTGGTCGGCGGGAGCGTAGTCGGCAATTCCGGCGAGCGAGGTATCAATTCCATCGAAAAATCCTGCCTGCTTTCCTGCTGCAGGAACGCGTGAAGCATACAGTCGATACGGCGATGCATCGGGGCCAGGAGAAGGAATCCCATAGCCCCCATTCTGAGACTTTTGCTGACCCCAGCCTTCCGTAGAAATCTGTGAGTAGGAGAGGCCGACCGCAGGATCATACTGGCCAACTGGAATTGACAGAGTTGGGGTAGGCTTACCTTCAATCCACGTGTTGTTGATGTAGTCGTGAAAGCGCGCGGGAGCCCAGTGACCGGTGGCGTAATCGAACACGCCCAGCGAAGATATGGTGGCAAACGGCGTGCGCACATACATCTTCAACGGAGCCCAGGGGCGAAGGCCGGCGCGGATTTGATCTGGGAACATCTTTGGATCAGCGGCGGCGTTGTAAACCTCCTGCGCCATCTGACCGGCGACCTGGTGCTGCCCGTGTCCGTCGGATACATTGCCGGAAAATACGGATGTGACCACCAGCGGACGCGTCATACGAACGACTCGAACCGAGTCATAGAGGACACGGTCGTATCCCCACTTTTGCATGGCCTCCTCTTTGGTTTTGGTGAAACCAAAGTCGGCGGCGCGTGACCAATATTGGTGCACTCCGTAGTAGCGATCGGCTTGCAACAACTCCTCTGTTCGAAGAACACCTAACTGGTTCCAGAAATCAGACGACATCACGTTCTGGCCGCCTTCGCCACGATTCAGCGTAAATAAACTGGTATCCGCACCGACGTCGCGACTCTCATACGTGAGCACACCACCATCTTCATCATCCGGGTGCGCTGTAAACATGATGAGACTGGCGCGTGTGTGCAACTCGCGCAACGTCCGCGCCAAGGCAGCCGCGCCGCGGTTTAGCTGAATGGCGCGAGCGTTGGGATCGGGCTCAACTTTGGCGGGACTCTGACTGAAAACTGGTATCGTGATCCATGCCATGCATGCAAGCAGGGTGATACCGATAGACTGTTGCGTGGAGCATCGATTCATTCGTATGACCTTTATGGATGAGACGGTAGTGGCAATTCTAAAACAACGTGCAATGATGATTGGACACTGATCGCTCTTACAACGATTCGCGGATCGGCTGGTATCGTCATCCTTTTCGCTCATTCCATAATCTCAGACGAAGGACAGTTTCTCTCACAGGACACCACGGATGGCCATGGAATCTTCAACCAGCTCGGCAGCAGTAGCAAGCGGCGCTGCAGCATCTGGCGGGCTTGTGCGCGGCATTGGACTGACCACCGCGATCAATGTGAACGTGCTGAACATGATTGGAGTTGGGCCCTTCATCACGCTGCCGCTGATGGTGGTTGCGCTGGGAGACCGTGCCATCCTGGGATGGATCTTTGGAGCCGCGCTGGCGCTGTGCGATGGCATGGTGTGGGCCGAACTGGGAACACGTTTTCCGGAGTCGGGCGGAAGCTATCTGTACCTGAATCGCATCTACGGAGTGCAGCGGTGGGGACGCCTGCTCTCCTTCCTCTATATATGGCAACTGACCTTCAGCGCCCCGTTGTCGACGGCTTCAGGAGCCGTGGGACTGTCGCAGTATGCAGCCTACCTGTGGCCGAAATTGAATCTTTCCTGGTTCAACTACGACGTCGGGCTAGGCGGCTGGTTCCACGTTCACCTCGCTGTGACGCTGGGCTCCGTGGTCGCGATGATGGCGTGCGGCCTTGCAACGTTCCTGATCTATAACGGCATTCAAGCAGTGGGGAGAATTTCGCGCATACTGTCGATCGGTGTACTGCTGGCGATCGTGTGGGTCATCGTTTCCGGACTGTTGCACATGGGTGCAACTGCCGCCCACGCCGGTGCATCTTCTGCGGAGCACGGTGTCGGTGGATTCAGCGCGGGACTGCTGATCGCGATCTATAACTACGGCGGGTATTACAACATTTGCTTTCTCGCTGGAGAAGTGAAAGATCCCCGGCGCATCATTCCGCGCGCGATTTTCTGGTCGATCCTGATTGTGGCCAGCCTGTACGTGTTCCTGAATATCAGCGTGCTGCAGGTGATCCCCGTGCATGAGTTTATGAAGCCCGGAGCCATCGCCACGCGCAGCTCGGTGATCGCTGTGGTGATGCAGCGCCTGTATGGGGCCTGGGCCGGCAAAGCGATGGCTGTGTTGATTGTGTGGACCGCATTTGCGTCCGTGTTTGCGGTGCTGCTGGGATACTCGCGCGTACCGTATGCAGCGGCGGTCGACAAAAATTACTTTGCCAGCTTCGCCGCCTTGCATAAGACAAAACACTTCCCTACCGTGTCGTTGCTGGTGTTGGGTGCGGTCTCTGTTTTCTTCTGCCTGTTTCGGTTGCCGGACCTGATCGTGGCGCTGATCATCACACGCATCGTATTTCAATTTCTATTGCAGGCTGTGGGGCTGGTGGCGTTTCGCAGTCGCCTGGGAGGGCAGCCGAACCCTTTCAAAATGCCTTGGTATCCGATCCCCGCGTTGCTGGCGATCGCGGGATTCTTGTTTGTGCTGATACACGGAAAGAATCTCTCGAAAGAAATTGAATTTGCCACGGGCCTGTTACTGACAGGGCTAATGATTTATGCGGTGCGCGCCTTCATCCAAAAAGAATGGCCGTTCAAGCAGAGCGCACCTTCTACACCCGAGCAGATTTGACCGGCAGGCTAATTCTTATTGAGAATTTTGGTGCTGGCTTCCCAGAGACCGTTCAGGTAAACAGCGCCCAGGGCGCGATCATAGAGGCCGTAGCTGAAGTTGCCTTTTTCTCCCCAGATCATTCGACCGTGGTCGGGGCGCGCATACCCTTCGAAACCGATTTCAGCATACGCACGAACGATAGCGGCCATATCGAGCGAGCCTGCAGTTGAATAGTGCGCAGTCTCCTGAAAATTGCCGCGCTCGTCTACCTGAATATTGCGAAGATGGGCAAAGTGGATTCGCTTTTCCCCTCCGAATTCTTTGACCATGGCGACGATGTCATTGCGAACATCCGCACCCAGCGCTCCGGAGCAGAGCGTCAGGCCATTGGCCGGCGCATCAACCGCGTCTAACACTCGGCGCAGGTCGTTGCGATTTTTCACAATGCGCGGGAGGCCGAAAATCGGTCGCGGAGGATCGTCGGGGTGGAGCGCCATCTTGATGCCAACCGAGGCGGCGTAGGGAATGACACGCTGCAGGAAATATTCGAGATTCTTCCAGAGTTCTTCTTCTCCCACCGAGGTGTAGGCAGCCATCAAAGTTCGGAATTGTTCCGGAGTGTAGGCCGAATCCCAACCGGGCAATGTCACACCTTTGCCCAGGTCGACGTTGAACACCGCATCGACATCGAAAGCTGTGCTGGACGAGCCGTCGGGAAGCTTGCGATCTAGCGAGGTGCGCATCCAGTCGAAGACAGGCATGAAGTTGTAGCAAACCACCTTGATACCGGCCGTGGCGAGGCGCTGCAGGGTGTCGCAATATTTCTGGATCCAGCGATCCCGGCTCGGCCTGCCAAGTTTGACGTCTTCGTGGATGGGCACACTTTCCACTACCTCAAACGCAAAGCCATGCGCGGTGATGGAGTTTTTCAGGTCGAGAATCTTTTCGACCGGCCAGGTTTCGCCCAACGGGACATCGTAAATGGCTGCAACGATGCCGTGCATGCCGGGAATTTGCCGGATGTATTCCAGTTTCACGGGATCGGATTTCCCGTACCAACGAAAACTCATCTTCAATGCGATACCCATCCTGTCGATGCATGTTTCAGAGAGATGATTTCTATGCTGCGATTGCGCCGAACCTTTGGCCTTGTCGACATCGCAACCCTAAGCCGGAACACAACGCTGCTTTTGCCGCCCGAGATACTCCATTTCAAGCTCGACAACGTCGCCAGCCTTCAAATATTTGGGTGGCTTCATGCCGAGGCCGACGCCGGGAGGCGTGCCCGTGGAAATCAGATCGCCTGGCTCAAGAGTCATGAATTGCGACAAATAGTGAACCAGGAAGGTGCAGTTGAAGATCATCTTGTCCGTCGAACCGCTCTGGCGCAGTTCCCCGTTGACCCAAAGCTTCATCTTGAGCGCGTCGGGGTTGGGAATCTCGTCCGGCGTGGATAGCCACGGCCCCAGCGGGTTGAAGGTATCGCAACTCTTCCCCTTGGTCCACTGGCCGTTGCGCTCCAGTTGAAACGCGCGCTCCGACACGTCATGGGTCAGACAATACCCCGCGATGTGGGCCGATGCGTCTGCGGGCGACGCCAGATACCGAGCCTCTTTGCCAATCACAACCCCTAGCTCAATTTCCCAATCGGTCTTTTCGCCGCCGCGTGGAATCAATATATCGTCATATGGCCCCACAACGGTGTTCGAGGCCTTCATAAAGACGATGGGCTCCGGCGGAATTGGCATTCCGGATTCGGCTGCATGGTCGGAGTAGTTCAGTCCAATGCAGATGACTTTGGCCGGCCGTGCGACGGGAGCCGCCCAACGCTCCGACTCGGGCACAATTGGCAACCTGGCCGTGTCGCGTTTCACGATCTCGACCAATCGATCCAGGGCCGCAGATCCGAAAAAAGCCATGTCCCAGTCTCTGAAGTGGGAAGAGAGGTCGCGACGGGAACCAGTGGCGTCGATGACGCCGGGTTTCTCGTTTCCGACGGGGCCGAATCGTATCAATCGCATGCGGGAAGTCTCCTGGCGAACGTGAGCGCCGGCTGAATTTCGTTTAGTTTCGTTTTTCCGCCGAAAATGGGCTTAGTTTCGATTGTAAGGCCTCTCTAATGCGTCCTCAAAGAGACATCCCCCCATCGATTTGAAACGCCGATCCGGTGACAAACGAAGCATCGTCAGAGACCAGGTAGAGCGCAGCCGTGGCCATCTCCTCTGAAGTACCGAGCCGACGCAACGGCTGGCGCGCGATAAACTTTTTCGTCATCTCGTCAGTATTCCCGGCGGCGCTCAAGCGAGCCCGCAACGAGGGAGTATCCGTTGTGCCGGGGCAAAGGCAATTCACGCGGATGTTGTCGGCGGCATAATCGACCGCCATCGATTTGGTGAGGGACAAAACAGCGCCTTTGGTCGCGGTATACAGTGCACGGTCCGGTGCTACGCGCAGCGCGGTTGTCGACGACATGTTCAAAATGACGCCGCCGCCCTGCTGCAGGAAAGAAGGAATCACGGCGCGACTGAAAAGGTACATACTCTTTACGTTGATGGCGAAGGCGCGGTCCCATTCTTCTTCCGTCAGGGTGTGAACCTTTTTGCCGGGAACGATTCCGGCATTGTTGAACAGAATGTCGACGCGCTGCCATTTTGACAAAGTTTGCTGAACAACTCGCTCTACATGGTTCGCAGAAGCAACATCCGCGGTAAACGCCTCGGCGCTTCCCCCCAAACTGCGGATCTCCTCCACCAATTTCGCATTGCCGCCGGCGTCGCAATCAACAGCGGCAACCGTTGCGCCTTGCTGTGCAAACAAGAGGCAGGAGGCACGGCCAATCCCCGCCGCAGATCCCGTGATAATGGCAACTTTCCCTGCTAATTTTCCGCTTGTGATCACGCTTTCCCTCCAGTCCCTATGCCGGATTCTTGAAATCCCATGCCGCCCGTAGGCACCAGGAGGCCTCCATCGACAAGCAGACTCGTCCCGGTAATAAAGGAAGCTTCATCGCTGGCAAGGAAAGCGACCGCGTTAGCGACTTCCTGGGGGCGGCCGATTCTGCCGAGTGCGTGCATTCGTCCAATCCCGTCCAGCATTTTTTGGGGGGAACCGGTTCTGTCAGCCGTGGCACGCAACATCGGCGTATCGATTGCTCCCGGGCAAACGCAGTTTGCTCGGATATTGCGGGATGCAAAATCGAGTGCGATGGCGCGCGTGATTCCGAGCAGCGCATGTTTTGCCGCGACGTACGCAACTGAATTATTGACGGCGGTGAAACTTTGCACCGAGGCCACAATCACGATCGCTCCGCCGCCACAGGCCAGCATGGCGGGGATGGCATATTTCGTCGCATGAAAGCAGCCGTTCACGTGGACAGCCATCGTCTCGTCCCAAAGCTCTGGAGTGGTGGTGACGACGTCGCCGTAGCGCTGAATTCCAGCATTGCTGACGAGGATATGAAGGCCGCCATAGCGGGCCACCGTTGCGGCGATTGCAGCTTGTACTTGGGACTCGATCGAGACATCACAAGGAAAATAGCTGGCAGTGTAACCAGACTTTTCGAGCTCGGCAACCGTCGCCTGACCCGCGTTTGCGTTGCGATCAAGAATCGCCACGCGTGCGCCCAATTCACACAACTTTCGCGCGGACGCCTCACCAATGCCGGTCGCACCGCCGGTTACAACTGCAACCTTGCCCTGCATCTGCATCACCATGTCATCCAGTTATATCCAAGCACCCAGTATTTCAGAAGTACGCCCTGCCCTGCCAATATGCGCCGGTAACGCCCGGATGAGTCCATAGGCAGGTGAGAAACTCGACTAAGGGGTGAGGCACCAGATAAAAGGCAACAAAGCGACGTCTGGAGAGAAACGGCGATGCCAGGACCGCTCCGCAAATAAAATCGTTCTTAGCGCGCTTCAAGGAGGGCCGAGAAACCGCCAGCAATTGCTTCCGATCAGATTTCTATTGACATCTTTTTGTTTCGTGGTACATTAAAGGCGCAAGTAGAAGAAAAGGTCTCGTATCGTTTTTTGGGGTTAGATCTCGCCCCCCC
>JAJYSL010000173.1:0-3859 GCA_021793595.1 Acidobacteriota bacterium
TTCCGCCACCCGGGTGGCGGAATGGGTATGTCGTGGATTTCCGGGTATCCCTGGGGCTGGTTGCCATTTCATTACGGCATGTGGTCCTACATTAACGGCTTCGGCTGGGGATGGATGCCTGGGGCATACGGCATGGGCATGGGCATGGGCATGGGTATGGGATATGGCGGTTACGGATACGGTGGCTTTGGCGGATATTACGGCGGTGGCTATGCCAACGTGTATAGAGGTCCTTCCGGGTACCATGTGCCCACCCCGCCCTCGGGCTTGCGCAGCGGTATAAACGGAGGCAGACCGGGCGAAAATATCGTTCATGTCGGCACCCCGGCGATGGTGCCGCACGGATTCGCCAACAATGGCCACCCAATCAACCATGCTCGCCCGATCAATTTCAACGGAACGAAGATTGCGCCGCTGCACAGTGTTGCGAGCCGGGCGAACATCCCGTTTCGAAACGCAGCTCTTATTAAGAGCGCTCCACCCAGCGTTTTGCGGGGCGGTACGCTGGGTGGGTTCGGCGGGCAGAATCGACGAGGGCTGGCAGGGAACCGAGGGCTGGCGGGGAATCGAGCGGGGGCGGGGAACCGAGGGCTGGCGGGCCGGGCTCCAAATGGAATCCGCGGAGGGAGGGGATTCGGCGGGACCTCAAGGCAGATGCGCGGCCCAACGTTCAATAGCATGCGTGCTGCCAATGCCGTGGCATTTCAAAACCGCAGCGCGTCCGGAAACCATGCGGCATTTGGCAGTCACGGTAGTTACCATGGGATCGCCCCCGCCTTCGGCGGTGGTGGGTTCCGCGGGGGCTCCTTCGGCGGTGCACGCAGTTTCGGTGGCGGCGGAGGCTTCCATGGCGGCGGAGGCTTCCACGGTGGTGGAGGCTTCCACGGTGGTGGAGGTGGCTTCGGCGGCGGCCATGGTGGCGGCGGGGGTGGACACGGCGGTGGTGGAGGTGGCCATAGCTAGTTGAAATATCAATTGAAGTGAGAAAGCCGGTGAGCTATTCACCGGTTTTCTTTTTTAAGCCCGCTATACATGCAGCCCGCAAAAGATGGTGGCCATCGCTTCCAGCGGAACTGCTTCCGCCCGTACATCCGGTCTCAGCCCCGCGTTCTCAATCGCGGCTAGAATGTCGCCCATTTCGGCGATCCCTGCGCCCTTTAAATTGTTGACGAGCGTCTTTCGCTTCTGCCGAAAACTCAGTTGAAGGAATCGCATGAACGCTGTTCGTTCCACCTGCAATTCGTCAAATCGAGGGTGCATGTCCAGCCGCACAACAGCAGAGGATACGCCGGGCGCCGGTGTAAATGCTTCCGGCGGCAGCGCAAATAGTTTCTCCACATGTCCGTGCATCTGCGCGGTTGCAGACAGAACTCCGTAGGCACTGGTTCCGGCGGTCGCGGCTAACCGGTCTGCAACTTCTTCCTGCACCATCACGACCGCGCGCGAAATGAACACTGCCTGGGCGAATAGGTGCAGCAGAATGTCGGACGTAATGTAATACGGCAAGTTTCCGACCACGACCAAGGGCGCATCGCCTGCGGTCCCGGTCATGGCACGTACTCTTGCCAAATCCAGATCTAAAATATCCGCCTGCAGGATGGAGACATGGCTCGCGGATTTCCATATTTCGGTCAGCCGTGGCGCCAGTGCCCGATCTAGTTCGACAGCGATCAGTTTTTGCGCGCGCGAAGCCAGCAAGTCAGTCAGCGCACCCCGCCCGGGGCCGATCTCCAGCACCGTGCTGGAGGAAATATCGCCGAGTGCCTCCACGATGCGTTGCCGCGCGCTGGGGTCGGTGAGGAAATTCTGGCCGAGCTTAGGTTTTTTCTGGGACATGCCGTGGAGAGTATCGCGTGATGGTTCGTCCCGGTGCCAGGGACGATCGAACTGCTCTAGAATAACCCTTTCTGCCAAATGTTCATTGCCGCGCGGGAATTGCGACAGCGAATCGAGCGCATCGAAGCTTCATAGGATGTCAGGAGAATTGCATTGCGAGTAGGTCTGATGACGCGCGAATATCCGCCGAACGTTTACGGCGGCGCTGGAGTGCATGTCGAGTATCTGAGCCGTGAGCTGGCGAAGAAAATTGAAGTTGAGGTGCATTGCTGGGGCGATCAGCATCTGGATCAGGGCAACCTGCATGTGCGCGGTGCGGAGCCGTGGGAGGAACTGGCCCAAGGCACGCCGGAAAAATTCGATGCGGCGCTGGCAGCGTTCAGCCTGAACCTGTTGCAGATGAAATCTCTGGCGAAGATCGATGTCATCCACACCCACACCTGGTACGTGTCGATGGCCGGGTTCCTGGCAAAGAAGCTGTTCAAGATTCCGTTCGTTCTGACGACTCATAGCCTGGAACCGCTGCGCGCGTGGAAGGCCGAGCAACTGGGCAGCGGCTATGCGATGAGCTCCTGGATGGAGCACACCGCCATTCTGGACGCAGATGCGGTCATTGCCGTATCGAACGGCACCAAGGCGGACATTTTGCGTGTGTATCCGGAGCTGCAGCCGGAGAAGATTCACGTCATCTACAACGGCATCGACCTCGCCGAGTATGACAAGACCAGCGACACGACCGCGCTGGCCAAGTACGGTGTCGATCCGTCGCGGCCTTATGTTTTATTTGTCGGTCGCATTACGCGACAGAAGGGCGTCACCCATCTGGTGGAGGCGATCCGCTATCTGCCGCGCGATACGCAGGTAGTGCTGTGTGCCGGCGCCCCGGACACGCCAGAAATCGCCGCCGAAATGCGCCAGAAAGTTGCCGAGGCCAAGGCCTCACATCCGCATGTGGTGTGGATTGAGAAGATGGTGACCAAGCCGGAAGCGATTCAGCTCTACAGCCATGCGCGCGTCTTCTGCTGCCCCTCTGTCTATGAGCCGTTTGGCATCATCAATCTGGAAGCCATGGCCTGCCATGCTCCTGTAGTGGCCAGCGCCATTGGAGGAATTCTTGAAGTTGTGGTCGACGGTGAGACCGGCTACCTGGTTTCTTTTGCAGGGGATCCGATGACAGGCTTTCCGTCGAGTCCGAACCAATTTGCGCGCGACCTGGCCGCGAAGATTTCCAGCCTGCTGAACGATCCGGAGAAATGCAGGCAGTTTGGCGAAGCGGGGCGCCGGCGCGTGGAAGAAAAGTTTGCCTGGTCTGCCATCGCGGATCAGACTATCCAGCTATACCGGCGTCTGATCGAGTCTCACACAAAGTGAGAGTGTCCTGCGTCGAGTTACTCCGCTTCTCGATTCTTAGCAATGCCATTCTGCCGTCGATATCGCATCCACACGTACATTGGCAGCCCCAGCGCAATGACCACCAGCCCTCCGATCGAATTATGGAGGTTGCTGAGAAAAATGTAGGTAATCACCAACAGGGCCGCCGCCACAAACACTCCGGGCAGTACGGGATAGCCGGGCACTCGGTACGGTCGCTCCCTCTCCGGCTCGCGCGCACGAAAAACAAAGATCGTCGTTGCCGTTAGCATGTAGAACAGCCATTCCCCCAGAAGCGCCAGCTCAAACAGCGCCTGAAAGCGTCCCACCATCAGCAGCAATACCGTCGACATGGCAGCCTGCACGTTCAGCGATACCGATGGGCTTTCAAACTTTGGATGAATGTGCGCCATCGAGCGAAAAAAAATTCCATCGCGAGCTGCGGCAAAGGGAATGCGAGCACCGGAAAGAACGGTTCCATTCAGCGATGCGAGAATGCTAATCGTCATTCCGATCGAAACCAGTCCCGCGCCCCACGCGCCGACGGCTAACAGCATGGCATCGGCGGTCGGTCGTGAAGAATTTGCAATGGCGGTCGCGGGCAACAGATATCCAGTAGCGGCGGTTGTCAGCATGTAGAGTAACGCCACCA